>CAJTTA010000028.1 GCA_910579305.1 uncultured Muribaculaceae bacterium
GATATATTAACTTAACTTTCAACTACTTCGGTAATTTTTACCGAATCATTGTAACATAATAAAAATCGGATAAATTATAGTTATTTAACAATATTGCTCTTTATAGCTACTAATATTAACCTTTATTTGCAGTATAGCATCTAATCTTCAGGTTCCCGATATCTATGGCAGGCATATACATTCACATTCCCTATTGTGCGAAAAAGTGCATATATTGCGATTTCTACAGCATTGGGGCGCGCAATGCTCCCTGGAAGGATTATGTTTCGGCTCTTCTCAGAGAGTTGCACATGCGCATAGGCGAGCTCAGGGGTGAGAAAGTAACTACTATATATATAGGTGGGGGCACTCCATCACTCATGCCGCAGGCTGATTTCAGGCGTCTTGCCGCAGCTTTGCGTGATGTGGCTCCCGAGGTTGAGGAATTTACTGTGGAGGTCAATCCCGATGATGTCTCTGCGGCGCTTGTAGACTTATATAAGGAGTGCGGGATAAGTAGAGTGAGCATGGGGGTGCAGAGCTTCGATGATGCGGAGCTGAAGATGGTGCGGCGGCGTCACACGTCGGCACAGGCTCTGGAGGCCTATGCCCTGCTCAGAGGCATAGGCAATGTGAGCATCGACCTGATATTCGGCCTTCCGGGGCAGACGCCCGAAAGCTGGGAGCGTACTCTGGCCCGGGCCATAGCTCTTCGCCCCGAGCACATCTCTGCCTATTCACTCATGTGGGAAGAGGGCACCCCGCTGGCCCTAATGCGCAGACAAGGGCGTCTCTCAGAGTTGCCCGAGGGATGGAGTCTTGCCATGTATTCCGCTCTCACAGAGGCTCTTGAGAAGGCCGGATATGTGCACTATGAGATAAGCAATTACTCGCTTCCCGGCCGGGAATCCCGCCATAATTCCTCCTATTGGGGGGGCACGCCCTATCTCGGGCTTGGGGCCGGCGCCCACAGCTATGACGGCCAATGTCAGCGTCGCTCAAATCCCTGCGATGCCGCGGCCTTCATCCATCATTATAGTGACAGTAATCCCGGCCCGTTCTTCATTACCGAAGAACTGAGCCGGGAGGAAATAAGGGAGGAATATGTGATGACACGGCTGCGCACGGCAGCAGGAATAGATGTAGAGGAATACTCGCGTCTCTTCGGGCGCGAGGCCCTCGGGCAGCTTCTTGCAAGCGCGGAGCCTCACCTGAGGCGCGGGCATCTCTCAGAGAGCGGAACGCATATACGTCTTAGCCGCGAGGCAGTGATGATGCTCGATTCAGTCACCGTGGATCTTCTCTGACACCTCCCTGAAGGGAAGCAGGAAGAAATCGCGGTCATGCAGGTGAGGGTGGGGGAGCGTGAGTCGTGGGGAATGCATCTCTATCCCCTCTATATGCACGATGTCGATGTCGATTATGCGGTCGGCATAGCTGCCGTCGGGATTTCTGTGGGAAGCCGGGCTTATTGACCGCTCCACCTCCTGCATGGCATCGAGCACCTCAAGCGGGGAGCTTGCTCCCGAGTCGAAAGCCGCGCACAGATTAAGGAATCCATGCTCGCTGGCGAAGCCCCAGGGTTCGCTCTCCACCGTGCTGCTCACGGCAAGCAACCGATATCCGGCGGCCACCCCTGCGAGCGCGCGGCTCAGATTGGAGTGGCGGTCGCCAAGATTGGTGCCTATGTTGACATATACGGTACTCACACGATTATGGTGCTTCTTCAGCCGAGACGTTCTATGGCACGATGCACACGGGCTATGACCTCCTGCTTCTCCATCAGCTCTGTGATGTCAAACATGTGAGGCCCGTGGCAGGCGCCCACCACAGCCAGGCGGAAGGCATTCATCACATTGCCCAGATGATAACCTTTGTCGGCAATCCAGCCAAGCACTATCTTCTCGGCATTGGCACTGGTCATGTCATCGATCGACTCCAGCACGCCTGTGAGTTCCTCCATGATCTGCGGCATTCCCTCTTTCCAGCGCTTCTTCACATCCTTCTCGGCATATTCCTCAGGAGCCTTGAAGAAGAAGTCTCCCTCGCGCCACAGGTCGGCCACAAAGTCTATGCGCCCCTTGAGCATGCCGGCCACCCGCTCCACATAGGCGCGTGGCGCGTCTCCATATCCGTGGGCCTCAAGCACCGGGAGAAACAGCTCGGCAAGCCTCTCGTTGGGCATGGACTTGAGATACTCGTGATTGAACCAGATTCCTTTCTTATAGTCAAACTTCGCGCCGGCCTTGGAGCAATGGTCGAAGGAGAATTTCTCCGTCAGTTCCTCCATACTCATCACCTCGGTGTCATCACCGGGGTTCCATCCGAGCAGAGCGAGGAAATTGACCACAGCCTCAGGCAGATAGCCCTTCTCGCGATAGCCGGCAGAGATAGCTCCCGAGGCAGGATCCTTCCAGTCGAGAGGGAAGACAGGGAAGCCGAGCTTGTCGCCGTCGCGCTTCGAGAGCTTTCCATTGCCCACCGGCTTGAGCAGCAGAGGCAGATGCACGAAAGCAGGCATGGAGTCGGCCCAGCCGAGAGCCTCATATAGAAGCACATGAAGCGGTGCCGAGGGCAGCCACTCCTCGCCGCGTATCACGTGGGAGACCTCCATGAGATGGTCATCCACAATGTTGGCCATGTGATAAGTGGGCAGGTCATCGGCACTCTTATAGAGCACCTTGTCATCGAGTATCGAGGAATTGATCGTGACCTTGCCGCGCACCAGGTCATCAACTACCACATCGCGCCCCGGCTCTATCTTGAAGCGCACAACATATTGCGTGCCCGCATTGATGAGGCGTCTCACCTCCTCTTCGCTCATCGTGAGCGAATTGCGCATCTGCATGCGGGTCGAGGCGTCATACTGGAAGTTGGGCGTGGCCTCACGCGCGGCAGCCAGCTCCTGCGGGGTGTCGAAGGCTATATAGGCGCGTCCGGCCTCAAGGAGCTGATCCACATACCGGCGGTAAATGTCACGGCGCTCACTCTGGCGATAGGGGCCGTGAGGGCCCCCCACGCCCACACCCTCATCGATGGTGACGCCGAGCCACCCGAGGCTTTCTATGATATATTCCTCGGCACCCGGCACAAAACGCTGGGAGTCGGTATCCTCAATACGCAGAATCATAGTGCCCCCATGGCGGCGGGCATACAGATAGTTGAAGAGAGCGGTGCGGACGCCGCCTATATGCAGCGGGCCCGTAGGTGATGGTGCGAAGCGCACTCTTACCGGTTTAGTCATATTGATATATAGGTATTATCATTTGCGGGGAAGGCTGAACCTGTGGCCATCCCATGTATAAATAAGTGATTCGGTGGCAATAAATGGCTTTATGCGGGCAAAATCCTCTTCCGTCATCGATCCCTCCACATTCAGGCGTGCGGTGAGTGTGGCCCCTGTGGAGGAAGGCTCAAGCTCATAGCTCACAAGCAGGAAGGGCACAAGCTGCTGCATGGCCCTGGCCTCCTTGCTCTTCACCATAAACGCTTCCAGCTCCGGCTCCTTGAAATATCTCTTCAGAGGCAGCTCCCGCAAGGCAGCGTCGTAGAACAGGAGCTGAGAGTCGGGACTGTCGCCTCCGTCGACAGTGTACACCACCGCGGCCACACGCTGCTTTCCGCAAGGGAGCACACACATCTGCACATCGCTTGCAGCAGAGACAGTCACTCTGGCATAAGAGGCCGTGAGCGAGTCAAGCGAGCAATAGCCCCTAAGTGAATTCAAGGGGCGATACTTCTGTCCCGCCTCGTAATAATCCACCATGTCCACACGTGTGGACTCCGGGATGAGCTGCAGGGCATCGCCCGGCAGATGAAGAAAAAGATATTTGCCGGAGAGAGAGTCTGCGGCCTCATAGCTATGCGCACGGAATCCTGCAAAAGAGCAGAGAATCGCCAGCAATAAGGTGATGTATTTAGCCATTATATGTGTTTCTGATTAATGAGATTATAATACTGATAAGGAAGTTCCGTCCTCAGAATATAAAACGCCTCACAGGGCAAAAAGTCGCTCCCGGCATGCTTGAAAATATGCATGCCGCGCCACCGATTGGCAAAGATACTCAAAAAATCATTTGCCTCCAAAAAGATAAACACTTATTTTAGGAAAAGACACCCTCCCTCCATTCTCCTTGAAATATCACTGCCTGCCCATTACCGCTACACACCTGTCATACCCATCTATGCATATCTCAACCCTGCCCGGGCGGAGGCCTTAAAACCTATGCCCGGGCAGGGTTGAGATATTATTGCGGTCATGCCGCTATGTCAGGCGTTATTACCGGATATGCGCCACAGGCAGAATCATTTTCCGGCCGAAGGAATGCCGTATACCGGGCCATCAATCACAGGATACTGCGACCAATAGTTGTCCGCATCCTCCTCGGCTACAGGGTGATAGATGCATCTTGCGTAAGAACCCTCATCCCTCTTTCCGGTATAATCAAATTCTATGCCATTCTCGTACTCGTAAAATCCTTCATGCAATATACCGAAATCCTTTCGGATAATTATTTCATTTTCAGAAATAGATTCTATATAGCAACGATTATCTTCATTAAAAAAGGATGATATATAGAAATAAAGCATTCCCGTCTTCTCATCGTATGTCCATAGCATTGTATGACGCCTGGGTTTTGCCATATAATAATATGCTGCAAACAGGCAATCATTATCTCTGAGCAGAAATCCCGAGGGTTGATAAGTATATCCACCTGAAATTCCACACCAATCGAAGGAATTACCACGGGAGTCAATATATTTCACATCATCGGCTTTCCAGGTACGCCCTTTTGCAATACGCTCAAACTCCGTCTTGTCTGGGTACTCGCTTGCCGGATTCTTCGGCTCGTCATCGCTGCAGGCACCGAGAAGCACCGCCGGCAGCAGATATATTAAATACTTGCTCTTCATAAGCAATAAGAATTAGTTATTAAAACTGCTCAAAGGTAATCAAACATTTTTAGAAATCCAAATAAATTTTATATATTTTTTTTACTATATTTGACCAATGTGTACTAAATCAAATTGTTATGTGTTCAATTTTATATTGAGGCCGATGCAGGGTTTCATGTCTATTTGTCGATTTATATATTGATTATAGTATCGTTTGATAAATTGACAGTCTGTTTATGTGTCTGTTTTGTCAGTTGTGTTTATCAGCAGAGCGTATTTATTCCGGGATGATATGCCGAAAAAAATCAAGGATGACCTCGGGTCAACCGGGCCATCCTTGAAGATATGGGAATGATTAAGGGATTATTTTACTATCACCTTGCAGTTGCGGTTATTTACGCGCACTGCGTATACGCCGGGAGCAGCTGCTATGCGGCCGGCTTCGCCATTGTAGATTACACGGCCTTGCATATCTATGACAGTGACTTGAGCGTCGGTGCCGCTCACGATTATTTCTCCGCGCATGCCTCTCACTGTGATTGAACCCATTACGGAGTCAATGCCGGTGCCGTGAGGATATACAACGTTGCTGGGTTTAGACTCACCTTCTTTGTAAACGGCAGTCACGATGTAAGCGGCCTCGGGCACATACTCCGGATCGGTGAATGTAGTAGAGGTGAGGGGCTTGTCGTTGAGCTTCTCGCCGTTGCGATAGATGTTGTAGCCCTCCACCAGGAGAGGTTCGGCGTGGGCAGGAATATAGGAGAAGTCATCAAGCATGATCATGAATGTGTCACAGCTCACGAAGCGCACTGCGAAATACTTGGCTCCCTGAGGAACAGAGAAGCTGTACTTGGACCATACGTATTCCTTCTGTGCGTTCATTGTCACGCTTATACCCTCGAAGCGGGTCACTGCAGTGAAGCTTTCAGGCTTGGTGTCGGTAGTGGAATAGAGCACCTCGAGCATCTCCGGATATTCGGGAGAATATGCGCGGGCATAGAATGAGATGGTCTGGGCGCAGCCTGCGAGTTCGGGAGAGATGGCCCAGTCATCGTTGGCTGCCAGATTGCTGTTGAACAGAGCTGCCAGACACTGGTTGCCGCTGTGTGCCTTGAACGAGGTGTCGAAGTTGGGGTGAGTGTAGTCAAGCACAAAGAAAGAAGAGGTGCTGGGACTCTCGATGTTGGGAATTTCCAGATTCTGGAATCCTCCCACCATCTGGTTGTCACGGTCGATGAATATCCAGTCGCCGGTGTCGCCTATGTTCATGTTGGCGAAGGAGCCGAGCTCCTCAAGGCTGTCCAGTATGGCCGCTCCGCTGTCTTCTGTATCCGGAGCCGACCAGTTGAGTGTCACGCTCTTATCGGAAGCAACCTCGGCACTGAGGTCATTCACGGCCGGATAGGAGGGATGATCCACCTTCACGAAGTCGATCATGTGATTGTTAGTCCAGTCATTGTCATCAGCGCAGTTGACAACAGCCATGATTTTCAGCTCATCGGCGGCAAGCTTGTCCACCACAAGGTTATGGGAGAAGGACTGCTTGGATGCAGAGGCGAGGGTAACGTCTTGGGATATGTAGACCTGTACGTCGTTCAAATATATTGTCACGCTGCAGGTCTGAGAGTCCACACCACGGTTCTCCACCGTTGCATTTACGGCGAGAGTCTCGCCGGGTATTACATTTTCAGGCAGAGATAGAGATATAGAGAGATCCTTGTCGAGCATCGACTGTATGCTCATGTTGTCGATGAATTCATTGGGAT
The DNA here is from genome assembly GCA_910579305.1 of uncultured Muribaculaceae bacterium. Lineage (GTDB taxonomy): Bacteria > Bacteroidota > Bacteroidia > Bacteroidales > Muribaculaceae > Lepagella. The sequence goes on from CAJTTA010000028.1 coordinate 6,645, forward strand.
ATATGCCCATGATCTTGACATTGACGGCAATCTGCACATTCTTGCCCTTATAGGCATCGAGAGGGAGCACCACACGGTTCCAGGAGCCTACGGTGGCGTTGCCTATAATTTCGGGCTGCCCGAGAGGCTCAAAGCGGCCAGAGCCATCGTTGATGTACACCTGATAGTAGTTGGGGTCATCGGCCGCCTGGCAATAATAATAGTAGGAGAATACCGGACTCTTCACATCGGCGGGAATAGAGATATAGCCGGTGAAGATACGGCTTTCATCGCCCGGATTGGAGGCCTGGCATGCACCGAAGGCACCGTCGTTGTCCTGGCTGGTTATTCCCTGCATGTTGGTGTCGTCGGCTATCGTCCACTGCATCTCGCCCTCAACGTCGATAATGCCGAGCAGTTGGTTGATCTTGAAGCTTTCATTATAGGGCATGTCGTAGGCGGCGCCTATAGGAGTAGGATCGGCTACAGTGCCCGGGCCGCTGCCTGACTTGTTGGTGGCAATTACGGCAAACTGTGCGAAGCTCTGAGGAGCATTGGCCTCACAGACACGCAAGGTGTAGGTAGTCTCGGTGATGTCGGGAGAGGCCGGCGCCCATCTGTTCTGAGCGGAGTCATACATGAGCACAGTGTATACCACATCGGAGATGGGCACACCATTTACGTCTTCGGTCACGGGAGTCCAGTTCACTATCACCTCGCCGCCGTCAGCGCCACGGGCCACCAGCACCTCGGCAGGAGCTGCGGGATTTTTGACACCGACATAGACACTGGCCTTCGCTGAGACGCCCTGTCCGCTTGAGTTGACAGGCACCACAGTATAGGTCACCAAGCCTGAACCGGCATTCTTGTCCTCATACTTGGCAGCCTTGCCGGGCTCGGGATTTACCGAGCCTATCATCTCTTCTCCGCGATAGATCTCGACTCTGTCGAGGTCGGCGAGCACCGCACCCTTCAGGTCAAGCGCCGGAGCGGTGAACTCTATGGTCACCTCCTCTTCGCCGGCGGCGCCGGGAGTGAGCTTGAGATTATTGACTGCTGCCGGAGCTGTAGTGGCTATGGCAGCGGAGATTGACATGTCGCTCACATAGAGGCGATAGCTGTTGACAGGAGATGTGGCCTTGATGGCGAAATAGTAGATGCCGTCTTCCTCGGGAATGAACATGATTCTCTCGCGATCTCCCAGAAGGACGTCGTCGTCATTTATGCCATATACCGTATTGGTCTCAGTCTCCTCCTTGAGCACCTTGCTCAGGCCTTCCACTGTGGGTGTCTTGCCCACTACCACCATGTAGGTTTCGGGATAATTCACACCCTCCACGCCTGTGATGAAATTGAAGAAATAGGCCTTGTTCTTCTCCAGGCGGGCACCCGGAAGCACGAGATAGTCATCACCCTTCTGGGTGTCGCTCCAGTTGTAGCACATGGCCCCCTTGCCGCGTGTAGTGTTGAAAGTCCAAGTGGCACTGTCATGATTATTGTTGATCACCAAGAGTGAGCGGGCATCGGCCACATTGTCGAGAGGCAGCTCATAGGGGGGCAAGATGCATCCGAGAAGCAAGGTGTTGGACGGCGTGGAGAGGGTGGGAGTGCCGTTGTATACGCATTTCACGTCATAGTAGATGCTTTCGAAATACTCGGTGGGTTCCGTCCAGTTTTCGCTGAAAGAGGTCGCTCCGCTTACGGCGGGAAGCTCTGTGGCTACACCGTTCACATATCGGGTGATGGCATAGCTCACCTGTGCCGGATTCACATAGCCTCCATTCATGCCGCGAGGAGCATCCCATGTAAGGGATAGCTTGCCGCCGGCATATGCGAGGCTTACATTCTCCACAGGCATCGGGGCGTCATCGCCGGCATAGCCTGAGCACTCCGACACCGGGCCGTCACCCTTGTCGTTGGAGCAGAACACCTCCACGGTGTATGGGCCGGGAGCTGAGAGAGTCACGGACACCTCTACCGTGCCGGCTCCGAATGCAGTGGTGCCGGTGACGGGCTGGGAGTTGCCGGCCTTCACGGTATATGAAATGGAGCCGGAGGCCGGAGCACCGTAATAGGTGGTAGAGGGAGCGGTGAAGGAAACTTTGCCGCTGAGTGATCCATTCTCAAAAACAGCCTTGAGGTCGGATACGGCGGCAGGAGCGTCGTTATCGGCCAGAGGATCGCCCATATACATGTATGCAAACTGCATGCTGCCGTTGAAGCTATAGCGCACAGTGGCAGCGGCTGTCACAGGATCGATGGAATATAAGGAGCTGGCGCTTTCAGGAGAATTCACGGTGTGAATCAGCCCATTCTTATCATCATAGGCCATGGAGGAGGCATATTCGCTCTGAATTCCTGTATTGCCTACTACAGTGGTATTGTAATTGGAGGTGTTGATGGCATAGAGCACGCCGGCCTTGGAAAGGCCATAGAGCTTTCCCTCGGCCGATGCGGCCAGGCCGCCGAGAAGGTCAAACGATGTGGAGTATGAGGCCAGCTCGGTCACAGTGCCGTCAAGCTCCACCTTGAGAAGCGCATTGTTGGAAGCGCCGAGGCCGAAGACTATCGCAGCGTTCATGGAAGGCATCCATGTGCTTGTGCCCCAGGTGTAGTTGCACGAACATGGGATGATGTTTTCTACCTCGCCGGAAGGGATGGAAAATACGGAAATACCCGATACGAGGCCCGTCGTGAGATCACGGTGAGGCATGTAGAGCTTGTTGCCTGCCACAAAGGGGCCGATATCGATCATATTGTTGGTGAACACCGTCTCCATGCCGGTGTTGGCGTTCAGAGGCACTTTGAAGAGACCCGGCACGAAAGAAGACTTGGAATCATCGTAGCAAACGGCGGCGTAGAGCTCGCCGTGCAGAGGATCGGCGAAAGCGGGCGCGGCAGAGAATGATGCTGCACGCAGAGGTTGATAAAGAGCCGAGGGCAAGGAAGAAGTGCGGCGAAGATTACGCATCACGGCAGCACGTTCTCCAAATTTGGCTCCCACTGACGGGGTGCCGTCTGTAGCCGGCACGCTTGCCCGTCGTGTGAATTCCCGTGGAGCGGCTGAAAGCGCAAAAGCCGCCACGAAAATCGTCAGGAAGAGAAAGATTTTCTTCATGTTGTTGTTATTAAGTAATTAATATTAATTATTTATTAATAATCATATGATTTTAGCCATAGGTAGTAAAAATTCATAAATCCATCACATCTCACGATGTCCTTTGTGGAATATTCATAACAGATTCACCTCGCAAATTTAAGAAAAAGAATTCAACCTGCCAAAATAATGTACCGTTAAACCGGATGTTTTTTTTCGGATTTGCGAATATGGATGTTTTTTCGTAACTTCGCGGAAATCTATGCCATTTAATACATACAATCAGCTGTTATTTACAGCCTCTGAATTTAACTGATTATTCACATGAAGTCAATCGTATCCCTGGCCGCTGCCGCCTTAATGCTCGCGCCGGCCGCCGCCGATGCCTGTACAAATTTTATCGCTACCCGCGGCGCCACTGCCGATGGTTCCAACATCGTGACCTATGCCGCCGACTCCCACAGTCTTTATGGCGAGCTGTATCACCAGCCGGCCGCCGACCATGCTCCCGGAGCCATGCGCAAAGTGGTGGAATGGGACACTGGAAAGCCTCTCGGTGAAATCCCGGAGGTGGCACACACTTATAACGTGGTGGGCAACATGAATGAACACCAGCTCGTGATAGCTGAAAGCACCTGGGGCGGACGCAAGGAATGCATGGACACGACCGGAACTGCCATAATAGACTACGGCTCTCTCATATATATCACTCTCCAGCGCGCACGCACTGCCCGCGAGGCCATAAAGATAATGGATGACCTCGTGCAGAAATACGGCTATGCATCCTCCGGCGAGAGCTTCTCAATAGCCGACAAGGATGAGGTGTGGGTGATGGAGCTGATAGGAAAGGGTGCGGAAAAGGGTGCCGTGTGGGTGGCCGTGCGTATCCCCGACGGGGCCATATCGGGCCACGCCAATCAGCCGCGCATACGCCGCGTGGACTTCAAGGATAAGAAGAATGTGATGTACTCCAAGGATCTCGTGGACTTCGCACGCCGCAAAGGCTGGTACTCCGGCAAGGATAAAGACTTCAGCTTTGCCGACGTCTATGAGCAGTACGATTACGGCACGCTCCGCGGTTGCGACGCGCGCGTGTGGAGCTTCTTCCGTCGCTTCAACAAAGATGCCGACAAGTATTTCGCCTGGTGCAACGGCGAGAGCACAGAGCCCATGCCCCTCTATATCTTCCCCGATGAGCCGGGCAAGATCACTGTTGCCAACATGGCGGAGCGCATGCGCGACCACTTTGAGGATACCCCCTTCGATATGACAGGCGACATAGGTGCAGGCCCGTACCATGTGCCCTACCGCTGGCGCCCTATGGACTATGAGGTGGACGGCAAGACTTACATGCATGAGCGCGCCGTAGCCACTCAGCAGACCGGCTGGAGCTTCATCTCCCAGAGCCGCCCGCAATATCCCGACGCAGTGGGAGGTATACTATGGTTCGGCACCGACGACGCCAATACTTGCGTCTACATGCCATTCCGCAGCTCAATGACCGAGATCCCCTGGGAGGTGCGCAAGGGCAACGGCGACATGAACACTTACTCCGACACGGCCAACTTCTGGATGACCAACCGCGTGGCCAATCAGGCCTACAACCGCTATGACCAGATGATAGGCGACATACGCAAGGTGCAGTCGGGCCTCGAGGATCTCTTCCGCGTAGGTGCCGCCAAAGAAGATGAGACTCTTCTCTCTCTCCTGGAGTCGGGCGGAACTCAGGCGGTGGCTCAGGCTGCCAACACCCGCGCTGCACATGTGGCGAAGCTGGCCACCGACGCATACCGCGAGCTCGACCGATTCCTCGTGGTGCGATTCATGGACGGCAACCGGAAGAAACTCGACAACCGGGGAAAATTCATTTATAGCGAGCACGGAATGCCCGTATACCCCGAATTCCCCGGCTACGACAAGACTTACTTTGAGCAGATAGTGCGCTCCACCGGCGACCATTTTCTCGACAAAGGCAAGGATATAGCTCCCCTGCGCAAGTGATCTGAAAAAGAACTTACCCGTTTCTCCGCAAAACTCTCCCGGTGGAGAAGCATTATTACAGAAACTGCGGGAAGCGCCCATCGCGGCGCTTCCCGCGTATATAACCCTGAATTATGAATGAATCCTTTATAGAGCCCGCCGATGAGCTTATCTCGGGCGTTGACTCCGAAAATGTGAGCCGTGACGATGTGCCCGGCAATGTGCAGGAACTGATAGTGGACCCGGCCGATGAACTTACCTCCGAGCAGGAAAGCCAGGTGAGCTTTGCCGACCTTGGTGTGCGCGCCGATCTGCTCCACGCCATCCAGGAACTCGGCTTTGAGCACCCCATGCCCATCCAGCAGATGGTCATCCCCCACCTCCTTGCTAAGGATGGCGACGTGATAGGACTGGCTCAGACTGGCACCGGCAAGACAGCCGCCTTCGGCCTCCCGGTGCTCCAGCGCATTGACGCGGCAGGCTCTTCCACTCAGGCGCTTGTCATAGCGCCCACCCGTGAATTGTGCCTCCAGATAGCCGGCGACCTGGCCGACTTCGCAAAATATGTGGATGGCCTGAAAATACTCCCCGTCTATGGCGGCTCCAGCATAGAGAGCCAGATACGTGCCCTGCGCAAGGGCATGCAGGTCATAGTGGCCACTCCGGGGCGACTCATCGACCTGATAAAGCGCGGTGAGGTGAAGCTCCAACATGTGCACACTGTGATACTCGATGAGGCCGATGAGATGCTCAACATGGGCTTCCTCGACGACATCAACGAAATCCTGACCCATGTCCCCGAGCAGCGCAAGATGCTCATGTTCTCGGCCACGATGCCCAAGGAGATAGCCGGCATAGCCGGCCGCTTCATGAAGCAGCCGGTGGAATTTGTGGCCGGCAACAAGAATGAGGGCGCCCGCTCGGTGAAGCATATCTACTACATGGTGAAGGCCCACGACAAGTATCTCGCCCTCAAGCGCGTGGCAGACAACAATCCCGCAATCTACGGCATAATCTTCTGTCGCACAAAGCGCGAGACTCAGGAGATAGCCGACAAGCTGATAGCCGACGGATATAATGCCGACTGTCTGCACGGCGACCTCAGCCAGGCGCAGCGCGACCTGGCCATGAAGAAATTCCGCGACCATGTCACCCAGCTCCTCGTGGCCACCGATGTGGCGGCACGCGGCCTTGATGTGGACGACCTCACACATGTGGTGAACTATGGGCTGCCTGATGACGTGGCCGTCTACACCCACCGTTCCGGGCGCACCGGACGCGCCGGCAAGACGGGTGTCTCCATAGCTATAATCCACTCTCGCGAGAAGGGGAAGCTCCGCGAGATAGAGAAGCGCATAGGCAAGGACTTTGAATATAGGCAAGTGCCCACCCCGGGACATATCATAGAGAAGCAGCTCTATAATATGGCCGACCGCCTGGAGCGTGTGGAAGTCAACGAGGAGCAGATGGCAAAGTATCTGCCCGCAGTGCGCAAGAAGCTCGAGTGGCTTTCCGAGGAGGATCTGCTCAAGCGAGTCCTCTCGCTTGAATTCAACCGACTGCTGGCTTATTACCGCGACATGCCCGACATCAACCTCAACGCCGAGGCCGAAACTCGCCGCTCCGAGAAGAAGGAGCGCTCAAAGAAGGGCTTCCGCGGAGACCGCGACAAAGACCGCCGTTCGGCCGAAGAGGGATACGAGCGCATTTATCTCAACGTGGGCAAGGCTCAGGGATTCTTCCCGGGCAATCTCATGGAGATAATCAACCGCAACGTGAGCGGATCCAAGCCCGAAATAGGCCGCATTGACCTGCTCGGAGGCTACACTCTCTTTGATGTGCGCAAGGGTGACTCATCACGTGTCATATCATCTCTCAAGGGAGAAGACTTCTATGGCACCCGTCTCTACGCCGAGGTGGCGGCCGAAGGCCGGGACTACGGTTTCTCTTCCAAAGGGAGGAAGAACCGCAGCGACAGGCGCGACGCAAAGGTGAAGGGCAAGTCATCACGCCGCCGAGAGCATTTTGCCGACAATGCCCACGATGATGCCGACGTAATCTCGCCCAAGGGCAAGAGCTTCATCCACAAAGGCAAGCCCATCACTCCCAAGCCCAAGAAAAAAGGCTGGAAGCAGCAGAGTGAGCCGGCATCCGCACAGCCGGCCCGCCACGGCAACTTCGACATATTCATGAAGAAGGGCAAGAAAAAGTAATACGCCCCTCCCCGTTGTAATAAACACACAGCCCCGTCTGCGTTTACAGGCATTGCCTGGGCAGACGGGGCTGTGATATGCTGCAGCTGATATCAGAAGATGATCTGGAAGCGGGTCTGGATAGCACCGAGGTTCACGTCGGGCGCGCCACTGCGGTCGAAGCGATGAGTGTAGCCGGCACGCAGGCGCCATATCATGTATTTATTGATGTACCAGTTGGCCGTGAGGCTCACGTCATTTACGCGGCCGCCGTATATCCCCGTGCGATTGGAGGAAAGGCAGGTATAGTTATATCCGAGCACAAACTCCAGGCTCTTCGGGGCAGGGGTGGCAAGGCCGCCGTCGGCGTGCGAATAAGCGTAGTTGCCCCCTATGGCAAGCCAGCGCAGAAGGCCATAGGCACCATAGGCGCGATAGGCCGGAGCGTGATTCTTGCGTGACACTTGCAGCCAGTAGTACTGGCTCTCAAGCGCCACCTGATCGCGGCACAGCAGCAATTCCGGAGTGAACTTGAACATGTTGCGGGCATCATTTATGTCTGCGCCCACAGCACTCACCTGATTGATGCGCGTGGGGAAATTGGCGTTCAGGTCATACACATGGTGATTCAGAGCCGGGTCGGAACTGTATTGGGCGCCGGAGAAGGCTGCCGAGAATCCCACCTGGGCGACATTGCCGGTGGAATGCTGCGGGCGCCACACGAGGCGCGTGATGCCTCCGTAGCCGGTCTCGCCCAGCTCGCCGGCTGTAAGCTTCATTGCCGCGCTCTCGGCGTGGGCCGAGACTGTGGCGAGGAAGTCTCCCTTGTCGTGCACATACATCACGCCGAGAAGACGGGGATAGCCGAACACCTCATTGGATGTAGGCTCCTCCATGCTCACCTTCATTGATGAGGAGGTGGCTGCCTGCAGGCCGAACTGGTGCACGAAATAGCCGAAGCGGAGCAGGTTGTGCTTGTTGAAGTCATATTCCACAAAGATGTCCTTCAGGCCTACCTTGCCGAAGGCGTAGCCTATGTCTATAGTGGCTTTCCAGTTGCCATAGGAGGCATTCACGCCTACTCTGACGTCGGGTACGTCCACACCATCCTTGAACTGGTCGCGGTCGTTGGTGATGAATACGCCGCCATCCATAAGGATGCGTCCTCTCGGAGTGATCTTGAGCTTAGGTGCGTTGTCGGGCGCATCAGTCACAGCTGTGGTTGTGATAGTCTCGGTCACGGTGGTGGTCACGCCGTCGGCCGTTGTGGTGGTTGTGGTGCGGGTCATGTCCGGTTCTGCCAGAGCAGCCAGAGGAGCCAGCGCCAGAAGGGGGAGTATAATTTTGGGTGTCATGGATTTCTAATGGTTATCTTTAAAAGATAATAGTTTGCTATAGCAGAGGGAGGAGAGATCAGTTTTCCTCCGTGAATACAAGAGTGCTGGCCTTCACTTTTCCGTCCTTGATGAGCCGGGCCATCTCCTTGCGGGCCTTTTCAAGCTGTGCCTGGAATCCGGGATCGGCATGGAGGCGTGCCACCACGGCGCTTGCCACGAGGCGGGCGGCATCCACATCGCTCTGGAAGTGATAGCCACATATCACGCGGCTCTCGCCCATGTCATAGCCACGCTTCAGTATCTCGTTCTGGCGAGCCGGATTCAGCTCGGCCAGCACGAGAGCCGTGGCCCATCCGATGGATGTATGGCCCGAAGGATAGGAGCCGTTGGTGGAGAGCTCGGCCTGCTGCTCGGGGTTGCAGGTATCCTCGCCGAAGAAGGCAAACGGGCGGGTGCGCATATAGTGATTCTTGGCCTCGCGGGTGGCAAGATCGCCGGCATCCTCACGCATTCCTATCACGAGCTTGAGGATTTCGGGAGTGTTCTGCTCGTTGATTTCAATGCCGAATGCTTCGGAGAAAGCCTCGGGCACACCGTTGGCCTCCACATGAGCGTCGGAGAAGGCCTGGTCGCCGCGGGGAGTGTTGCGCTGCAGCTTGCCCCAGTCATAGCGGCTCTTGTCATAGAGCCATAGAATGGAGCCCCCCTCGGGAGGAGGAGGCAGCAGATAAAGACTGTTGGCCACATCACCCTCGCGGAGGAAATATACTTCAGGCTTGGTGGTGTGGTCTTTTACTTGCTTTTCCTGAGCAAGCAGAGGAAGGACTGATATGCCGAGAAGCAGAGAGAGGCACGTACGGAAGAGGGTAGTGTGATTTTTCATAATGCGTTAACAGATTTTTAGGATTTTATACAAACGTAACACATTGCATACTAAGAATGTTTATCGCAATAAATATGTTCTTTAACATATTCTTGTCGCTCACACCGTCTTTCTTCCTCTTCGGCGCAGCAATCGGCGCAATATCACCACAGGCATATGCGCGGCAAGAGCGCCGATGCGGTCGCGCCGGCGCGCGGCGCGGGTCATCATCACCGTGCCCCGGTAGAGCTTCAGGTACTTGAGACACTGCGCCTCCAGCTCAGGTTCCTCCAAGCCGTGTGCCCATATTAGCCCGAGCACATTCATCGAAGCCGCCAGAGTGCGGGCATAGGCCGCGCGCTTCACCCGCCGGGAGTAGAGTTGGGTGTAATGTAGGATGGAGGCGCATACGTTTATCACATCAAACCGGCCCGGAGCCTTCATGTCGCTTATGAAGGAATTCTCGTGCCGACGGTAATAATAGACTGTGGCCCGGAGCATGCACACTCTGCGGCAACGGTCATACAGCCTGTAGATTATGTCAAGATCCTCGAAGCGGGTGTCGCGGAAGCGCACCTTCCGGTCAAAGAGCGAGGCCGTGTAGAGCTTTCCCCACACCGATCCGTCAAGTTCCGTCTGATGCAGACATCTCACCATGGCCGTCTCTCCGCTCATGAGAGAGACCTTGGATCGCCCCGGCGACAGCGGCATGAAGGAGGGGAGCTTGTCTACACGCACATGGTGCCCTACGGCTATGTCGGCATCTCCGCGCCGTACTGTCTTTAAGAGCGATTCCAGCGCATGCGGAGCCAGGGCGTCATCGGCATCCACAAATGTCACCCACGATCCCTTAATCTGGTCTATGGCCGCATTGCGGGCTGCAGATACTCCGCGGCACCCCGGCATGGTGATGACCTCTACGCGCGGGTCGCGTGCGGCATAGGAGGCAAGGATAGAGGGAGTGGAATCGGTGCTTCCGTCATTCACAGCTATCACTTGCAAGGAAGAGTGAGTCTGTCCCAGCACGCTGTCGAGGCATTCGGGCAGGAATGCCTCGGCGTTGTGCGCAGGGATTATCACAGAGATAAGATTATCCATAGATACAGGTTGAAGGGGGTTGAAGGGTGGTGAAAATCAGTCAAAGATAGCGTCCCAGTCCTTGAAGACAGGTTCCAGGCCATGGTCGCGTATGGCCTGCACCACTTCAGCGGGAGTGCGAGTGTCGCTCACCTCAAATTGCTCCAGGGCCTCCGGCGTGGATGCATATCCTCCCGGCTCCGTCTGGGAGCCGGCGCTCATGGAGGTCACTCCCAGAGGCATCATGCCGTCGCGCAGGGCGGGAGCCTCGCGGGTAGAGTAAGAGATATCTATGTCATGGTCGAAGATGCGGAAGGCCAGCGTGAGCCGCACGAGCTCCCGGTCGTTAAGCACCACATTCGGCTGATAGCCGCTCTCACTGGGGCGCATGCGGGGGAAGTTCACGGAATAGCGGGTGCGCCAGTAGCGCTTCTGCAGATAGCGCAGGTGGCGAGCCAGCATCGTCATGTCGGCGCGCCAGTCCTCCAGTCCTATCAGCACGCCGAGACCTATCTTGTGCACCCCTGCCTGCCCCATCCGGTCGAATCCGTTGAGGCGCCACTCATAGTGGCTCTTCATGCCTCGGGGATGGTATTTCTTATAAGCCTCGCGGTGATATGTCTCCTGGAAGCATATCACGCCGTTGAGGCCGGCGTGCGTGAGGCGTTCATACCACTCGCGGCGCATGGGCTGCACCTCGATGGTCATATTATTGAAATAAGGGCGGCACACTCCGAGCACTTTCTCCAGATAATCCACACCGCACAGGGCCGGATACTCCCCGCTAACAATGAGGATATTGTCGAAGGGAGCGAGCTTCTTTATGGCCTCGCACTCCGCTTTGACCTGCTCGAGGGAGAGAGTGGTGCGCGTGAATGGATTGTCGTGATTGAAGCCGCAGTACACACACTTGTTGGTGCAGGCGTTGCTCACATACATGGGTATGTAAAGACTCATGGTTTTGCCGAAGCGGCGCCGGGTGATGCCGGCAGCCATGGCTGCCATCTCCTCCAGGAAAGGGTCGGCGGCCTCGGAGATGAGACACATGAAGTCTTCGGGCGTGAGTGCGGGGCCTCCGGCCGCAGCCTTGGCGAGCACACGGCGCACGTCGGCCTCCGTAGTGGAGTCGACGGCGTCGATGGTGTCCTGCCAGGAATATCGGTCAATCTCTTGAGCGAAACCCTCGCCGAAAGGATTTACTGCCTGTTGCATTCGTCGGTGATGTTTTGAGAAATGCGCATAGCGCAGAAGTTGGGGCCGCACATGGTGCAGAACTTATCATCGGCATCCGGAGCGTCGCGGCGCCCTGCAAGATAGTATTCGCGGGCACGAGCCGGGTCGAGCGAAAGATTGAACTGATCTTTCCAGCGGAAGTCGAACCGCGCCTTGGAGAGAGCGTCGTCTCTCACGGAGGCACCGGGATGCCCCTTGGCAAGGTCGGCCGCGTGGGCAGCGATCTTATAGGCTATCACGCCCTCGCGCACGTCTTCCAGCGAGGGGAGTGACAGATGCTCCTTGGGAGTCACGTAGCATATCATGGCTGTGCCGAGGTTTCCTATGATCGCGGCGCCTATGGCCGATGTGATGTGGTCGTAGGCCGGAGCTATGTCGGTGGTGAGAGGGCCGAGAGTATAGAAGGGCGCCCTGTGGCAGCATTCTATCTGCTTGGTCATATTTTCGGCTATCTTGTGCATGGGCACATGTCCGGGACCCTCTATGATCACCTGCACGTCGTGGGCCCATGCTTTCTCGGTGAGCTCTCCGAGCACTTCCAGCTCAAGGAATTGGGCACGGTCGTTGGCATCGTGAGTGGAGCCGGGACGCATGCCGTCGCCCAGAGATACGGCCACGTCATACTTGTTGAGGATCTCGCATATCTCATCGAAGTGGGTGTAGAGGAAGCTCTCCTGATTGTGGAGCACACACCACTGGGTCATGATGGAGCCTCCGCGGCTCACGCAGCCGGTGAGGCGGGCCCCTACCAGGTCGGCGTGCTCACGCTTCACGCCGGCATGTATCGTGAAGTAGTCCACCCCTTGCTCCGCCTGCTCTATGAGAGTGTCGCGGAAGATTTCCCATGTGAGTTCACGTACATTGCCGTTGACCTTCTCCAGGGCCTGATAGATGGGCACTGTGCCTACGGGCACGGGGCAGTTGCGTATGATCCACTCGCGGGTCTCGTGGATATTGTCGCCGGTGGAGAGATCCATGAGCGTGTCGCCTCCCCAGTAGCAGCTCCACACAGCCTTGCTTATCTCCTCCTCAATGCCGGAGGAGAGGGCTGAGTTGCCTATGTTGGTGTTGAGCTTTACGGAGAATGCGGGACCTATTATCATGGGTTCGGCCTCCGGATGATTGATGTTGGCCGATATTATGGCGCGTCCTGCGGCCACTTCATCGCGCACGAACTCGGGAGTGATGTGGCTCTGTATGCCGCGGGCCTCATTGTCGAGATTCTCGCGTATGGCCACATACTCCATCTCGGGGGTGATTATTCCCTTGCGGGCGTAGTGCATCTGGGTCACGCGGTGTCCCTCCTTGGCCCTGCGGGGATTGTGGAGGCGGGGGAAACGGATATTGTCGAGGTTTCGGTCGGCCAGGCGCAAGCGGCCGTATTCGCTTGAGAGGGAGGGGAGTTCCTCGGTGTCTCCGCGCTTTTCCACCCAGGATGTGCGGGTGCGCGGCAGGCCGGCATAGAGATCGATTGCTACGTCAGGGTCGGTGTATGGGCCGGAGGTATCGTAGATAGTCACGTCTTCATTGGGATATTCCACGCGCTTGCCATCTTCGATCTTGACAGTGGGATACTGGTGCACGCGGCGCATGGCCACACGTATCTCCGGATGCAGCTTGCCGGACACGTATATTTTCTCGCTATTGGGATAAGAGGAGACGTCGATGTCGCTTATTTTCATGGATATGAGAGGAGAGTTTTTTTATGAATTCAGGAATGAAGTGAGAGGAGAAGAGGCGTTTGCCGAGGCGCTGACGGCACCGGGGCCGGCCAGATAAGCCATGCGTCCGGCCTGCACGGCCATGTCGAAGGCGCGTGCCATGGCCACCGGGTCAGCAGCTACGGCTATCGCCGTGTTGACGAGCACGGCCGCGGCCCCCATTTCCATGGCGCGGGCGGCATGTGAGGGTACGCCTATTCCGGCGTCGACAATAACAGGCACGCGGCTCTGCTCTATGATTATTTCAAGGAAGTCGCGGGAGAGCAGGCCCTTGTTGGTGCCTATGGGTGCGCCCAGAGGCATCACTGCGGCGGCTCCAGCCTCCTCGAGGCGCTTGCAGAGCACGGGGTCGGCCTGCACGTAGGGGAGCACCGTGAAGCCGTCGGCTGCAAGCAGCTCTGTGGCCTTGAGGGTCTCCACAGGGTCAGGCAGGAGATACTTGGGGTCGGGGTGTATCTCAAGCTTTATGAAAGAAGTGCCGAATATCTCGCGGCTCATCTGGGCGGCGAGCACGGCCTCGGCGGCGTCGCGCACCCCGCTCGTGTTTGGGAGGAGCTGCACATGCTCGCGGTTGATGTGGGTGAGCATGTCGTCGGTGGCTTCATTGAGCATGTTCACCCGCTTCATGGCCACCGTGATCATCTGGCTCCGGGAGGCGAGCACAGCCTCAAGCATCACCTCGGGAGATGAGAATTTGCCGGTGCCCACGAAAAGGCGTGAGCTGAACTCGCGTCCTCCGATTGTTAAAGTGTCTTGCATATATATTATATGGTTATAGTATGAGTATTGTTTTTGTTGAGCGTGGGACAGCCCCTGAGGAATTGCGCCGTGGCCTCTTCGGGCGATGGGGCCGCATGGATGGCTCCGCTCACGGCCACTCCGTTCGCCCCGGTGTTCATTACTTGCGGCAGGTCGGCCGGGAGAATCCCCCCTATGGCCACTACCGGCACGGGCAAGGCTGCCCTGCGCAGGGCCGAGCACACTCCGGCTATGCCCGCGGCTCCGAGCAGAGGCGCGAGTTTTTTCTTGGTGGTTGTGAAGCGGAAAGGGCCCACGCCGAGATAGTCGCTCACCGGAGCGAGTGCCAGAGCCTGCTCCGGGGTGTTGGCTGTGCTGCCTATGATTTTGTCGGGGCCGAGCATGCTCCTCGCCTCGGGGCGGGGCATGTCATTGTGGCCGAGATGCACCCCGGCCACCTGCGGGATAGATGCGGCCAGCTCCACACGGTCGTCGACTATGAGGGCGGCTCCGAGCCTGAGCGCTTCATCGCCTATGAGGCTTATGGCTTCTCTCACCTCGCTGTCGGGGGCATCCTTCATGCGCACCTGCACCCATCGGCATCCTCCTCTCATGGCCTGCATCGCCTGAGCCGCGGTGAGCTCGGCCGTGGGGGCCGAGGTGATGAACTGCAGGCTGAAGCCGCGCACCATGGCACGCGCCGCGAGCAGAACGCTCACGCGTGTCTCAAAGACTTCGGCGTCATCGGCACCCTCCCATATCCAGCCGAGCATGGCGCCTCCATGGAAACCCATGCGTGCCAGGCAGAGGAAGCTGCGGGGTGTGACGCCTCCGAGTCCTATGGTGCCGGGAGGCAGGCCGTTTTCCATGAGGGCTGAGGGAGAGAATGCGGCGTTGTAGCCGGGCTTGGAAATGGAGTTGAATATGGGAGAGAGAAATCGATAAGCCATCCTGTCAGGCCTGAGGGCGTCGTCAAGACTGTGGCATGAGCGGGTGCATGCGAGTCCCGGAGGAGGAACCTCTCCGTCGGCCAGGTGATAACCTATGCCCGAGCGCCTGGCTATGTCGGGAAAGCGGTGTATGCGCAGGCGCGTGTGCAGAGCAGCCGGGATCAGTTCGATGAGTCGGCTCACACGCCGGGGATCATCGGGCTTGCGCAGATGCACGAAGCTTGCCGCTCCGCTCTTAAGGAGATGAGAGATGCATGCTGCCTCGCGCTCCGCAGAGAGGGAGGTGTGAGGGAGAGTCAGTATGACCGAGATAAAATCAGCCTCCATAAGCGGCGTTGATGATGATCACGTCATCATTTTCATTGAGTATACGAGTCTCCCAGTCGGGACGGCGCACTACTTTGCCGTTGACGGCCACTGCCATGCCTCCGGCTGAGATCATTACTTCGGCGGAGAGCAGGGCGGCTACCGATGAGCATGCCTCGATATCGCGCTCCTTGCCATTGACTTTGATTATCATGGATGTAATTATAGGGATGTTTAGGATTTATACATGTGATTTACGGGGCCGTGACCATGCCCCACAGTCATCTCGGCTCCAGCCTTGATGGCTCCGTGAAGCCAGCCCACGGCTTCGGCGACCGCGGCCCGTGGCTGCCGGCCGAGGGCCATGAGCGAGGCCATGGCCGAGGAGAGGGTGCATCCTGTGCCATGGGTGTTAACTGTGTCCACACGAGAGTGCATGAGCAGGTCGGCGGCGTCGGGGTCGGAATATATGTCTATTATGTCGGCCCTGCCGGCAGAGTGTCCCCCCTTGAGCAGCACGCCCCGGGCGCCGGAGCGTCGACGCAGTTCGCAGGCGGCCTGCAGCATCTCCGGCACGGAGGCGGGCTGAAGGCCTGTCAGTACTTTTGTCTCGGGCAGGTTGGGGGTTATGACGGTTGCCAGCGGGCTAAGTTCCTGCAAGAGAGTCCTCACGGTGTCGCCGTCGGAGAGAGCGTCGCCGGAGGTGGCCACGAGCACCGGGTCGAGCACCACTCCTGTCACTTCGTATTCCCGCAGGATCCGGGCTATGAGAGATGCGTGGGGAGCCGAGGGGATCATGCCTATCTTCACTGCGTCGGGGCGCATGTCGTCGAGCACGCATCGCAGCTGAGCCTCAAGCAGCGGCAGAGATACCGGCTCAAAGCCCTTCACGCCCAAGGTGTTCTGGGCCGTCACGGCCGTAATCACGCTCATGGCATAGACGCCGAGGGCGGTAGCCGTCTTGATGTCGGCCTGGATTCCGGCGCCTCCCGAGGGGTCGCTGCCGGCTATTGTAAGCATGGTGGTGTAGTGCGGTACAGTCATGGCTATGTCAGGAAAAATCAAAATATCCTTTTCTCCCTCGGGCAACGAGAGGGATACGGGCATAACTGCAAGGGGGATACCCGGACTCCCTGTTTCGGCATTATCCGTTTCAGGTAATTAGGGTGTTATCTCAGCACGGCCCTGCGATAGCGGGCCGGCACCCCTGCGGTTATCGTGCCACAAAAGTAGTACATAAAACCGAGATTTCCAAATGCTTTTTTCAGAGTCTGTCAAAAAAAAGACCATTTGTCATGAACCGAGTTCCAGCTGATTCTTTACCAGGGAATAGTAGCCGCTTCTGTTTTTCACAAGCTTTTCGTGGCTGCCTTGCTCTCCCACGCTTCCGTCGGCCATGAAGATGATGTTGTCGGCGCGGCACACGGTGGAGAGTCTGTGGGCCGCGATTATCACTGTTTTTCCCTTGAAGAGTTCCTCCAGTCCGCGCACTATGCGCGCCTCGTTGCCGGCATCGAGTGAGGAGGTGGCCTCATCGAGTATCACTATGGAGGGGTTCTTATATATGGCGCGTGCTATGAGCAGCCGCTGCAGCTGTCCGCCGCTCAGTTCGACACCCGCCACTCCGAGGCGTGTGTCGAGGCCCATGGGCAGAGTCTCGATGAAGTCGAGCAGGCAGGCCGTCTCCGCTGCGCGGCGCGCCCGCTCTCTGTCGGGCTTAGAATCGGCGAGCGCTATGTTCTCCAGGATGCTTCCAGAGAAGATGCGGCCCGACTGCATCACCACCCCAATCCCCCTTAGCCACGCCTCTTCAGCTATGTCGGCGAGGTCTGTGCCGCCCACCGTGACGCGCCCCCGCGCCGGGGCGAACATGCCGAGTATTATCTTTATCAGTGTGGTCTTGCCGCAGCCGCTCGCTCCCACTATTGCCGTGGTCTTGCCCCTTGGTATTGTTATATTTAGGTCGCGGAGCACATAGGGGCTGCCGCTTCCCGGATACTTGAAGAAGACGCCCTCCAGGCGTATGTCCTTATCGGGCACCGTGTGGAGCTTCGCGGACTGATCCTCCTGACCGTGGCCCAGCACCTCCTCCACGCGGGCAAACGACATGCAGGCGTCCTGCACCGTGCTCACCGACGAGAGGAGGCTGTTGAATGGCACGGCCAGGCGTCCCACGATGTAGCTTATGGTCATCATCTGCCCTATGGTCATCGTGTCGTTGATCACCATTGTGGCGCAGATGCCGGTCACGGCTATGTCCTTCAGCCTCATTAAGAGGCTGTTGCCTCCGTTGGTCCACATCGACAGCTTCACCGACTTTATCGAGACCTTGTTGAGGCGGCGCTGCACCTCGAGCCATTTGCCCACCCTTATCTCCCGGGCATTGTTGGTCTTGATCTCCTGCATTCCGTGGACTATCTCATAGAGATTGTTCACATTCTCGGCATTGGCCGCATTGGCCGCGTAGTCTATCTCCCGGCGTCGGCGCATGAAGAGGAATGTCCAAAGGAATCCCATGGCAGTGAGGCATGTGAAGATGAGGAAGATAAGAGGGCTGAAATATATGAGCATGCCCGAGAAGACCACGAGCGAGAGCAGTGTGAAGAAAATCGTGTCGGGCATAGAGACAAGGAAATCCTTTATTCTTCCCTGGTCGGCGGTCTTCTGAATAAGGTCGGAATTCACCTTGCGGGCGAAGAAGAGCATGGGCAGCCCCACGAGCTTCTGCAGGTAATCGTTCATCATGCGCATGCCCATCCGCAGGCCGAAGCGTGCCATGACATATTGCACGGCGCTCTGGCTCACATAGTTGCCAAGGAAGACCATGAGCTGACTCAGCACCAGGAGCCACACCAGTCCCACGTCCTTGCCGCTTATGCCCTCGTCCACCGTGTGCTGGAAGATGAGCGGCGAGGCTATGTCTCCGGCCATGCAGAGGGTAGTGAGCAGTATCACTCCGAGAAGCGTGCGCCGGTTCTCGAGCATCGACCTGCGGAACATGGCGCCGAACCTGCGCAGCGTCATGGGCGGGGTGAACTTGCGGCGCGCGAACTCCTCGCCCGGCTCCGCGAGTATGGCCACCCCGCGCTTCCCGCCGCAGAGCCAGCTGTCAAGGAAATCCTCCTCGGCAAACCTCATTTTTCCCGCCGCCGGGTCGGCTATGTAGTAGCGCCCACCCTTTATCCTGTAGAGCACCACGAAATGCTTCTGCTGCCAGTAGATCACCGCCGGCAGCGGCATGCGCGCGCACTCCTCAGGCGAGAGCTTCACTGCCACGCTCTCCATGCCCAGGCCCTTGAAGGCGCCCACGATGTCGGCTATCGAGACCCCCATGCGGCTCATGTCGCATGAGTCGCGCACCTGCTCCGAGGCGATTTTCTTGCCGTAGAAGCGTGCCACCATCCTTATGCAGGCTATGCCGCAGTCGGAATGCTCGAGTTGCTGATAGGATCGGAACATAAGGATATGTCGGGTTAAGGTCAAAGGATTTATTTTCTGTCAAGCTCGGTATTGGAGCGGTCGGAAGGCACCTTCACCGGGCGGCCGAAAAAGTAGCGTACAGTTATGTCAAAGTTGTGGAAAGGCCTGCGGGGATTTATGTAATAATATAGTTCATCCGATTTGTTCCACCGGGCGTTGGCTGTCTTGACTGTGGCTAATTGTACAAACATACTCATATCCCAGTTTTTGAATTGTTTGTTGAGTAGGATGGTAACCGGATTTGGTTCACGAAAGGAGAAGCCTACTGATTTTTTGGTGCTTTCATATCGATAGTCAATGCCCATCATGAACTTATGACGCTTACTCAGAATGAACCTGTTTCCAACTCTGAAACTCCAGGCCCATCCATAAGTGTTCTCCACATGTTCTTCTTTAGTCCTTTGCTGAGAATAATAGCTCGTATTTATGCTGGCATTGAAATTCCAAAACGGGAAGAACTCGCGTCCATAGCTGAGACCGGCATTCCAACTCCTGTCATAATCCCCGTTTTCGAAGCGCGTTACCGTTATTCCATCATCGTTAGTGTTTGTGACAACTATGATATTGTCATTTGTGAAGTGATAGCCCATCGAGATTGAGAATGCGTTAAGAAACCTATAATACAGATTCAGATAGTGTACTTTATATGGCTTCAGGTCGGGATTCCCTTCCTCATATGAGTTATCGGAAGTCCATGTCTTGTAAGGATTGAGCATTCTATAGCTGGGTTCCTGAGATGCCGAGGTGTAGGAAAGCGTCAGGATATGGTTCCCTTTCGGGAATGAATACACAATATCGGCCGAAGGACTGATGTATGTGAAGTCATAACCGAAGTTGTTGACGCCGTTCACTGACATTTTGGCGTAATTAACTTCCACACCGGCACTTGCATATAATCCGAATCCGAAAGAATGAGATACCTGCATGAAGGCTCTGGCTCTCCAGTCGCTGTATCTTTCATCCTCCGTGACACCGTTTATCAAGGAATTGCGGCGCATGTTGCCGTGATAGCCCGAGGCACCCGCCTGAGCCTGGGTGCCCCCCTTGAACCTGTGTGAATAATCGGCCTTTGCCGAGTAGCCCTCATCGGAGGAGTAGCGGCGTTCATATTCCTGATATGTGCCGAACAGTCGGTCATATTTCATAAGTGTGGAGCCGTTGCCATAGTCGGCCTTCACCTTCAGCATGCTTCCATTATCGTCGGTCTGCAGGTCGTAAAACGCCACGAGTCCTATTCTCGGCCTCCCCATGGGGGAGTCGGAATGAATATAGGATGATGAGGGGGTCTCCTCGCCGTGCAGCACGGTAGTCGTGAAAGTATTCATCGACGACACCTTGTTTGCGGCCGTAATAGAGGCTGCGACGCCCATCGTGGCTCTTGAGGTAGGCTCATAAGTGAAATTCAGCGAACCGCGCACCTCGTTGCCGTGGTCGCTGCCCTTGTCTGTATTGGTAATCTGTCTGTCTTCAAGAAAATAATCGTAATAGCTTCTGTCCCGCATACTTCTGTAGGCGTATCTATATATAGCTGTGGCGAGGAGTTTAAACTTACCGTTGGCGTATCCACCCATCGTGCCTCCCACAGGCGACCAGTCGTTGTCACGCTGAAAACCTTGTCCGTAAATCATTCCCCGGAACCCCACATATTTATTCTTCATCTTGATATTTACGATGGCCGCACCCTCCGACGGATCGAGCGAGGCACCGGGCACCACCACGATCTCCACACTCGCCACATCCTCGGGCTTGTACGTCTGCAGCTCGCCTGCGAGCAGGTCGGATGAGAGATGCGGATCCTTGCCGTTGATGTAAATCTTGGCCATACCTCGTCCCTCCACGCTCACGTTGGCCTTGTCATCCGCACTCAGCATCGGCACGAAGTCGAGCATCTGCGCCACAGAGCCTGTCTGGAGCATCATTCCCCTGGGCACGCACACGAGTTTGCCGTCCTTATAAGCAAGAGTGGGGTTTCCTGCGGTCACCACCACCTCGGCCAGTTCCGAGGACTCCGGTTCGAGAAAAATTTGCTGTCGCCCGGCAGAGGCCGGTATCAGTGTGCGCACATGATTGAAAGCGTGAGCACTAATGAGATAATTTCCGGGAACGTCCACCGTCCCGAGATCATATTCCCCCTTAGTATTGCACACCGTGCCGCGCACATAAGTGGAATCGTTTTTCTGCAAAAGAGTAATTGCCACATCCCTGAGCGGAACACTGTCGGCTCCGAACACGATACCGTGGAGCCGAGATTGCGCGAATCCTACGGTGGCGCAGACAATAAGAAGAGAGGCAGCTATGAGTATACGTTTACAGAAAGTCATAATAAATGAGATTTTTAAAGAATGGATAGATAAAATGCAAGAACGAGCTTTCGGTGCGCTTTGCCGGTTTTTTAAATCTTGGTGGGTGTGCACACCCACCAAGATTTAAAAATTCCAAGATATAGCGATCACTACAGAAATTAATCCAGCTACTAATAGCCGAAATAATTGCGAGGATTACTTTAACAATGATTCGGTAAAAATTACCGAAGTAGTTGAAAGTTAAGTTAATATATCG
>CAJTTA010000029.1 GCA_910579305.1 uncultured Muribaculaceae bacterium
GTGTCAGCCCTAATTTTTCAATCGCTCAAAAAAAGTTTAGCGGACAGTAATAATTGTCAATAGGCTGAATGGCGCCAATGCCGAGGCTGCCTCGCTCATGCCTGAACTGAAGGTAATCTTTCCTCAAGTGGCTGACATAGCTGTGGCGACAACGACTCTTGCCAAGGCTGACACTTCACAGGTGGATACCCTGCATGTCGCTCTTGTGAAATTGCGCACTCCGCTTGGAGTGGCGCGACGCAAGGAATTATCACGTTATCTTGCCGCCCGTCTTCGGCTTCCTTCGGTAGAGATAGTGGATCTTCCTGCAAAATAATTCGGAAAATAAGATTATCCCCCTCGGCAGATTTATGTCTTGCCGAGGGGGATAATTAGTCTGTATGATCAAGTCGGGTTATTCTCCATAACGGAGTTCCTGTCCTTTGCGCAGCACCGGAATACCTTCTTTCATCCATCGGGGCATAGGATCTCCCTTGAGATAATGGTCGAAGAATTCCTGCAGACGGTGGGTGATATCCTTGCGGTTTTTGCGTGCACGGATATTATGGGCCTCGCCATTATATTGCAGCATCCACACCGGTTTGCCAAGGCGTCGGAGCGCCATGAAATACTCTATGCCCTGATACCAAGGCACAGCGCCATCCTCATCATTATGCATTATGAGAAGCGGTGTATTTACACGGTCGGCCTTGAACAGAGGAGAATTGGCAATATATAATTCTGGCGCTTCCCACAGGTTGCGGCCAATGCGACTTTGTCCTACTTCATATTGTGCCTGGCGTGAGTCGCCGGTGCCCCAGCGTATGCCTCCGAATGCAGAGGTCATATTGCTCACGGGAGCGCCGGAACCTGCGCATGCAAACATATCGGTGCGGGTCACCAGATAGGCCGTCTGGTATCCTCCCCAGCTCTGTCCGTCGATGCCTATGCGGTCGCGGTCAATCCATGGATAACGCACACACAGCTCATCCACGCCACTGCATATATAATTATAGGCACTTTCTCCGGGAATGCCGGTGTAATAATGCACATCGGGCACAAATACGACATAGCCTCTGCTTACGTAGAACGGATAGTTGACCCAGCTCCAGGAAGGCTCCATGGTGTAGTGTGCGTAAAGTTCCTCGGAATTACGCTCATAGAACACCACGAGCATGGGATATTTCTTTGAGGGATCAAGGTCATCGGGAGTATAGAGCACGCCCTGAGATGGACGACCGTCATAGGCATACCAGTCCACAAGGTTTGCTTTGCCCCAGGAATATTCCTTCATCTGGGGGTTGGCATCACTCACTTTGCGGGCCGCACCGAAATTGCCGCCGTTAGCCAGCCATACATCGGGAGATGTGTGGAAATTAGCTTTTATGAACGCGTAGTTATCAGCATTCTTTGCCTTGCGCAACTGATAGAATTTGTATTCATCAAGCACTTTCACGGTAGGGGATGCCGGAGCGCCTACAGTGAATGATGCGAGTCCATTCTTCTTGGTGGCGTAATCAAATATGTCGAGAATCACCTTGTCGCCCGATGTGAAGAAGCGCTTTTCGGGATCCAGCTTGCGATAACGATAGCGCATACCCGTCTTGCGTCCCTCGCCCTTAGTGAGGTTTACAGGCTTGGTGGCGCCTGAGGGGTCGAGACTCCATATGTCATGGCGGTCATATACGAGCAAAGCCTTGTCATCGGCAGTCCATCCCATCAGTCCGTATGGCTGCCGCTGTAGCGGAATATCCTGATCTTCATCCCATAACGGATAAGGCACATCAGCGTCAAGACACCGTGCAGTATCGGCCGCAATGTCATAGGCATACCAGTGACGATTGTCATACCAGAATATATACTTGCCCTTAGGACTTATGGCAGAACTCTCGATAGGAGCCTGACCTGCCAGGCGCTTTTCGCCGGTCAGTACGTTGACAGCGTATAGGTCTTCCGGAGCCGCGTAGTTCCATTGTTGCGAAATTACCGCGCTTTCGGGATCACGCACCAAAGCCCATGTGGCGTCCCAGCGGTCGGCTTCGGCCACACTGGCCAGATCAGAAGGCGTAATAAGCTGCTGGCGACCTGATTCTATGTCGACTACCACGGGCAGCGTGTGCTTTTGCAGTCTTTTGCGGTTGCTGAGTTCCTGAGGGGGAGTGTAGGGGGCATCCCATCTCCATATGTCGAGCGCAGGTTGCTCGAAATCCACTATGGTAGTGTCATCAGGAGCGATATATCGGGCCACTCCCATGATGAGCCGCTTGCCGTCGTGAGAGAATTCCGGCACGGAGTATTGGTTTACAAACAATGAGTCACCGGCCATGGCTGTCACCCGGCGACGCATGTCGGCTATTATTGAGTCGCGCTTGCTTTCATCGGTTATGCGCGGCGGCATGATGTTGGGCGTGTGGCCTTCATTGACAGCACGCAGTATGTACTGCTGCTCTGTAACCGGAGTGGAGGCTGTAAGATCCACGAGGTAAGTGTCATATCGGCGAGTGCCTGATTCAGCGCTGTCAATAGTGGCGGTGAATGCAAGTCGGGAGCCAGTTTCATCAAATACTGGCTGGCCGTAATGCTTCATGTCGGCAAGCAGAGTCATTTCGGCCGTGTCAGGAAGATTCAGGAGCATCATGCGTGCCGATGAGGCCAAAGTGTCTTTCTTCCAGGGCGCAGTGTAGAGCGCGAGCCGGTTGCCCGGTTTGGCAAAACAATATTCTTTTACCCACGGTATAACCTTGAGACTGCCCGTAGCCGAAGCCAGGTCGCGGATTATCAAAGGATGCCCGGCTTTCTTGTCTTTCAGAGCCTTGGGAGAAACGTAGGCGGTGTCGCAAGACTCATATGCGAGCCACGTGCCTCCGTCCTTTGCCACGCGATAGCTTATCACGCATGGAATCTTCTCGACCTTCATAGTGCGGAGGTTTACTATGGCCAGTGAATCCTGCGGCATGTCGAAGTCTTTCTTCTTGTCGATCTTAGCCTTGCGGGTGGCAGTGAATTCAGGCACAATCTTGGCAACAAGCCACTCCGAACCTGCGAGGAAAGAGGGCTGGCTGCCACGAGGAATGACAATTTCTTTGCCATTACGCACATTGCGCACGTATAGCTGCGCATCTCCTTCCTGAGGCACCACGGAGAATGCGGCCCAGTTGCCGTCATTGCTCAGAGCATGTATTCGCGGTGAACACCAGGAGTCGAAGTCTTCATGGCCGAGCTGCTTCTTTGCCTGCATTGACAGAGCAATGCCGCAGGCCAGCAGTAGCGGAAGTTTTTTCATGGTAGTATGTTATAGTTGAATATTAGGACGTGTAAAATTATAAGTCGTTGATTCTTAATGATAGAGGCCGGGCGAGGCTTAGTCAACTTTGTGCAGGTCATGGCCCATGCGGGCTTTCTTCGTGTGCATGTAGAATCTGTTATAGTCGTTAGGCTCTACTTCAATAGGCACACGTTCTACGATTCTCAGGCCGTAGCCTTCAAGACCTATGCGCTTCATGGGATTGTTACTCATAAGTCGCATGTCATGCACGCCGAGAGAACGCAGGATATTTGCTCCCACACCGTAATCTCTCTCATCGGCCTTGTGCCCGAGATGAAGATTGGCATCGACTGTGTCGAGACCTTGTTCCTGAAGTTTGTAAGCACGTATTTTATCCATCAGTCCTATACCGCGCCCCTCTTGATTGAGATATACAATCACACCGCGCCCTTCCTGCTCTATCATGCGCATTGCCTGGTGTAGCTGTTCTCCGCATTCGCAGCGGGAAGATGCGAAAGTGTCGCCGGTCATACATGAAGAATGCACGCGCACGAGTACCGGCTCATCACCTGAGAGATCACCTTTGATAAGAGCCACATGCTCCAGCCCGTTGCTCTTCTGGCGGAATGGAATTATGCGGAAATGACCGTATGCCGTGGGCAGGTCAGCCTCTTCTCCACGCTCTACAGTGCTTTCGGTGAGCAATCTGTAAGCAATGAGATCTGCTATGGAAATGAGCTTGAGCCCCCACTCATCGGCGCGGCGCCGCAGCTCAGGGAGCCGCGCCATAGATCCGTCATCGCTCATTATTTCCATGAGGGCAGCCACAGGCTGCAACCCAGCAAGGCGGGCCAGATCGACCGACGCTTCAGTGTGGCCGGCACGTTGGAGCACGCCTTTTTCCTGAGCGTAGAGAGGATTGATGTGTCCCGGGCGTCCGAATGTGGCCGGTGTGCTCTCAGGGTCGGCAAGAGCACGGATAGTGGCGCATCTGTCTTCGATCGAGACGCCGGTGCTGCATCCTTCGAGCTTGTCGACGGTCACAGTGAAGGGGGTGCCGAGCACACTGGTATTATCGGCCACTTGCCGAGGCAGAGCGAGTTGTTCCGCTCTGCTCATGGTGAGAGGCACACACAGAACTCCGCGAGCGTTTTTGAGCATGAAGTTCACTTGTTCGGGCGTTATTTTCTCGGCTGCGACGATGATGTCGCCTTCATTTTCTCGGTCTTCATCATCTACTACAATAAGCATTTTGCCTTCGCGAAAGTCTGCGATGGCTTCTTCGATGGAGTCAAGCTGTATTTTTTCCATGGGTGAAATGGTAGGATTCAGATATTGTGGAAGTAAAAGGGAATGGCAGCCGCTTAAACACGGCCTAAATCGCAGACAAAGGTAAGAAAAAATCCTAATATGCACAATGCTCAGAAGAAGGCATCTTAAAATATTTGGTGGAATGAGAAAAATGTGTTACCTTTGCAGTGTAGAATCCTTCGGGGTGTAGCGCAGTCCGGTTAGCGCACCTGGTTTGGGACCAGGGGGTCGAAGGTTCGAATCCTTTCACCCCGACAAGAGTTAAAGTCTTGAAAATAAGCGAGTTAGGTCGTTGTTTTTCAAGGCTTGTTTTGTGTTTGTTCGTGAAATTTAAGCATTTTTATACCCCGATTTTGGAGCATTTTGGGGTATTTTGGGTAACTTTGGGGCAAAATGTTTCACCTATGTTTCACCTATGTTTCACCTGGTTCTATATGATGTGAAACATATGACGGGCCGGAAGATTCCTGACCCGTCATAAATGTGTGATGGAATGTTCAATTTTCTTCGGGCTTTTCTTTCACCCTGTTCTTGGCTTTAGTGCGTGATTTGGTCTGAGAAGAATTCACGTCTTTTTCCTCTTGAAGGTTCACCTCATTGCCATTAGAGTCCACTACTCGATACTGAAGGTAAGCAAGGTTCTCATCGGGCAGAACTTTGAATTTACGGCCGTATGACATGCGCCATTTGGTGTAAATTGATACCAGGCCTTTCTTGACGTATGCATCTACAAATGGATGTACATACATTTTGAAGTCTTTTATACCCATATTCTCTGTGAGCCAGGATATTTTATCCTGCAGGACGTCGGTGAATAGAATCGACGCCGGCACTTCTCCCTTGCCTGTGCAAGACGGGCATGATTCGGTGGTGGGTATGTCAAGAGCCGGGCGCACACGTTGGCGGGTGATCTGCATCAATCCGAATTTGCTGAGCGGCAGAATGTTATGTCGGGCGCGGTCGCCGGCCATTATTTCCTTCATGTGGTCATATAACTGCTGCCGGTGCTCGGCCTTATTCATGTCGATGAAGTCAATCACAATGATTCCCCCCATGTCGCGGAGTCGCAGTTGCCTGGCGATTTCATCGGCGGCCTTAAGATTGACATCAAGGGCATTTGTCTCCTGATCATTGTTGGCTCGGGAGCGGTTGCCGCTGTTTACGTCAATTACGTGCAGGGCCTCGGTATGTTCTATAATAATATATACGCCGCTCTTGAACGAGACGGTTTTTCCGAAAGCGCTCTTGATCTGCCTTGTGATTCCGAAATGGTCGAATATAGGAGTGTCCTTGGTGTAGAGCTTTACAATATCTTTTCTTTCTGGAGCAATAAGTCCGACATAATTCTGAATCTGTGTGAAGATATCAGCATGATTCACGTGTATGCTCTCGAAAGAAGGATTGAAAATATCCCGGATCAGTCCTACAGCTCTTGAATCCTCTTCATAGATGAGAGCCGGCGGATCGCTCTGCTGCATTTTTGTGATGGCCTCATTCCATGCATTCACGAGATGACGAAGTTCGGCATTGAGCTCGGCCACACGTTTGCCCTCTGCCGAGGTGCGCACGATGACGCCAAATCCTTTAGGCTTTATAGAGGATATCAGTTGTCGCAGGCGTATTTTCTCTTCGGTGCTTTGTATTTTCTGACTGATATTCACTTTTTCGGCGAAAGGGATGAGGATCATGTATCGGCCTGTGAGTGAAAGCTCGGTGGTGAGGCGGGGCCCTTTGGAAGATATGGGTTCCTTTACTATCTGCACCAGCAGAGGTTGACCGGGTTTAAGCAGGTCTGCTATAGCGCCTTGTTTCGGTATGTCGGTTTCTCTCTTGAAATCGGCGATGTCTGGTACGCTCCGGCGATCGGCCAGAGCGGAGTCAAGAAATTTGGAATAGGTGGTAAATTGAGAACCAAGATCCAGATAGTGAAGAAAAGCGTCTTTCTCATATCCCACCTTCACGAAGGCGGCATTGAGGCCCGGCATTAATTTGTGTACTTTAGCAACATAAAGGTCGCCCACAGCGTAAGCATTGGTGCGACTTTCTTGCTGAAGCGACACAAGCCGAGAGTCTTCAAGCAAAGCAGTGGAGATTTCCTTCTCTCTGACATCGACTATTAATTCGCTTTTCATAAATCATGTGCAATTCTGAAGCCTGAGGCACTTCATGTATGTGCGACCGACTTCAAAAAAATAAAGGGCTTATGGCCATGGGGTCGTAGCCCTGTTGTGGCTCTGGAGGGATGTAATCCACAGGCCTGTTGAATCCCGTCGCGGGATAATGTTTTAGAAGAGAAATCAGGAAGTGAGCCTGACTTGGCGCGGAGAAAATCTCCTGTTGATGCCGGCTCACTTCCCGGTCTTGCGAAGAAATTATTTCTTCTTATGACGATTCTTTCTCAGTCTCTTTTTGCGCTTGTGCGTAGCCATCTTGTGGCCTTTTCTTTTCTTTCCGTTGGGCATAACAGTTAAGAT
Source organism: uncultured Muribaculaceae bacterium (assembly GCA_910579305.1). GTDB lineage: Bacteria > Bacteroidota > Bacteroidia > Bacteroidales > Muribaculaceae > Lepagella. Next base: position 7,030 of record CAJTTA010000029.1, read on the forward strand.
TATTTAGATTGATTAATGTATGATTCTGAATTGTGGCGAGTCTCCGGTTTCGGTCGGATTATCGCACCTCCTCGAGGAATGTCTTGGCCGGCTTGAAAGCGGGGATCTTGTGCTCGGGGATTATGATAGTAGTATTCTTGGATATGTTGCGAGCTGTCTTCTCCTTGCGTGTCTTCACAATGAATGAGCCGAAGCCGCGGAGATATACGTTTTCACCATGTGCCATAGAGTCCTTCACTACATCCATGAATTTCTCTACAGTTGCGAGCACGGCTGCTTTGTCGAGACCGGTGCTGCGGGAAATTTCGTTGACAATATCTGCTTTAGTCATTTTCTTAATAATATTTTGAAGTATATTCTTGAAAAGGCATGAATATTTGCCGTATTCAAGAGACTCGCTCTCGATTTTGGCACTGCAAATATCGCACTTTTTTTTGAAATGAGCGCTAAGATTCGTTAAAAAACTGCACACTTGGGGTTTAAATAATAAGTCGCAGTCTTGTCTGCGGCTTATTGCTTGATGAAATTCTTCAGAGCCTGCTGGATCTGATATGAATATTTCTGTACCACGATATCAGTCATCTTGGTGCTGAGTGTTCTGTAGGAAGATGCCACCTTCTTGCCGCTCGGAGTGGCATAGAACGCATTGAGGTTGCGAAGGTCTTCAAGAGTGAAGAAGTTCATGCACTCAATGGCATAATCTTCGATATAATTATCCCAGAAAGAGTCTACTGTGGCTTCGGCTGCTTCTGTGTAACTTGTCAGCGGCAGCCCCATATTCTGATATGTCGCGGAGAGTATATCTATCGTAGCCCGCTTCGCTTGGGTGGCTATAAGCATTTTGTCGACTTCTTTCATGTAGTCTTCATCTACATTCTGAGCTGTCAATGCAGTGGCGGATGCTATGATGAGCATCAGGAAGGCAATCATCTTTTTCAGATACATAGGTAATCAGTTGTTTGTTATGGAGCGTTTAGAGAGTGTCTAAGTTATCGGGATATTTGCGTTATTCTGCGCGCACGCTGTCTATTTTATTAAGTCTGTCGATAAGCCCTTGTGCCTGGTCGCGGCGTATGCGGAGGGAGAGACTGCACATATTGTCAAACGCCTGGTCGCTCATGGTTATACCAGGTTGTTTTGCGAGTTTCATAACCTCATTCATAGCCTGATAGGGGAAAGACACTTTTATTTCGGCCATGTCATAGCATTCTATTATAGATGCTTCTTCTATTGCCATTCTTGCAGCTTCCCTGTATGCGGCGATCAGGCCTGGCGTCCCGAGCTTGATCCCCCCGAAGTATCTCACTACAAGGATTATGACATCGGTGAGGCCGAAGGAATTGATCTGTCCGAGTATGGGGCGTCCTGCTGTGCCCGACGGTTCTCCGTTGTCGGTGAGCTGCCATTCCATCCGTTGCGGGCCTAACATGTAAGCCCAGCACACATGCCGTGAGTCATGATACTTGGCCGTATATTCCTTGACAAGCGCTTTGGCCTCATCGGCATTCCTGACAGGGTGTATGAATGCCAGAAAGCGACTCATTTTTTCAGTAAAACGAGCCGATGCCGGGGTTGCGATGGTTTTAAAGACGTCACTCATTTCTGCAGGTCGGCAAGCAGGTCGGCCACTATGAATGTAGATCCTCCCACATATATGATATCATCTTCTGTTGCCTTTGCAAGAACTGCACGGTAAGCTTCAGGCACAGAATCATACATAGTGAAATGCAGTCCGCAATCACGGCATAATGCAGCGACATCGGCCACAGGCATGGCACGGGGAATCATAGCCCGGGTGACATAGTACTCAGCATCAGCAGGGAATAAAGGAAGAATGTGTCGCACATCTTTGTCATTGACGAATCCCATCACGATGTGGAGTTTCTCATTATGTTTGCGCAGAGCCTGGAGCTGCCGCATGTTGTAGGAGAGGCCGGCCTCATTGTGGCCTGTATCGGCTATGGTCAGAGGTCTCTCCGAGATCTTCATCCATCGTCCGGCAAGGCCTGTGAGATCGGATACGTGGGCAAGGCCATGTCTCACGGATTCATTGGAGATGTCGATGCCTGTCTTGCGTAGCATCGCTATAGAGGAGAAGATGGTGCGGATATTCGCTTTTTGGTAGTCGCCTTTCAGTTCAAAACTGTAGCGGTTACCCTCTGTATCGGAGAAATCATCCAGGTCATTTACATCACTCAGCAACGCATCCTCGGCCGCAAATGTGATCATGGTGTCTGCCGATTCGGCTTTGCGCTCAAACACTTCTTTTACCTCTCCCTCGGCTTCGCCTACCACTACGGGTATTCCGCTCTTTATTATACCGGCTTTTTCTGAGGCAATCTCCTTGAGAGTCCCGCCAAGGAACTGGGTATGGTCTTTTGAAATATTTGTTATGACACATGCCAGAGGGGTGATTATATTGGTGGAGTCGAGACGGCCTCCCATTCCCACTTCGATTATAGCATAGTCCACTTGTGCTTTGCGAAACCAGTCGAACGCCATCATCATGGTAAGTTCAAAGAAAGAGGGGTGTCCCTCATATCCTGACCTGCGGTATGCGTTGATAAATTCGGTTACAGCGTCGCGGGGTATCATCTCTCCGTTGACTCTTATGCGTTCGCGGAAATCTACGAGATGGGGTGAGGTGTATAATCCCACTTTATATCCCTGAGCCTGAAGAACGGATGCCAACGAGTGAGATACGCTCCCCTTGCCATTGGTGCCGGCTACGTGTATCGAACGGAATGATCTGTGAGGATGCCCGAAGAATTTATCCAGGGCCAGAGAAGTGTCAAGTCCCGGTTTATATGCGGCTGCTCCTACGCGGGAAAACATAGGGAGCTGCTTGAATAGCCAGTCGAGGGCTTCAGGGTAAGTTTTAAATTCAGAATCCATATAACAGGAGGCCGGTCATGCCGGCGAAAATTATTACTATGATGGGATGGAGTTTCACTTTTCTGCCGCCGGGAAGGAGCAAGGGGAAATATACCAGCAGGAAGGATGCCGCGCATATTCCTATATTGGTGTAGAGCTCCGCGGCGATATGATTGGGGTTGAAATTGGCCTCATTCATAAGCAGAATCGCAGCCGAGGCAATAAGGCCAACGACTACCGGACGCAATCCGGAGAAGATGGCTTTGATAACGCCGCTTTCACTGTGTCGCCGTATGAAGTGCGAACTGTACAGCACAAGCAGGTAGGAGGGAATCACTACGGCCAGTGTGCATATTATGGAGCCGAGAAGCCCCCATAAAGGCCCTGAAAAAGTGTCGGGTGCCACCTGTCCGGGCGCTACATATCCTATGTAAGTGGCTGAATTGATCCCTATGGGGCCGGGAGTCATCTGGGAGATGGCCACAATATCTGTGAAGGTGGTCTCGGTGATCCATCCGGGATCCACTACCGAGTGCTCCACAAGAGAGAGCATGGCATAGCCTCCGCCAAAACCGAAGATTCCGATTTTGAGATAGGCCCATATGAGGCGCAGGTAAATCATGCCTTGCCTCCTTTCTCCTTTGATATGCGCCGGCTGCTCCATTTGAAGTAGAGCAACCCGCCGGCAGCCCCGAGCACAATATAGAGGATAGGGCTGGAGATGAAGCCGGCGTTGATGCTTATCATGAGGGCGACAATCGCAGGAATCCACAGTGTCTTCAAGGTGAGATGCGCCGCCTTGGCCGAAGAGAGCACCGGAGCAATGATAAGCGCCACTACTGCTGGGCGTATGCCCATGAATATGGCTGAGATTATGCGGTTGTTCTTTATTACCTCGGGCGTGAGGAAGATGGCAATCGCAAGAATAATAAGAAACGAGGGCAGTATGGTGCCGAGCGAAGCGGCGATGCTTCCCTTGCCGCCTCTTATGCGGTCGCCCACAGCGACTGCTATATTGACGGCCAGAATGCCCGGCAATGATTGCACAAGTGCGAGAAGATCAAGAAATTCTTCGCGTCTGATCCAGGCATGCTTGTCTACGATCTCACGTTCTATGATAGAGATCATGGCCCATCCGCCTCCGAAAGTGAATGCGCCAATTTTTAAGAAAGTGGCGAACAATTGCAGGAGTTCATGGCGCGGAGCAGGGGATATGCTGGTAGAGTTGCTCATAATTTATGGCCTCTTATGATTGTTTTCAAGCGCAAAATTAACAATTTTTGCCGTGACTGCCAATAGCTTCGCCATGCTAAAATCTTTTTTTGCCGCCGAGTGTTTCTTATATAAAGATTGACTTCTGCTATGACTGTATCTATATTCGATTCATTAAAGGCCGTTGTTGTGTCGGTGGTGTGTGTGCTTCTATGCTCCGAGGCTCGCGCGCAGTCGGTGGGACTCGTGCTCAGTGGAGGAGGGGCTAAGGGTGTGGCTCACATCGGGGTGATAAAGGCTCTTGAAGATAACGATATACCTGTCGACTATGTGGCAGGCACCTCTATGGGCAGTGTCGTGGGAGGACTGTATTGTTGTGGAATGAGTCCTGAAGAAATGCTGGATCTTGTCACGTCACGTGATTTTGCCAACTGGAGCACCGGGCGTATCGATCCCGCCATGTCATATTATTTTGATCGAGGCCGTCCCACTCCCCGCATGCTTCAGTTGCAGATCAATCTTAAGGACTCCATGAAGGTTACTACCGATATTCTGCAAGGATCACTGGTAAATCCTATCCCAATGAACTTTGCATTCATGGAGCTGTTCTCGCCCTACACAGCGCAGTGTTCAGGTAAATTTGACAGGCTTTTCGTGCCGTTCCGCTGTGTGGCCAGCGATGTCTATCACAAGCACAAGATCGTGCTTTCATCCGGCTCGCTCGGAGATGCCATACGGGCCTCGATGAGTTTCCCCATGGTATATAAGCCAATAGAAATGAATGGAGTCCTGGTATATGATGGCGGCATATATGATAATTTCCCGGTAGATGTCATGCAACAGGATTTTAATCCAGGCTTCATCATAGGCGTGTCGGTGAGCGGGCCTGATCCGAAACCTGAGCCGGGAGACATGTTCAGCCAGCTTGAGGATATGATAATTCAGAATAATGATTACTCTGTGCCTGCCGACCGAGGCATCAAGATTCAGGTGCCGGTACTCGACTTCGGAGTGCTTGATTTTCCGAAAGCCCGCGAAATCTACCAGATAGGCTATCGCACCGGCCTCTCTTTGGTAGACTCAATAAAGCATCGTATAGCAGCCCGCAGGGCAGTTTCGGAGGTGGAGAGGAGACGTCGTGAGTGGAAAGGGAAGACTCCTGTCCTTGAATTTGACTCGGTGTCGCTTTCCGGACTGACGGCCGGGCAGGATAAATATGTCACCTATATGTTTGATGAAGGAGGACGCAGATTGCCGTTTGACGTGGAGCATGCGCGGGATGCGTATTACCGGCTTGTCTCACTTGACAAAATATCCGACATGCGCCCGCGCGCGCCTTACGACAGCCTTACCGGCAAGTTTAAGTTTCTGATGGATGTCGAGCTTAAGCGAAAGTGGAGCGCCGGGGTAGGAGGGTGGCTTACTTCGGCCACTAATTCCATGCTGTATCTTACCGTAGGATATAATACTTTATCCTATAATTCCCTGGATGCTGAATTGAGCGGATGGCTGGGACAGAACTATTATGCAGGCTATGGCAGCGTCAAGTTTTCGCCCGAGAGTGCCGTACCCTCATTTCTGGAACTGCAGGCTTGCTTCTGGCGCAGAAAGTATTATGATTCCGATGTGCTGTTCTATAAAGGGAATAATCCCTCGTTCATAAGCAATTCAGAGCAATATCTCAGGCTGAATTATGGCCTGGCAGCCGGGCGTCGCCACAAGGCTACGGCAGGAATAGGATATGCATGGCAGCATTACTCGTTTTTTCCTGTAGGCACTACAGAGTTTTCTTCAGGATATCGCGATAAAGCCAATTATAAGGAGCTTGGAGCTTTCCTGTCATACGCCGGCAATACTCTTGACAATGACATGTATCCGTCGCAAGGAGAGGAATTGCATTGCAATCTCGCCGCCCTTTATGAGCAGGCCTCCTATGTGGATCATGCCCGGCCGCAGCCGGGAAGTGCGATAGAGAGAGGGCGATTGTCGGTCTCAGTGAAATGGCGCAGGTATTACTCTTTGGGACGGCGCTTCTCGCTGGGTGTGAATGCCGAGGCACAAGGGTGCTTGGGAAAACTCGGAGGAAATTACACCGCGACCCTCATACAAGCACCGGGATTCGGCCCCACTCCCTCCACCAGATATTATTTCAACGCCCCTTTCAGGTCATTTAATTACATAGCCGCGGGGGTAAGCCCCGTGTGGAATATCATAAGCAACTTGCAATTGCGAGGTGATTTCTATCTATATGAGCCGCTTCGTAAAATAGTGCCTGATCCTGATGGCAATGCAGCTTACGGAGATTGGCTGAATTCGCCTCAATTTGTGGGGGAGCTGGCAGCAGTATATAATTTCTCATTTGCCTCTCTGGCCGTATATGTCAATTGCCTCACGCACACTCCACGGCATTTCAATGTCGGGATTTCATTCGGATTGATGTTCGACGCTCCCCGTTTCATCGAGTGAGAGAGGCGTCTCATCATCGTTTTCAAGTTTCTGCCTGGTGAGAGGGGGCATGTTTCGGGAAGCCTTTATGCCGAGATCATGCAGATCGCGGCTCAGGCGAGCCACATTGCCCCGCCCTGTGGCAAGACGATCCATGGCGGTATTGAAGCTCTTGCTTGCTTTATCGAGATGGGAGCCTACATCTTCAAAAGCCTGCATGAACAGCATGACTTTGTCATAGAGCATCCCTCCCTTTTTGGCTATCTCAAGCGTGTGCCTGTTTTGTTTGTCCTGTATCCACAGTTGAGAGATCAGCTGCATTACGGAAAACAGATGCGTGGGGCTGACAATGGCCACGCCTCTTGCGAAAGCATGCTGCCACAATGCGGGATCGGCCTGCACGGCAGCGATATATGCACCTTCGTTGGGAATGAACATCATCACATAGTCGGCCGAGCCTTTTACCAGATGCTGGTATTCCTTCGACGCAAGTTCATCCACATGCTTGCGCACGGAAGCGATATGAGCTTTGAGCCGAGACTTCCTCAGGCCCTCGTCATTCTCCGCGCATACATCGGCAAAAGCAGTGAGCGACACCTTGGAGTCGATTATAATGCGGCGCCCTTCAGGCAGACGCACTATGACATCAGGACGCCTGTTTCGGCCGTCGGCATCCTGAAGAAGATTGCCGTCGGCCCCTCGGGTGGGTTGCGCCTCAAAGTGTATGCCGGCTTCAAGTCCGGCCTGCTCAAGCAACGTGGTGAGCACCATTTCTCCCCAGTCGCCCTGTATCTTGTTATTTCCCTTGAGAGCGAGCGTGAGATTTCTGGCCTCATTGCCTATGTTCTGGTTGAGACGCATCAGCTGGGCGATCTGATCGGTGAGAGATTGTCGGGAGGCATTTTCTCTGACATAGCAATCATTGACAGCCTTGCGGAAATCAGCGAGATTCTGAGCAAGCGGCCGTAGTAAAGCCTCCATCTGTCTTGAATTGTCAGAGCGAAGGGACTCCGCCTGAGTCTTGAGAAGATCGGAGGCCAGGGCCTTGAAAGTGTCGGAAGCTTCACGACGCATCTCCTCGGAACGTCTGCCGGCATTCTGCCGTATAAGGAGCGATATGATGAATCCCCCCACGGCAATCAATACGAGTAAGAGGATTATTAGCAGAACGTCTGTCATGAAGGATCTGAATTCCAAAGTGGATGATTGTCAGGAGAGGGGGCAGTCACGTCTATTTCTTTTCCGCTCACCGGATGAATGAAGCGCAAGCGATGGGCTTGCAGACAGATTGAGCCATCGGGATTTGAGCGCCTGGCTCCATACTTGAGGTCGCCTACTATGGGATGCCCCAAGGCAGATAGTTGTGCCCGTATCTGGTGTTTGCGCCCTGTGAGCAGATTTATTTCCATAAGAGAATAGCGCTCACCCCGGCGCAGCATCCTGTAATCAAGTATGACATGCTTGGCATCAGGGCGTGGAGAATTATGGATGTAGCTCTTATTGGTGCGGGAGTCGGAAGTGATGTATCCCTCAAGGCGCTGCTCGGGCACTTCAGGATGGCCTTGCACAATAGCCCTGTAGGTCTTGTGTATGAGTCCGCGGCGTATCATTTCATTCAGGCGGGTAAGCGCCTTGGAAGTGCGGGCGAAAAGCACGAGGCCTCCTACAGGGCGATCTATGCGATGAACGAGCCCGCAGAACACATTTCCGGGTTTGTTGTACTTTTCACGTATATATTCCCTCACCATTTCAAGCAGAGGAGTGTCGCCGGTCTTGTCGCCCTGCACAATTTCGCCCGGGGCCTTTAATGCAATTATGATGTGATTATCTTCGTAGACTATCTTCATAACGTAGTAAGCAAGATACATAATAAAAGAAGCGTCCGGCTTTAAGCGGGACGCTTCTTTGTGCTGGTGGCGGGGGCAGGAATCGCACCTGCGACCTTTGGGTTATGAGCCCAACGAGCTACTACTGCTCCACCCCGCGATATAAGCCTGAGTCACAGCCTTTGTTGTCGATTACATCTCTCGGCGGCGTTGTTTCTCATTTGCGAGTGCAAAGTTACGCACTTTTTTTCGACCGGCCAAATTATGCGGAATAATTTTGTGTTAAAAAATATTAATGCGGTTGATTTTGCGCAATATTTAAACTTTTGTGCATTTTCTCTTGGTGGCCTCAGATATTTTTGTTAATTTCGCAGGGTGAAGCATAACGTGCTGTCTATTATGCATTTTATGTATTTCATAGAAATTGTATTTGCTAATTAACTCATGGTAATCAAGACTCGCGACCGATTAATCGAAGTGTCCAGGCAGCTCTTCGCCCGCAAAGGGGTGGAGAATACCACCATGAATGACATAGCCTCGGCTTCCGACAAGGGGCGGCGCACTATATACACTTATTTTAAAAATAAGCGTGATATATTCAATGCCGTCATAGAGCAGGAGTCGGCCAAGCTCCTTGTCGAGCTTGAGGGCATTGCCGATCGGGATTGCTCGCCGCTGGAGAAGATAGAGGCGTTTATCGGAGTGAGATTTGAGACAATGAGCGAGATCGTGAGTCGCAACGGTTCGCTTCGCGCAGGCTTTTTTCGTGATGTGAGGAAAGTGGAGCGTGCGAGAAAATATATATGCAGGCGTGAGTCGGAAATTCTGGGCGATATTCTTCGCCAGGGTGTGGATGAGGGGGTATTCTCCATAGAGAGTGTCTCTCAGACCGCTGTGATCATAGTGCATGCCATACACGGGCTTGACGTGCCCTATATGCGCGACAGCCTTCAGGAACTCGGGCTTGACAAGGATCTCGTAGTGCAGCGTCTTACGCATCTCGTGCTTAATGGTTTGCGCTCCCGCCGCATTATCTCATGATTGTAACATAAACTATGAGGAATCACTAAGAAAATCACAGTCTACAGCTATGTATATTAACTCTATGGGCTGCTACGTGCCCTCAACGCGCATTGATAATGATCATTTTCTTGAAGTCAACGGACTGACATCCGATTGGATCCTTCAGCGTACCGGCATATCCACCCGCTCCAAGTGCGCGGTGGGAGAGAATCAGCATACGATGGCTGTCGAGGCTGTGGATGCAGCAATGCAGGCTCTTCCATATCCGGTGACTGATGTGGATCTTATTATAGGCGCCGGCTATGCAGTATATGATTCTGTGGCTACCACGGCTCACATCGTGCAGCAGCATTGGGGCATAAGTGAGGCCAAGGCTATGTATCTTACTTCTGCCTGCTCTTCATTTCTCAACGCTTTGGAGACGGTGGAGGCTTTCTTCATGGCCGGCAAGGCATCCAAGGCTCTGATTGTGTGCAGTGAGCACAACACTTATTATTCCAATGAGAGTGATCCTAAGAGTGGTCACCTGTGGGGAGACGGAGCTGTGGCATGGTTTCTTTCCAAAGAGAGAATGGCCGAGACTGACTGGGAGGTGTTGTCGGTCGTAACGCATGGCCTGGGCCACGTGAGCAAAGGGCCTGCCGGAGTGCGCTTGCGTCCCCGCGAAGACGGCATCACCATGCCCGACGGTCGTGATGTATTCATCAACGCATGCCGATATATGGTAAGCTCTCTTGGAGAAGCGGTCGACATGGCCGGCACTACGATGGAAGAGATACGCTACATAGCGCCTCATCAGGCCAACATGCGCATAGTTGCCCAAGTGGCGCATCAGCTTTCGCTGCCTATGGATAGATTTATCAATAATATTCAGGAACTTGGCAATACCGGTTCCGCTTCGGCAGCCATTGTGCTCACGCAGCGCAAGGATGATGTGAGACAGGGTGATCTGGTGGGCCTCACTGTATTCGGAGGAGGCTATTCCAGCGGAGCCGCAATCATAAGGAAATAAGGAAAACTATCTGTATAAAGAAAAAGATATGAAATTATTAGAAGGAAAAACGGCCCTTGTCACAGGGGCTGCCCGCGGTATCGGCAAGGCGCTCGCATTGCGTTTTGCTGCTGAAGGGGCCAATATCGCTTTTACCGATCTCATCATTGATGAAAACGGCGAGGCTACCAAAGCGGAAATCGAGGCATATGGAGTGAAGTGTAAGGCTTATGCTTCCAATGCCGCCAATTTCGAAGAGACCGAGAAGGTGGTGAATCAAGTGAAAGAAGACTTCGGTTCCATCGATATACTTGTAAACAATGCCGGTATCACCAAAGATGGCCTGATGCTACGCATGACCGAGGCCCAGTGGGATGCTGTGATTGCAGTCAACCTCAAGTCGGCCTTCAACTTCATTCACGCCACACTCCCCATCATGATGCGTCAGCGTCACGGCTCCATCATCAACATGGCATCGGTGGTGGGTGTGCACGGCAATGCAGGACAGGCCAATTACGCCGCTTCCAAGGCCGGTCTCATCGCTCTTGCCAAGAGCATAGCGCAGGAAGTGGGTAGCCGTGGCATCCGTGCCAATGCTATCGCTCCCGGATTCATTGAGACAGCAATGACGGCAGCTCTTCCTGAGGAAGTGCGCAAGGAATGGTGCCAGAAGATACCTCTGCGTCGCGGAGGACATGTAGAGGATATAGCCAATGTTGCCGTATTCCTTGCATCTGACATGAGTTCATACGTGACCGGCCAGGTAATTCAGGTCGATGGCGGCATGAACATGTGATGCGGCATCTTTGTTGAAAAAGAAAAATAGGGAATATTTCCCATTACAACTTAAAAAGAAGGAAGGGCGCACTCAGGCAGAGCGTCCTTCCTGACATTTTGATAATATTACTATTGATATGCGTGAAAAAGAATTCCTTCCATTTGTAAGCTCAGCTCTCGGAATAGAATCACTTAACGACATGCAGCAGGCGATGCTGGCGGCCACGCCGCAGCTCACCCGCGGCGTCATGCTCCTGGCTCCTACAGGCTCCGGCAAGACACTCGCTTTTGCTCTCCCGTTGCTGAAGACATTGAATCCGCCGGCCGGCCGAGTGCAGGCAGTCATAATAGCGCCGGGACGAGAATTGGTGCTACAGATAGCGGGAATATTGCGCAAGCTCGCTCCGGCCTATAGGCTTGTCACTCTTTATGGCGGACATAGCGTGAAGGATGAAGTGAACTCCCTTTCAGTGCCATGTGACATTGTGGTGGCTACACCCGGTCGACTTCTCGATCACATCAACAGGCGCAACGTGGAGGTCATAACATGCCGCATAGTGGTGCTTGATGAGTTTGACAAATCCCTCTCGCTGGGTTTCGAGCAGGAGATGAAGCGGATTTTCTCCCACCTCAAGAATGTGAGCCGGATAATCCTTACATCCGCTACCGAGGCTCCGTCGCTGCCGGAGTTCATAGCATTCGATGATATGCTCAGGCTTGATTATCTTGAAGACAATGATAAGCTCAGAGAGCGTGCGCCGGTGCATGTAGCTGAGTCGGATGCTCCTGACAAGCTGGAGACATTGCTGGCGTTGCTTGAAAGAATCGCCAATGGAGGGGAAGAGATAGGCCTTACAGCAGTCTTTGTAAACTACAGGGATAGTGCCGAGCGTGTGTATGCATGGCTGGCAAAGAGGGGTGTCCCTGCCGTGCTTTATCACGGAGCGCTGGATCAGGCCGGCAGAGAGAAGGCCCTTGCCCTGTTCCGAGCCGGATCGCGACCGGTATTGGTGACTACCGACCTTGCTGCGCGCGGACTTGATGTGGAAGGCGTGGATAATGTGATACATTACCATCTGCCTCCTACTGCTGAAGACTGGACACACCGCAACGGACGCACCGCACGTGCCGGCAAGACGGGTGACATATATGTGATCAAGTCACCCAAAGAGAGTCTGCCAGAATATATGGAGCCATACGACAATTATTCTCTCGACGGCCCCAAGAGCAAGCTTACGCAGTGGCTTGACACCTTGTGGATAGGTGCCGGCAAAAGGGAAAAGATATCCCGCGGAGACCTCCTGGGGTGGCTTGTCAAGGAGTGCGGAGTGCCGGGCAATGAGATCGGACGCCTGGAAGTGGCCGATCATTTCAGTCTTGCCACGATGCCTGTGGCTTGGGCTGCCAAAGTGTTGTCGAAAGGTAAGAATCAACGCATCAAAGGCAGCAGCCGCAGGGTCAGCGAAGCCTGATCAACTGATGATGCTCCAGTCCCGGTCATTGGCAAAGCGCAGCTGCAATTCTCCGGCAAGCAAGGCTATGTCACTGTCGGCGAGCTGGATGGCAGGCCCTTTTAGGGTGATGCTGTCGGCAGTGCGACGATCGATTACAGGATTGGCATTGAGCACACCTTCGGCGGCCTCGCGGGCAAGTTCAAGTATTTGTCCGTCTGTGGCAAGCGATGCGTGGCGCAGATTCAGGGCAAGTCCGCTTTGCTGAGTGCCTTCCATGTCGCCGGGGCCACGCATGTGCATGTCAGCCTCGGCTATGATGAATCCATCGGTAGTGGACGTCATGATTTCAAGTCGCTTGCGCGTGGTGGCCGATATTTTTTCGTGAGTCATGAGGATGCAGTAGCTCTTGTCGGCGCCGCGGCCCACTCTCCCTCGCAGCTGATGTAGCTGCGAGAGGCCGAATCTTTCGGCATTCTCTATCACCATCACCGATGCATTGGGAACGTTGACACCCACTTCTATTACTGTGGTGGCGACAAGAATTTGTGCCTTGCCTGACACGAAAAGCTGCATCTGGAAGTCTTTCTCCGCCGGCTTCATGCGGCCATGCACGCGGGCCACGGTGTAATGCGGAAATATCTCGCACACCGCATCATAGCACTCCTCCAGGCTGCGTAATGATAATTTTTCATTCTCCGAGATGAGGGGGACGACTACATATACCTGCCGGCCCGCCTTGAGCTCACGGCCCACGCCCTGCCACATGGCCATGCGGCCGGAATCATATCTCAGCACAGTTGTGACCGGTTTCCGTCCGGGAGGCAATTCATCGATCACCGATACCTGTAAGTCGCCGTAAAGAGTCATGGCAAGAGTGCGCGGTATAGGGGTAGCCGTCATTACGAGTACATGCGGCGGGATATTGTTTTTGGCCCATATGCGTGCTCTTTGAGCCACTCCAAACCGATGTTGTTCATCAATTACTGCCATCCCCAGATTGTGAAACTGCACTCTGTCTTCAATCACGGCATGTGTGCCCACAAGAATCTGAATGTCGCCATTAGTCAGCCCTTCATCGATTTCCCTGCGCGCCCTGAGTCGGGTGCTGCCCGTGAGCAGCCGCACCGAGAGCCCCAGTTGCTCACACCACTCACACAGAGTCTCATAATGCTGTGTGGCAAGAATCTCAGTAGGAGCGAGGAGACATGCCTGCAGGCCATTGTCCACGGCCAGCAGCATTGACATGAAAGCCACCATTGTCTTCCCGCTGCCCACATCGCCCTGCAGCAGACGATTCATCTGCAAGCCTGAGCGAGTGTCTTCTCTTATTTCTCTCAGCACACGTTTCTGAGCGCCCGTGAGGCTGAACGGCAGCACATCGGAATAAAAGGTATTGAAATGGGTGCCCACATGCGAGAATACATGTCCGCGCAGTCGCCTGTTTCGCACTCGCGCATATCGCAATATATGAAGCTGAAGATAAAAAAGCTCTTCAAACTTAAGCCGTTCCTGCGCCGCTTTCAACTCTCCGGAAGAAGAAGGGCAATGTATCTGATGCAGTGCGTCATGCAGAGTCATCATCTTGTATTTCTCCAGGATAGGGCGGGGGAGAGAGTCGTTTATCCGCGCGCGCGAAGCGAGCACACAGTGCACAAGTGCAGGGATTGTGCGAGGAGTGATGCCTCGTCGGCGCAGAGTTTCTGTGAGTGGGTATACGCCTCTGAGGCCTTCGGGGGGCTTCAACGGATCATATGGCTCTACTTCAGGATGAGCCATAGACCATGTGCCCTTGAATAACCCGGGCTTGCCGAGAAGCAGATACGTAGTGCCAGGGGTATAGGCCTCGGCTATCTGCTTTATGCGGTTGAACCAGACGACCTGCATCATGCTTTGCCCGTCGGTGAAGAGAGCCGACAGCCTACGCCTCGCTCCCTCCCCCTCATGGGTGAATCTCAGAAACCGGCCTGCCACCTGCACATCCGGCATATCCTCGCTTAATTCGGAAATGCGGTAGACTCTGCGACGGTCTATATATCGCCGCGGGGCTGTGTACAGGAGATCGCGCAATGTGGCAATGCCAAGCTCATCTTCAAGCAGCTTGCCTCTCACAGGCCCCACCCCCTTGAGGTACATTATTTTAGTGTGACTGAGCTTATCCATTGCGATGGTGCATCAGAGCTTCGGCTACAATGAAATCTATGGGTGTGGTTATTTTGATATTCTCGGGAATGCCGTCATAGAGAGTCACGGACTGATCGATGGCTTCAATGACCGATGCGTCATCCGTGAGTTGCGACGGTACATCCTCAGGGTCGATTTTGCCATAAGCCGACTTCAAGAGGCGTATATTGAATATCTGAGGTGTCTGCACCAATCGAAAGTGTGCCCTGTCTGCGGCATGGCTTCCACCCGGATATGTCTCGCGTATTGAATCGGCAAGCGGCACTACCGGCACGGCTGAATTGTGGCGCATAGCGGTTTCCCATCCCAGGGTAATCATGGCAGGAGTTATGAGCGGACGGGCAGCGTCATGCACCGCCACAAGATCATAGCCTCCGTCCTGGCTAATTAGGGCGAGTCCGTTCATTACCGAATGAATGCGCGAGCCCCCGCCGGCCACTATGGTATAGTCATAATGTTGCGCCTGAGGCATTGCGTCAAGGATTTTTCTGAGATGACTTATCCATTCCTCATGCACTACAAGCATAAGCCGTGTGTCGGGATCAGCCTGTTTGAAAGCGTGCATGCTGTGCCATATTACGGGGCAGCCGCATAGCTTCCTGAACTGTTTGGGTATTCCTCCGCCGGCACGTGTCCCGCTGCCTCCGGCGAGAATCATAGCGGTTTTATTCATAGACGATTGACTTTAAGAAGAATGAGTGGCTGACGCATGTCACGGGTATTGGCCTGACTTTCCCATGCTTTGCATATGGAGTAGCCGCATCCATTGAAATATTCTTTCAGTTCTGCTCCCTGCATCTCATAGTCCCTGGCTGGAATAGCGATGAAGAAATGATTTTCGGCAGGCATGTTTATCATGTGGGGGGTGTAGCTGCCTCCATTGAGCCGGTTGCAGTCTTGTCCGGAGGGGAGCAACGCTTTCATGCGGACACCCAAATAAAAATCCACGCCATAGAATCTGTCCATGCGGGAATTAATATAGGTGTATATGGGGGTCGTGCCCGCAATCTTTTCTATTTCCACGGCAACATGACGGTCACTGCGCTGCTCTACGATCAGAGGCCATATCGCCACATAAGTTATTGCATATAATTCAAATGCTATCCAGCCGGCTTTAACTGCGATGCTTGTCGCTTTTCTGAATCGAGAGGCATACAATAGCACGTAGTCAGCTATGAGAGAGGCCGCGAAAGGATATAGCGGGAGAAGATATACCCCTCGTTTGCTCTTGGGCAATGTATAGAAAACGAGCACGAATATCACGGCAATCCAGCATAATAATTCGCGACGGGAAACGTTCTTCAGCGGCAGAATCGATGCATGCCCCGCACTGGCGGGAGTGAGGGCCTGACGGTGCATCCATTTCCAAGGTCTCCGCCACAGGCTTGCGAGCAGTAAAGCCGACCAGGGTATGAGCCCTGATGCTATCATGACGGCATTGTACCAGAATGGCTTTACGTGGCTTGCATAGCTCATGGTGCCTGTCATGCGGCCGAAGTTTTCTTCCATGGCCAGACGTAGGAATTTCTCTCCTCCCTGGTTATACGCTGCTAAATACCACATTGCGGGCAGAATCAGGGCCGCTATTCCGAGCCATACGGCACGGAGTGTGAGCCTCCATATGGGTGCGGATACGTCCCGGCGCAACAGTATGCCCCACGTCCACCATATGCCTAACGGAATGATGACACCCACAGGGCCTTTGGTGAGCACCGCTCCGCTCATGAGCAGCACGGCGGCTAACTGCCATTTCAGGCAGCCGCCGGATAGATGCGTCCCCCCACGCGCCAGCATGTAGACCGCACTTACAATAAATGCGCATAGAAGCATGTCTACACGACAATTCACTCCGGCTCTGAATACTTCGAAGCTGGTGAGCATCACAAGGGTCGTGAGCATAGGGCGCACAGATGAGTGCGGGCGGCTGTCACTGCGTGCGGCAAACCACCATGTGGCGGCGCACATGAGCAGAAGGGCCAGTGCCGAAGGCAGGCGTGAGGAGAATTCCGTGACATGTCCCGCAGGAAGGGAGAATATGGCTACAAGCCAGTGAAACATAGGCGGTTTGTAAGCCATGTCGCCGGAAGAGTCGATAGGTAGAATCCAATTGCCGGAGCGCAGCATCTCCACGGCTACAAGAGCCTCCCGCGGCTCACCCTTGGTGGAATAATCGGGAAAGGCACATGCCGCGACAAGAATCACAAAAAACAATCCCATCGACACCAGGAATTGTTGTCGGGGAGTACGGTCGATTAAAAAAGCCTTCATTGACTGAGTGTATTTCAGCGCAAAATTAGCAAAAAAATTGTCAATGCCGCGTATTTTTGCTAACTTTGCACCCTAATTGAGTGTTACGTAATATAGATGCGCTCCGGTGGAGTGAATATATTTCCCGGAATTTAAGATAGAAAGAATTTTCCAAGTTAATACTAATCATCAAAGATTATGAGTAAAGAGAAAAAGTTCCTGACCTGCGATGGTAATCAGGCTGCTGCCCATGTGAGCTATATGTTCAGCGAAGTGGCTGCAATCTACCCCATCACACCCTCATCGACAATGGCCGAATATGTAGATGAATGGGCTGCTGCAGGTCGCAAGAACATCTTCGGCGAGACCGTGCTCGTGCAGGAAATGCAGAGCGAAGGTGGCGCGGCCGGTGCCGTACACGGCTCACTTCAGGCTGGCGCCCTCACCACTACTTACACCGCTTCACAGGGATTGCTGCTCATGATCCCTAATATGTATAAGATCGCCGGCGAGTTGTTGCCTTGCGTATTCCACGTGTCAGCGCGCGCGCTTGCGTCGCATGCACTGTCTATATTCGGCGACCACCAGGATGTGATGTCTGTGCGCCAGACAGGATTTGCCATGCTCGCCGAGGGATCCGTGCAGGAAGTGATGGATCTTTCAGGAGTGGCTCACCTTGCCACTATCAAGAGCCGGGTGCCTTTCGTGAACTTCTTCGATGGTTTCCGCACCTCTCATGAGATACAGAAAATAGAGGCTCTTTCCAATGAAGATCTCGCTCCGCTGCTTGATCGGGAGGCCCTCTCCGAATTCCGCGCCCGCGCATTGAATCCCTCAAAGCCCGTGGCTCGCGGCATGGCAGAGAACCCCGATGTATTCTTCCAGCATCGCGAGGCATCCAATGCCTACTATGACGCAGTTCCTGGCATAGTGGAGGAGTACATGAATGAAATCTCCAAAATCACAGGCCGCAAATATGGTCTGTTCGATTATTATGGTGATCCCGAAGCAGAGCACGTGATCATTGCCATGGGTTCGGTGACTGAGGCGATCCGCGAGACTATCGATCATCTCCGTGAGAGTGGTCGCAAGGTAGGCCTTGTCGCAGTGCATCTTTACCGTCCGTTCTCAGCCCGTCATTTCCTTGCGGCTGTGCCTGCCACTACCAAGCGTATAGCAGTGCTTGACCGCACAAAAGAGCCGGGAGCCATAGGCGAGCCTCTGTATCTGGATGTGAAAGATTGTTTCTATGGCCGCGAGAACGCGCCTCTTATCGTGGGTGGCCGCTATGGTCTCGGTTCAAAGGATACCACTCCCGCTCAGATCGTGGCTGTGTATGATAATCTGGCTGCAGCCGAACCACGCAACCAGTTCACCATCGGCATCAATGATGATGTGACCGGCCATTCCCTTCCTGCCGGCGAGGAGATAGCATTCGCATCAGGAGGATTGTTCCAGGCAAAGTTCTATGGCCTGGGTGCCGACGGCACAGTGGGAGCCAACAAGAATTCAGTGAAAATCATAGGCGACAATACAGACAAGTATTGCCAGGCATATTTTTCATATGACTCCAAGAAGAGCGGCGGTTTCACCTGCTCTCATCTTCGTTTCGGCGATGATCCGATACGTTCCACCTATCTGGTGACAACTCCCAACTTTGTGGCCTGTCACGTGCAGGCTTACCTGCGCATGTACGATGTGCTGCGCGGCCTTCAGAAGGGCGGCACATTCCTGCTCAATACAATCTGGGAGGGAGAAGAGCTTGCCAAGAATCTCCCGGTGAATGTAAAGCGTTATCTCGCACAGCATGACATCACGCTTTATTATATCAACGCATCAAAGATAGCCCAGGAGATAGGTCTCGGCAATCGCACCAATACAATACTTCAGAGCGCATTCTTCCGCATCACGGAGGTAATTCCTGTGGATCTGGCTGTGGAGCAGATGAAGAAATTCATCAACAAGAGCTACGGCAAGAAGGGCGAGAATGTGGTTAACATGAACTATCAGGCAGTGGATCGCGGCAGTGAATATCACAAGCTTAACGTAGATCCGGCCTGGGCAAATCTTCCCGAGGAAGCTCCTGAATCACATCCCGGAGAGCCTGAATTCATCACAAATGTAGTGCGCCCCATCAATGCTCAGGATGGCGATCTTCTGCCGGTGAGTGCCTTTACCGACCATGTGGACGGCACTTGGCCTCAGGGCACAGCCAAGTACGAGAAGCGCGGTGTGGCCGCTTTCGTGCCTGAATGGAATCCTGAGAATTGCATCCAGTGCAACCGTTGTTCATTCGTATGTCCGCATGCCACGATACGTCCCTTCCTCCTCAATGCCGAGGAAATGGCTGCAGCTCCGTTTGGCGAGGAACACAGCATCCCCGCAATGGGCAAGAATGTAGCCGGCATGCGCTTTGTGCAGCAGGTGGATGTGCTCGACTGTCTCGGCTGCGGCAACTGTGTGGATGTGTGTCCGGGCAAGAAAGGCAACAAGGCTCTTGCTATGAAGCACATAGAGAGCCAGTTTGAGGAGCAGAAGAATTGGGATTACTGCATCGATCATGTCTCTTCCAAGGCTGATCTCTTCGATATTGCTCTGAATACTAAGAATAGCCAGTTTGCCACACCTCTCTTTGAGTTCTCAGGCGCTTGCTCCGGTTGCGGAGAGACCCCTTATCTCAAGCTCGTGACGCAGCTCTTCGGCCCCCGCCAGATTGTGGCCAATGCCACAGGCTGTTCTTCCATCTACTCTGGCTCCGTGCCTTCTACTCCTTACACAACTAATGCCGATGGAGAAGGCCCGGCCTGGGCAAACTCTCTGTTTGAGGATTTCTGCGAGTATGGTCTCGGCATGACTCTTGCCTATGACAAGATGCGCGCACGTCTGGTAGATCTCTTATCTCAGATGGTGGCCTCCGACAAGATTTCCGATAACTATAAGGCTGCGGCAAATCGCTGGCTTGAGTCACGCGAAGATGCTGCTGCATCTCATGCCGCATCCAAAGAGCTGATTCCTTATGTGCGTGAAAGCGCCAAGGGTGGCTGCCAGGTGTGTGCGCAGATTCTGGAACTTGCAGGCTATCTGCCCAAGCGCAGCCAGTGGATCATAGGCGGCGACGGCGCAAGCTATGATATAGGTTACGGTGGTCTTGACCACGTGATCGCTTCAGGCAAGAATGTGAATATCCTTGTGCTTGACACGGAGGTATATTCCAATACTGGAGGCCAGGCTTCGAAGTCTACTCCAATGGCAGCCATAGCCAAGTTTGCAGCATCCGGCAAGCGCATCCGCAAGAAAGATCTCGGCCTTATCGCGACAACCTATGGCTATGTATATGTAGCGCAGGTGGCAATGGGTGCCGATCAGGCTCAGACGCTCAAGGCTCTTCGTGAGGCCGAGGCATATGATGGCCCGTCTCTCGTAATCGCCTACAGCCCATGTATCAACCACGGACTCAAGGCCGGAATGGGCCATGCCCAGGAGGAAGAGCGTCGTGCGGTGGAATGCGGCTATTGGCAGCTTTGGCGTTACAATCCTCTCGCAGAGGCACAGCATCAGAATCCGTTTACACTCGACAGCAAGGCTCCGCAGTGGGATAAGTTCAAGGACTTCCTCAAGGGAGAGGTGCGTTACGCTTCTGTGATGAAGCAGTATCCGGCTGAGGCTGAAGAACTCTTTGACGCGGCAGAGGAGAACGCCAAGTGGCGATACAACAGCTATGTGCGCCTGTCCAGACAGAGCTATGAGCCCGATCCTGAAGTGACCGGCCCCGAGGCTATTGACAAGCAGTAAGACACTTTCTGATACATAAAGAGAGCCACTCCGGAATATTGTCGGAGTGGCTCTCTTGTTATGTATCAGACATATGAATTCGTGATTAACTACCGACTTCCTTCTATTTCTTTGAGAAGAAAATCTCTTAACGCGAGTTCGGGATAAGAAATGCTATAAAAAAGTTGAACCGACAGCTTGAAA
>CAJTTA010000030.1 GCA_910579305.1 uncultured Muribaculaceae bacterium
ATCAGTCGCATAGCTCGCTATGCTCCTTCCTCAACTCGCGGAATTCCCTCAAAAATCCTCTCAGCCTTAATTTGATTTAAATTCAAACACTCTCTAAGGAAATAGGATTATTTTACAACCATCTTGTAGGAAGCTCCGGGAGTGGCGATCACGTAGATGCCGGGAGCAACGTCGGCTCGGCCCTTGCCGGAGAAGACGCAGCGACCGTCTACGGTGTATACCGCTCCCTCTGTGAGCAGGTGGATGAATCCGGCGCCGGCCAGAGCCACGGTGCGTCCTGATTCGATCTCTTCTACGGAAGTCGCGATTTCATCGTGTGAGAATCCGTTGTCATATACATCGTAAGTCTTCACCTTTCCGGGCATGAGAGGAATGAATGAAAGAGCCGGAATCTCTTCGCCTTCGGCAGTCAGTGCGGGTGCCGCTGCGAGAGCTGCGGCGCGCTGCTGCTTGGAGAGGCCTGTGGCGATCACAAATGTTCCGTCGCCCTCTACATTGGGATTAGTCGAGTCGAAGAAATAGATGTGAGAGATTGAGAGATCCAGTCTGTCGTTGATCCATTTGTCCTTATCCATGCCTGAGTACCAAGTGCTCTCGGCTGACTCAGTGATGGTATAGGTGATAGCTTCGTCCTCAAGCTCCTCTATGAGCTGGTATCTCTCGAGCATCTCATCGTTGATGAAGAGCGCATAGTAAGAATGTTCAGGCTCATGCTTGATAGCAGCGTTGCCCTCGTGGAGCTTATTGGTAGATGCGGGAGTTATTGTGGGAGGAGTAGCCATTACGAAGTATTCCTTCCAGGCGTTCTCCTTGCCCTCTACGGGAGCCTTGTAGCGGTAGACCTTCATGCCCTCGCAGTTGTCGGCAAACTCAGGAGCGTTCATTATAGGCTTGAGCTGCACGTCGACACCGTTACGGGGACGGTCGTACCAGCGCACGGGGCTGTTGTCGCCTGTGGGGAACGACATTGCGAGATGGCGTGCCACACCCATCCACTGCTCGCTCTCCTCATCGAAGTGGAGCCATGAGCCTGTGGGCATATCATTGAACTTGATAGTGGCTCCGCTGCCGGTCACGTCGGCCTGAGAGAGGTTGAGCTGAGAGCGGCCTATGTAGCCGGCCATCCATGCATTATCGGTGAATTTCACGTCGATCACTTTGTCATCCTCGGGAATCACATTGAGGAGTTCCTGAGTGGCGTTGGGCATGTCGACATAGAGTGTCACGCTATAGTGGCGGGGACGTACGTGGGTGTATTCCTGGTCTCCCACAGTGATCGCTCTCTCGGTATCTTCTCTCCATTTCTCTACGGAGAAGCGGGGCTGCAGACGCGGGTTGGGCACACGCAGATATGTAGTGGTGGTGCCGCGAGAGATGGGGCCTACCACGGTCTCCGTATCCACGTCGCCATCGGCGGTGCCGGGCCAGTAGGATATGGTGAGATTGAATTCCTGTG
Organism: uncultured Muribaculaceae bacterium; assembly: GCA_910579305.1. Lineage (GTDB taxonomy): Bacteria > Bacteroidota > Bacteroidia > Bacteroidales > Muribaculaceae > Lepagella. The sequence goes on from CAJTTA010000030.1 coordinate 1,457, forward strand.
CGCCGGCATCGGCTATATCGAAGATGCGTGCATAGTCGGCATCGGTATCGGTCACTTCATAGTTGATCTCATCCTTGGAAGCGCCATTGAGGAAGAGCTCCCAGGTCTTCACCTTGGAGTTCTTGTTCTCCACAGTGACATTGTCATCTTCCCAGGGGCGATAGGAGAATACCACCATCTTGTTGGTCCAGATGGCTTTCTCTCGGTCGCCGTAGAATTCGTTGCCGGGCACGGATGCAAGGCGGGTGAAGTCGGTCACGTTGCCGCTCTCGTCGGTGTTCACGCCATAGGCCACGGTTGCTGAGGGGTCAGAGCCGGTGACATATTTGTATCCTTCGATGCTGTTGTTCTGCACCTCCACGAGCTGGGCGGTGAAGAGATTCTCGGAAGCGACCTCGATCCAGTAGGGATTAGAAGTAACTACCGCAGGATCACCCTGAGAGAATTTCACTGTCATCTCATAGTAGTACCAGCCGGAGGCCGAGTAAGCGCGGTCGCCCTCAAAGTAGCCGGGAGCATAGGAAGAGGGGTTCTTCTTGAATATCGCGCGGAAAGAGTCGTTGTCGTGTACGTTGCCGGTCACATCAGCGATGGAGAGGTTGGCCACAACCTTGTTGCCTACTACGCTCTTGGCCACGATTTCCACGCTCTGCACTGTCACTCCATCCTTGAGATCCTTGATAGAGGGGTTGAAGAGACCGAAGGTGTAGTCCTCGTTGCTGCGGGCCATGATCTGCGCGCCGCCCAGCGACTCGGTGGTGAAGATGCGGGAATGTGATTTGCCCTGTGCACGTGCCTGGGCCTCATCGGTGGCGAGGAAGAAATATATGTGTGAGAGGAATCGGGGAACTTCGGCGTCTTCAAGATATATGTTGCCACGCTCAAGGCCGAGTTCTACGGTCTGGTTCATACCTATACTGGTGGGATCCTCGCTCTGTGAGCCGTGGCCCCAGTTCCAGTTCATGTCCCACTCGGCGTAACCGCCATTATAGTGGGAGCTGCTCCATCCGCTCCATATCTTCCAGTTGCCTTTTACCCATACGTTGTCCACCTGGTAGAGCACGTATTCCTTGTCGGCTTCCAGCTCAAGCTGTCCCTGATAGGAATCAAACTCATCCATCCAAGATCTGCCGGTGGCGCGCTTGCCGGTAGTGGTGAACGTGAGGTTCTCGGAGTTGAGGCTGAAGTCGGCATTGTTCACGTCTACGGTGAACATGATGGGATTCTTCGGGGGCCACTGGGTGTTGTAGTAAGCCTGGCCATAGGTGCGGGAGAGCACGGGCTGTCCGTTTGCTCCATACTGGATCCAGGCATCTTGCCATGCATTGTCGGTAGAGGTGCTTTCGGGCTGATAAGCCAGGGAGTAGATGTCCTTCTGTTTCCATTCGTCGCCTATGAGCGAGATGAAGGGGAGCACAGTGGCATCGGTAGATTCTGTCTCAACCCAAGTCTTTGTCTCGGCGTCGTATCGCAGGGCCACGAAGGTGAGCTTGTTGCTTGCAGCCAGAGGGTTATAGATAGCACGCCAGCGCTTGCCGGCCTGGGGAGCTGCAGCTGCGAGAGCCGACTGGTCGCCGGCGTTCCAGTCAAGCACGGGCTGGGTTGCGGCGCAGTTCACGAACTTCTGCACAGTGATGGTGTTGGGGCCGAAGTTGCCCCAGTTGCCGCTCACCAGGTCAGAGCTCTTATGGTCGTGGCGGTTGTAAGTGAAGTCACACACATAGCGTGTGTCGCTCTCCTTGATGAGCTGCCATTCGGGCGACACGATAGCATTGTTGATGTTGTGGCCCGAGAGGTAGTAGAAGGGGCCGTCGCCACGCTCCATGGCCTGGCGGAACTCCTTGCGGGTAGTGATTCCGTCGGGGTAGAAAGGCATGCCGGCAGAGATGCGGATGGCCGAGAGAGAGAGGGGCTTTCCAAGATTGTCGAGCATGAGCGTGAAGAGCACTGTGGGCTGGTCGGTAGCTTCACTACGCAGTCTGATAGAGCCTTCGGCGGTGCCTTTCTGCACATTGGTGCCGGTCACCTGATGAGTGTCTGTTCCCTGCTTGAGATAGAAATCCTTGCTGAGATCGAAGCGCTCTGCAGAGCAGATGAGGCGGTTGCCTGTGCCGGTGAAGTATACCTTATGGCCGTTATAGTCGATGTAGAAGTCAGACTGCAGAGTGTTGACAGCGGCGGAGATGCCTACGGGCTTGCCGTTGTCATCTACCTTGAGCACAAAGGTCACGGGATAGAGACCGGGGGTGATGCCGAGATTCTCGGTGTCGATCATGAGAGCGCCGTTTTCAGTCTTCACGAGAGAGCCGGAGAGCTGTTCTCCATCGGCGGGGAAGAGAGCGCCGTCGGCTATACGCTTAATCTGGAAGGAGCTGCCTACGGGGAAGCGCTCATCGGAGAAGCGGAGGGTGAAGGTGTTGGCATCGGCAGCCTTGGTCATCGCAACTTCTTTGCCGTTGACGACTATGGCGTACAGGGCATCCTCGACGATGAGTTCGGCTGAGAGACTGTGATAGTTGCCGGCCGGAGTGGTGAGCAGAGTGAAGCGGATATTGCTGTTGCCGTTCATGGCAGCCTTGAAGGCCTCTGTTAACTTATAGGCGGCATCGTCGTTTGTCTCGCACTCTATGTTGGTGAGGTCGGTGGAAGGGTTCTGATAGTTGTTATCGTAGTACAGCTTGAATATGTGGGAGGCGTTGAAGTCAGAGAATTCATAAGTGTACTTGAGATACAAATCCTTGCCGTCCAGCTCATAGCCTACGTAAGAGAAGTTGTAGTTGGCATCATTGCCGGCCCAAGAGTTGAATGCGCCGGTGAGATAGAACTTGGAGGCAGTGGGCTCCTTGAAGTTGGAGATCTCGGCATTGATGGCAGTGGGATAGCCTGAGGCATTGACAGCGAGGGAGAATGCGATGTCGGCTGTGCCCACCTTGCTGTAGTCGAGCTTGCAGTAGCCATTTCCGCTCTCTTTGACGTTGGTGCCTGTGAGCACGAATGTAGTGTTGTCATTCACGTTGCCATGGAATGAAGGCTCTACGCTTACGAGGAATGGAGCGGTAGTGTCGAATCCGTTTATGGAGAGCTGCTTCTCGGAGTCGAAGAGAGTCTTGTGGCCGAGATAGTTAATGTAATAGGAGAAGGGAGTCACAGTGCCTATGGAGGCGGAGAGTGACTGGGGAACGCCGGAATCGTTTGCGGTCAAGGAGAAAGTGACGTTGGCACGTCCGAGAGTGGCGTCGGCAAGCTTCATGGAAGAGCCTGCGGAGATCACGCCTTCGCCGGAGAGTACATATTCGGTCTCATTTTCGCCGAGTATGTGTATGATATTGAAGGAGTCAAGGAGGTTGAGGGCATTTACGGTGAGCTGAGTGCCGTTGAAGTTGTGATATTCGGTCTTGTCGACACCGTTTATGTCTTTGTAGCGTATCACAAGACGGTAGATGTCTTTCACGCTATCTTCCGTGTAGCTCCAGTTGTATTTGCCTTCGTTGGTATTGTTGAAGTCGGTTGTTACACCTGAAAGCTTCACAGTGTTGCCATTTTCAGAGGGAGTCACGCCTATGAGTTTACTCCACTGACTGGAGCCGTTGCTGTCGTAGCGGTTGATCGTGAGGGATGTGAACTCACCTTCGGGCACAGTGCACACATAGAGCTGATCCTTGCCTTCCACGAGAGTGAAATTCACCTCAGAAGAGGCAGTCCCGTCTGCAGAATAGAATGTGCCCTTGAAGGAGGGGCCGCCGTTTCTCCAGTCGGTGTTGTTGAGATCAAGATAGATGTTTGTGCCGCTTTTGAAATAGGAGAGCTGTTGCTGCACTTCGGTGAATGTAATGGCGTTGGGGTTGCCATACCGTGCTTCCACTTTGACAGTCACTGTGTAGGCCTTTCCGGCCTTGAGGGTGAGCTGCTGGCTGTCTTTTCCCAGTAAATTGCCGGAATAGTTGCCGTCGATAGTTGTGGCTGTCGCCGGGCCGTACCATTCTTCATCGGCATTCGGGGTGTTTGTGGCTATTACCTTGAAAGTCCAGTCGCTTTCCACGGAAAAGTTTTCAAGAGTGTAGCCGGAGCCGTCCCATTTCAGCTCATGGCGGGTGTTGTCGTTGTAGTTGGCACCGTCACTTCGGAGGTAGTAGTAAGTCCAGGCCGAGGCTGTTTGCGACAATGCAAGCAAGGCCGCGAGCAGGAGCATAGACCGCAGGGTCAAAGCTCCGATACGTTCTCGTAGTTTTGTCATTTGCAAGAATTTTTAGTTGGTTAATCGTTATAGAATGTTAAATGAATATAAAAGGGAGTGTAGCCGAAATATTCCAAGAGTGATCAGGCTCTTGGAATCGAGAATCATATATAGAAGCCAATGCCCGTACTCGTGTAAAGAGACGGGTTTTCATAGCGTAAAAATGTGTCAGTGGGTATCTAAGTCAGGTACTTTAAAGCCAGGGGATGTAGTAGCGATCAGCGGAAGTATCGGAGCATAGTGATAAAGTAATACGAGATTAGTAGCCACGGGCAGAAAACCCTTTACAGAAAGCTGCGGGATCACCCCGGCCTCTGCCGGTGGAACCCTGCCTCCGAAAAAGTATTACAAAGTTATAATAAATCGAAAAAACACCCACCCCCCCAATTGTTAAAATAGGTTAAATGTGTTGTAAAGCATATTTTTGTTCGCCGAGGGCGCATAATCATTCTATAATAATGGCATTGGGAATCTCGCCATAATCAATATGCTTGTAAATTATCAAACCCTCTTTCTGCCGTTTTTACATGGATATATCGCTTTTTTACGCGGGAGAGGGGTGGCCAATAGGATGCGCGCTATAGTAGCAGAGTCAGATGATAGAGCAGGGCGGTTTTGACGTTTCGGGATTTTTTTTTACCTTTGCGGGATATTATGGAGTGATGTGTGCTTATGGCATGTGCCTGAGTCGCAAATCTCTGCTTTTCTTACTCTTATATATAGTATATGGGATTCAATAATATTCTCAAGAAAATATTCGGCGACCAGAGTGAGCGCGCAGTCAAGCCGCTCTGGGATCGTCTGCGCAAGGAAATAAACCCTATTTCCGCGCAGATAGCAGACATAAGCAATGATGAGCTGCGCCATCGCATCGACATAATACGCGATGACATACGCGGCGCGGCTCAGGTCTATAAGGATCAGATAGCCGAGACCCGCAAGGAGATAGAGACTCTCGAATATGACAAGCGCGAGCCTCTGTGGCGCAAGATCGACGACCTCAAGGAGGAGTATTTCGAGCTCTATGCCAAGAAGCTTGACGCCGCTCTTCCTGAAGTGTTTGCCATTGTCAAGGAGACAGCCCGCCGCTTTGCCCAGAATGACACTATCGAGGTGACCGCAACCCAGTGTGACCGTGACCTGGCCGCCGCAGGCAAGGACTTCCTGATGATAGACGGCGACAAGGCCGTGTATAAGAACGAATGGATGGCCGGCGGCAACATCACCAAGTGGGATATGGTGCACTATGACGTGCAGCTCATAGGCGGACAGGTGCTCCACGGAATGATGCAGAACGGCAAGGCCACAAATAACATAGCCGAGATGGCCACAGGCGAGGGCAAGACTCTCGTGGCCACGCTTCCGGTCTTCCTCAATGCTCTCACGGGCGAGGGTGTGCATGTGGTGACTGTCAATGACTATCTGGCCAAGCGTGACTCCGAGTGGATGGGCCCGCTATATGAGTTCCACGGACTCAAGGTGGACTGCATCGACAAGACTCAGCCCAACAGTGCCGAACGCCGTGCCGCTTATAAGGCCGACATCACGTTCGGCACCAACAATGAATTCGGTTTCGACTATCTGCGCGACAACATGGCCTCCGATCCTTCTGAGCTGGTGCAGCGTGAGGATCACTATTATGCCATAGTCGATGAGGTGGACTCGGTGCTTATCGATGATGCCCGCACGCCGCTCATCATCTCAGGCCCGGTGCCTAAGGGTGATGACCAGATGTTCAATGAGTTCAAGCCCAATGTGCAGAAGGTGGTGGAGGCCCAGCGCAAGCTTGCCAACAGCATGCTTGTGGAGGCCAAGGCCAAGATTGCCGCCGCCTGGAGCGGAGACGAGGCCGAGGTGGCCAAGTATGACAAGGGCCAGGCCGGCGAGGGCAAGAAGCTCACGGCCAAGATGCTTGAGGAGGAGGGTGGTCTCGCTCTGTTCCGTGTCTACAAGGCGCTGCCCAAGTATGGCCCGCTCATACGCTATCTGAGCCAGGACGGCGTGAAGCAGCTCATGCTCCGTATAGAGGGCCACTATATGCAGGACAATAACCGCGAGATGCCCAAGGCCGTGGAGCCCCTGTTCTTCGTGATAGATGAGAAGAATCACTCCATAGAGCTTACCGATAAGGGTATAGAGGTGCTCACGGGGACTACCGATGATCCGCTCTTCTTCGTGCTCCCCGACATAGCCGCGCAGCTCTCGCAGGTGGAGAATGAGCCTCTCTCCACTGAGGAGAAGGTGCAGAAGAAGGATGATCTACTTAATTCCTATGCCGAGAAGGCTGAAAGGGTGCACACTGTGAATCAGTTGCTCAAGGCTTACACTCTCTTTGATCTCAATGTGGAATATGTGATAGATGACGGAAAGATCAAGATAGTGGATGAGCAGACGGGACGCATCATGGAAGGCCGTCGTTATTCCGACGGTCTGCACCAGGCCATCGAGGCCAAGGAGGGAGTGAAGGTGGAAGCCGCCACACAGACCTATGCCACTATCACGCTTCAGAATTATTTCCGCATGTACCGCAAGCTGGCGGGCATGACCGGCACGGCCATGACGGAGGCAGGCGAGTTCTACGACATCTACAAGCTCGACGTGGTGGAGATACCCACCAATCGCCCGGTGCAGCGCAAGGATATGAACGACCGTGTGTATCGCACTAAGAAGGAGAAATATGCCGCCGTCATAGAGGAGGTGCAGCAGATGGTGGATGCCGGCCGCCCGGTGCTCGTGGGCACCACCAGTGTGGAAATCTCCGAACTGCTCTCCAAGATGCTTACGCTTAGGAAGATACCTCATCAGGTGCTTAATGCCAAGTATCACCAGAAGGAGGCCGACATTGTGGCCCGTGCGGGCCAGAAAGGCACCGTGACCATCGCTACCAACATGGCCGGCCGCGGTACCGACATCAAGCTCTCTCAGGAGGTGAAGGATGCCGGTGGCCTTGCCATCATAGGCACGGAGAGACATGAGAGCCGCCGTGTAGACCGTCAGCTCCGCGGCCGTGCAGGCCGTCAGGGTGATCCCGGCAGCTCGGTCTTCTTCGTGAGCTTTGAGGATACGGTGATGCGCCTGTTTGCCTCGGAGCGCGTAGTGAAGACTCTCGACCGCCTCGGCTTCAAGGAGGGGGATATGATAGAGAGCAACATGGTGAGCAAGTCGATAGAGAATGCGCAGAAGCGTGTGGAGGAGAACAACTTCGGCATCCGCAAGCGCCTTGTGGAATATGACGATGTGATGAATGCCCAGCGTAAGGGTGTGTACGGTCGCCGCCAGAACGCTCTCAAGGGAGAGCGCATAGGCACCGACATAGTCAACATGATATATGAGCTCTCCGGAGAATTCGCATCCCTCTATAATGGCGACTACAATGCCCTCTCGGAGGAGGTGATGAAGACGTTTGCCATAGAAATGCCTTTTGCCAAGGATGACTTCTCCCGCATGGATCGCAATGCAGTGGCCGAGGCTCTTGCCGATGCCGCTCTCAAGCATATGGAGCGCAACAAGGAGAAGATGCGCGAGAAGGCTCTCCCATGGATCAGGAATTTCGTAGACAATCAGGGCGCTCACGGGGTGGTGGGCATACCCATGACCGACGGTCGCCGCGGAATATATCTGCGCACTGACCTGGATGAGGCTTATGCCACTGAGTGCCGTTCGCTCACCAAGAGCTGGGAGAAGATGGTGCTGTTGTCGTCGATCGACAAGGCCTGGCAGGAGCAGCTCAGGGAAATGGATGAGCTGCGCCATTCTGTGCAGAACGCGTCCTACGAGCAGAAGGATCCGCTCGTGATCTATAAGCTGGAAGCCTATGAGCTTTGGAAGAAGATGCTCAATGAGATGAACAGCAAGTCGGTGGCCACTCTGATGCGCGGAAGGCTCAATGTGCCTGACTTCGATGAGGCCCAGGCCAAGGCTGCCGAGCAGCAGGCTGCCGCCGAGCAGGAGCAGCGCGCCCGTGCCGCCGCGGCACATCAGGCTCAGCAGCAACAGCAGCAGATGCGCCGTGAATACTCAAGCTATTCCTCCACTGCCAATCCTTATGCCAATTATTCCACCACGCGCGAGAGCTACGAGGGGCAGGCTGCCCAGCGCCAGGCTGCGCAGAATGCGGGCCAGAGGCAGACGGTGACACAGCCGGTGCAGGCTCAGCCCAAGGTGGGACGCAATGACCCGTGTCCATGCGGTTCCGGCAAGAAATATAAGAATTGCCACGGCAAGTGATGATCGCTCCGGCACAAGGATGCCACTAATGATGAGGCCCGCCTGTGCGGGCCTCAATACATAAATATATATATGAAGAAAGCTGCCGTAATCATACTTAACTGGAACGGGGCGAAACTGCTTCGGGAGTTTCTTCCTGCAGCTGCTGCCTGCACCATAAGCGGACGCGCCGATCTTATCGTGGCCGACAATGGCAGCACGGATGATTCCGTGGCCTGGGTGAGGGAGCACCATCCCGAGGTAAAGGTGCTTGAACTCGGCGAGAACTACGGTTTTGCAGCCGGATACAACCGTGCGCTGGCTCTCACCGGATATGAATATTCCCTGCTGCTCAACTCCGATGTGGAGGTGACGCCCGGCTGGCTCGATCCGTTGCTCGACTTCATGGAGGCCAATCCCGATGTGGGAGCCGTGATGCCTAAGATACGCAGCTGGAGGCGCAAGGAGTATTTCGAATACGCAGGCGCGGCCGGCGGATATCTCGACCGCCTTGGCTATCCCTACTGCAGGGGGCGGCTGTTCGATTGTCTTGAGAAGGATGAGGGCCAGTATGACGCCCGTCCGGTGGAAGTGGCCTGGGCCTCGGGCGCGGCCCTGCTGGTGCGCACCCGTCTTTATGAGCAGGCGGGAGGGCTCGACGAGCGTTTCTTCGCTCATATGGAGGAGATCGATCTATGCCTGCGTGTGTGCAGAGCGGGATATAAGGTTATGTGTGTGCCCTCATCGGTGGTATATCATGTGGGTGGGGCTTCTCTGGCACAGGGCAATCCCAAGAAAACTTACCTTAATTTTCGCAATAATCTTCTCCTTCTTCACAAGAATCTGCCGCGTGGCAAGGGGCGTCGCAAGTTGCTGGAGCGCCGATTGTGGGACACGCTGGCATGGGCCATGTATCTGCTCAAGGGAGACAGGGCCAATGCCGCCGCGATTATCAAGGCTCACCGTGATTTTGCCCGCATGCGCAGAGAGTATACGGATTTTCCGGACAAGGACATTCTCGCTTCGCTACCCGGAGCGAAGGTAAACACTGTGGTGAGGCATTTTCTGCTACGCCGCTCTAAAATAGATGAAATACAATGAAAAAACCATTGATACTAATAGCCAATGATGACGGTATCACGGCTCCCGGCGTGCATCGCCTCATAGACTTCATTCATGACCTGGGGGAGATAGTGTGTCTCTGCCCCGATTCCCCTCGCTCGGGAGGAAGCATGGCCCTTACTGTGAATGGCGCTCTGCGGGTGAAGGATTGCGGCGAATATATGGGCGCGCGCATGTATTCCACCAATGGCACCCCCACCGATTGCGTGAAGCTTGCCTGGCACACTGTGCTGCTCGATCGCAAGCCAGATCTGGTGGTGACGGGCATCAACCATGGCTCCAATGCCGCGATCAATGTGCTGTATAGCGGCACCATGGGCGCCGCTCAAGAGGGATGTGCCTTCGGGGTGCCCTCTGTGGGCTTCTCTCTCACTGACCACTCCATGCGTGCCGACTTCTCCGCCTGCCGCCCCTTTGTGAGGGCGATAGTGAGCGGAATGCTTTCGCATGGCATGCCTGAGGGCATATGCCTGAATGTGAATATTCCCGACAGTGTGCAGCCGCCGGTGTGCATGCGGCTTGTGCGCGCATGCCGCGGCAACTGGAGTGATGAATACAAGCAATATACAGATCCTGCCGGACATGCGTTCTATATGCTTGCGGGAGCACTGATCAATGCGGAGCCTGATTCCACTGACACGGATCTGCACGTGCTCTCGCAGGGTGAGGTGAGCGTAGTGCCTGTGAGGCTCGACCGTACGGCCGATGACGCCACGGCTCCCCGTGAGTTGCAATGGCTCGCGGAGCTTTGCAAGGAAACCTTCAGCCACGAGTGAGGCCATGCGTATATCAAGGTCTCTTCTCTCGGCTCTGTGCCTTCTGTCGGTTTTGTGTGTCAGCGCCCATGTGCCTGCCAGGCCGGGGCGTCCGAAGCTTGTGGTGGCTATTGTGGTCGACCAGTTGCGCACGGATTATATAGAATATCTCACTCCGCTCATGTGCTCCGACGGTTTATCCCGCATGCGCAAGGAGGGGGCATACATGCGTGATGTCACTTTCGGCCCTTCGCGTCTTGATGCCGTCTCTTCCACAGCACTGATATTCACCGGAGCGAATCCGGCCGACAATGGTGTGGCCGATGACAAGGTGTGGGATGCGGCCGCTCTGCGCTCTCTCCCGGCGCTCAACGATCCTGCCACGGTGGGGGTGAACACATCTCTCACTCTGTCGGCCTCACCGCTGCTTCTCTCCACTGTCACCGATGAGCTTATGATAGACGGCGCAGGTCTTCCGCTCGCGCATGCCGTGGCAGCTGATCCGCAGATGTCTGTGATAATGGCCGGTCATGCCGGCTCGGGAGCGGCGTGGCTCAATACTGCCGACGGCCGCTGGGCCACATCTTCTTATTATAAGGAGCTGGCCTCTCCTGCCGTCAACCGGAATTTCCGCTCTCCGCTCTCCTCCCGCATCGACACCATGCAGTGGAAGCCCATGTTGCCGCTCGACAGGTATCCCGGGTTGCCGGCCCAGAAGCGGCAGTATGAATTCCGCCACACGTTTCCATCCCGAGCCAAGGATGTATACGAGCGCTTTGCAGCCTCTCCCAAGGGGAATGAAGAGGTGACGGATCTTGCCATAGATTATCTGAAGAATCTGCAGCTCGGGAGGCGTGGAGATACGGTGGACATGCTCTGCATCGGGTATACCGCGGCACCCTTCCGGGATGTGAAGGATGGCGACTATCGGCTTGAATTGCAGGACTCTTATCTGCGTCTCGACGCGCAGCTCGCAAGGCTGCTCAAGGCCATAGACTCTTCTGTGGGGCTATCCAACTGTGTCATATTTCTCTCCGGCACAGGATATTACGATGATGCCGTGCCGATCGATGCCCGTTACCGTCTCCCCTCGGGCGACTTTTCCACCAAGAGGGCGATGGCTCTGCTCAACGGCTTTTTCTCTGCACGCTACGGGCCCGGCAACTATGTCGATGCCTTTGCCGGCGGTGGATTCTATATCTCGGCCAAGACTCTTGAGGCCAAGGGGGCCGACCCTTCGGAGGCCGCCCGTGCAGCCAAGGATTTTCTGCTGAAGATGAGTGGAGTGAGTGCCGTATACACCCTCTCCGATCTGCTCTCTCCCAAGGATGAGGAGGCGCGGCGTCTGCGTCTCTGCACCAATCCGCGCACGGCGCCTCAGCTCACTGTGACGCTCTCTCCCGGATGGAATCTCGTGGAAGACCACACGTATCCCGTGGTCTCGACACCCGTGAGAAGAGGCAGTATCCTCTCGCCCGCATTCATCATGGCTCCCGGCACGGTCAATCCGCAGGTGCTCCGCGAGCCGGTGGAGGCCACGGCGCTTGCTCCCACACTCTCATCGCTGCTGCATATGCGCGCGCCTAACGGTGCCGCTTCCCGCCCCATCCCTCTCAACTGATCCCGATGATGGAAGAAAACGTCTCTTTGCTTGAATTGCTGCGGGGGGTGGGGATGGTCATCCATTCCTCCCCGGAGCTGCAGAACCGCTGGGTGGTGGCCGAGATATGCGACCTGCGCGGCAGTGGCGGCCATGTCTATTTCTCTCTTGTGGAGAAGGATGCCACAGGTGTGCCTGTGGCCACGGTGAGAGCCGCCATGTGGCGCGGCACGGCTCTCTCCCTGGGGCGCCGTTACGGTGCGCGCATGCGTGAGCTCATGGCAAACGGTAATGAGGTGCGCCTGCTCTGCTCAGTCACTTTTCATGAGAAATACGGCCTCTCGCTCACCGTGCATGACATAGACACCGAATATTACCGCGACACGACACGCATCCAGGCCATGATTCTCGCCGCTCTCAAGAAAGAGGGGATACTTGACCGCAATAAGAGTCTCGCGATGCCTGCGCCTGTGCAGCGGGTGGCCATAATATCCGCTCCCGGAGCGGCCGGGTATGGCGATTTCATGAATCAGCTGTCGCGCAATGCCTCCGGCATAGTCTTTTACACAAAGCTCTACGAGGCCGTGATGCAGGGCGAGCGGGTGAGCGGCACGGTGAGAGCCGCCATAGAGCGCATAGAACTCACGGCCGATCTCTTCGACTGTGTCGTGATTATAAGAGGGGGCGGCGCTTCCACCGATCTTGCGGGTTTCGATGACCTGGAGCTGGCACGTGCCGTGGCCGGATGCATGCTTCCGGTGATAGTGGGCATAGGACATGAGCGAGACAACACGGTGCTCGATTTCGTGGCTCACACCCGTGTGAAGACCCCCACTGCGGCAGCCGAATGGCTCATAGCCCAGGCCGAAGACGCCCTGGCCACTGCCATTGATCTTGCCACGCGTGTAGCTCATCTGGTGCAGAATAGGCTTACGGGCGATTTCAGGCAGCTTGAGCACATGGAAAACATGGTGCCTCTGCTTGCCCGCACGCGCATTGACGCCGCCCGCACGCGTATCGAGACTCTCTCCACCACAGTGCCTCTGCTCGTGAGGCGACAGGTGGACGGCGCTTCCCGCCGACTTGAGCGCGCTTCCCGCATAATAGACGGCGCAGGGCGTCAGTCCATAGCCCGGGCCACTGCCCGCCTTCAGAATTTCGCGCCGTTGCTTCAGCAATGTGTGGCCCATCGCATGGCCCGCGAGAATGACCGTCTTGCCGCTCTTGCCGACAAGGTGAGGCTTCTCTCTCCCGACTGCGTGCTTGCCCGCGGCTATAGCATCACGCTCGATGCCTCTGGGCATGCCCTGCGCGATGCTGCGCAGGTGGCTCCGGGCACGCTGCTGCGCACGCGCCTTCAGAAAGGGGAGGTCACCTCTGTGTCAGAATAACTCTTAATCAGCTTATTAACATATATATCTATCATGGAAAACTTCGTATTCTATTCTCCCACCGAATTTGTGTTCGGCCGCGACACCCAGGTGCAGACCGGCCCGCTTGTGAAGCGTTATGGCGGCACTACCGTGCTGCTCGTGAGCGGTGGCGGCAGTGTCGAGCGCTCGGGGCTGCTCGGCCAGGTGCGCGAGTCTCTCTCTCAGTCAGGCATAAAATATGTGGAGCAGAAGGGGATTGCGCCCAATCCCACCGATGACCGCGTGTATGAGGGCATAGACCTTGCCCGCGACCATGGCGTGGACTTTGTGCTGGCAGTGGGGGGCGGCTCGGTCATCGACTCAGCAAAGGCTGTGGCCATAGGCGTGCCGTATGCCGGCGATTTCTGGGATTTCTACTGCGGCAAAGCGCAGCCGGAGCGTGCCCTTCCCGTCGGGGTTGTGCTCACTATTCCCGCCGCCGGCTCCGAAGGCAGCGGCAACTCTGTGATAACAAAGCTTGATGGGAAGCACAAGATTTCGGTGCGTTATCCCATGATTCTGCGCCCACGCTTCGCAGTGATGAATCCGGAGCTCACCATGTCGCTTCCCTGGTTTCAGACTGCATGCGGCGTAGCCGACATGCTCTGCCACATCTACGAGCGTTACTTCTCCAATACCCCGGCCACCGACCTCACCGACTCCATAGCCGAGGCCATAATGCGCGACGTGATGGATAATGCGCTCACTCTCAAGGAAATGCCCGACGACTATGATGCTCGTGCATCGATAATGTGGGCCTCGACCCTGGCTCATAACGGACTCTGCGGCACAGGCAAGCAGGAGGACTGGAGCAGCCACCGCCTTGAGCACGAGATATCTGCATGGTACAATGTGGCGCATGGGGCCGGCCTGGCAGTTATGACCCCAGCCTGGATGCAGTATGTGGCCGAACGGAATCCGGGTAAAGTAATGCAATTTGCCGTCAATGTGATGGGCATATCGCCCGACGGCAAGACCGAAGCGGAAGTGTGCCGCCTCGGCATCGAATCCCTGCGCGGATTCTATCACACACTCGGCCTCACCACCTCTCTGCGCGAACTCATAGGAGGCGAACCTGATCTTGATCTCCTCACCGAGTCGCTGCGAGGCAATATGGGCGATACTTTAGGCTTCTATGTGCCGCTCTCCATGGCCGATTGTCGCAAGATCTATGAAGCGGCTCTCTGAGGCTGTATTTCCGCACAACTAACAAGGCCGGTGCGTCATCACGACGCGCCGGCCTTGTCTCTTACCCTGCTCGAGGGAAGATAGAAATTATTAATGTATATAACCCAAAATTATAACTGTGTAACCATGGTTTAGAACTCATAGTCCGCCGGGCCGGCTCGCGGCCACGGATGTAGAGCGGTAACAATATAAGTTAGAACAGCATATTATTGTAACAATCATATCACTAATCTGCGGAATCTGTATGTATATAAAAAAGAGGAGAGAGGCATCGACAGATTAGATTAGGAAATAGTAAAAAAATTAAGAATGTGCTGTGTGAAAACCGGGATGGGTCAGGCTATATCCCCGGGCAGGCTCAGTGCCCGCAGAGGGAAGAGCCGGGAGCGCATATGTGTGTGTGATTATTGTCATAGGCAGTAGGGGTTTTTATTATAAAGCACTCTTGAAGATTATTGCATATGCAAATGTCAAGGTATTGTATGAGTAATGTGAAAGCAAACGGTAATAAGCCTTTCAGCTCATATATAACGCGGCGTGATATGCAAATATTAGTGGCATAACGTTAAAGTGTATTGAAGCATGGAGTATTTTCATGCCGTTCATCAAGGGAGACAGAGCATGTTTAAAAAATAAATGTGAAATTTGGTGGCGGCTCTATTCCGGATAAAGTCAATTAAATTCAAACCCTCTCTCAAGGTAACACCATCTATCGAATGGAGGGCATATACAGGAGGTGCATCTGATTTTTCTGAGGAAAAACGCTCGGAATTGTAATTTTTTTTGCGATTTTCGCTAATCTTAGTTAACTTTGTAGGTGACTTAGGAGTTATATAAGTAGCTGTTTTCCTCGCAGCCTCTTCAGACATACTCTTTTATACCCCGTGCTTATGTATCGTTATCCCGATAATTTCATCAAACTTTTTGAGAAAAGTTTCCGTCGCCACGCTCATCTTCCGGCCCTGTCGCTCTATGGCAAGCCGGGAGTGAAGAGCTATCTGCATCTGGCCAAGAACATTGCCTACACGCATTTGTTGCTGAAAGAGATAGGAATAAACCCCGGTGACAAGATCGCTCTCTGCGGCAAGGACTCCGACATGTGGATAGAAACCTTCATGTCGATCATCACCTATGGCGCCACGATTGTGCCCATCCTGCCCGATTTCAGCCCCGACGACATTGTGCACATACTCCGCCACAGCGGCGCCCGGCTATTCATGGTGAGCGATGCCATTTTCCGCACCCTCTCCATAGGCAAGCTTAAGGATAACGAGGCGATCTTCTCACTCGATTCAGGCAAGCTCCTGGCCGGCAAGGATATGGATAAGGTGCAGCGTGCCCTCGACACTCTCCCCCAGAGATTTGCCGACAGCTACCCCAACGGATTCCGTCCTACCGACATCTCTTACCCCACCGTGAGCAACGATGCCGTGATAGTGCTCAACTACACTTCCGGCACCACCGGCTTCTCAAAGGGTGTGATGCTCACAGGCTGGAATCTTGCCGGCAATGTAGTGTTCGGTCTCAGGAGCCGCCTCCACAAAGAGCGCACGCGTGTGCTCACCTTCCTCCCTCTCGCGCATGCCTACGGGTGTGCCTTCGACATGCTCACCCCCCTGGCGGCAGGCAGCCATATCACTGTGCTGGGACGCACACCTTCGCCCGCCGTGCTCCTCAAGGCCCTGAGCGAAGTGCGGCCGCATCTCATACTCAGCGTGCCCCTTGTCTTCGAAAAGATCTATCGCAAGCGCATAGAGCCGGTGATATCCACCCCGCGCATGCAGCAGATGCTCCAGACCCCCGTGCTGAAAAACATCGTGAAGCGCAAGCTGAGGCAGAAGCTCGTGAAGACGTTCGGAGGCTCTTTCCGTCAGGTAGTGATAGGGGGAGCGGCCCTCGACGCCGCCACCGAGGCTTTCCTGCGCATGATCAATTTCCCCTTCACCGTGGGCTACGGCATGACCGAGTGCGGCCCCCTGGTGAGCTATACCCCCTGGAAAGAATTCATCCCCTCTTCCGCAGGCCGCACCTTGCCGGAAATCATGGAGAGCCGTGTGGATAGTCCCGACCCCGAAAGCATCCCCGGAGAGATCCTGGTGCGCGGCCAGAATGTGATGGCCGGCTACTACAATGCCCCGGAGCTTACGGCCCAGGTGATCGACAAGGACGGATGGCTGAACACGGGCGACATAGGCACCCGCTCGGCCGACGGCACCATCTTCCTGCGTGGCCGCTCCAAGACAATGATACTCAGCGCGTCGGGCCAGAATATATATCCCGAGGAGCTTGAAAGCAAGCTCAATGCCATGCCATTCGTGGCCGAAAGTATCGTGGTAGACCGCCAGGGGCATCTCGTAGCACTTGTCTTTCCCGATCATGAGGCTCTGCGCGGCCGCAAGATTCCGTTGGAAAAGATACCTCTGCTCATGGAGAAAATACGCGTGAAGCTCAATGGCAAGCTTGCGCCCTATGAGCAGCTGGCAGCCATTGAAGCAGTCGACAAAGAGTTTGAGAAGACTCCGAAACGCTCCATCAAGCGCTTCCTATATAAATGAGACACTCCGGGATGGGTGGCCTTGCATCGCCCGCATATCCTTTCATGCAATAAAGCCTTCGGTTCAGCCGCAAGGTAGAGCGGCAAGCGCCGCCATGACATAGAGAGCAGCCCCGTCTGAGCGTAGGCCATAGCCGAAGCCGGGACGGGGCTGCTCAAGTATCCCGGTGCCCCCGCTGCCATTATCCGTGATATTGAGAGAAAGAGATGAGTGCATGCACTGCGGAGAAAAAAAGATGTCCATGAGGAGCATGCGCTCCCCGTGGACATACTTGTTAAGGCCCGGGCGGTTAAGCCCAGGGAGAAAAATTTCCACGCATCCCCAATTCTACCCCTGGCTACACTCCCGGTATCCCCGGGAGATCTCTTGCGGCTGCGGCGCCGGTCAGGGCCTCCGCAGCCTGTGATGGAACGTGGCGGGGGAGATAGAACCCGCCACTGTCAGGTTGTAAGAAGAGTATTATTTCACAATCACTTTATATGCAGCCTTGGGAGTGGCTATCACATAGATGCCGGGCTGCACGTCTACGCGGCCTGTGCCGGAGAAGACGCAGCGGCCGTCTACGGTATAGACATTACCCTGAGAGAGCATGTCGATGAAGCCGTTGCCGGCCACACCCGCAGGCGCGTCATAGCTGCCTATGGCTTCCACTGAGGTCGCGATCTCAGCGGCTGCCGCATCCACACCTTCATTGAAGGGGCCTACAAAGGCTATATACTTGGATGGAGCCTCATATGCAGCAGCGACGGCCTTGGCAGGAGCACCGTCCACGGGTTCCACGGGAGCTGCCGTGCCGAAGCTCAGAGCGCCACCTTCGCTGAACTCTGCATGACGCTGAGTGTGGAAGATGTAGCCGTGGGCTACGTTGATCATAAGTGTCTCAAGCTGGATGTGCTCATCATTATTCATTTCCGCATACCAGGGGAAAGATTCCTTGCTGTCAGCGATAAAGAAAGTCTTGCTTTCATCGCTGGCGAGATGGCTGTAGTGGAGAAGGGCATTGGTGGAAGCATCGCCGTCGATACCGGTGGGGCCCACTACCTCATCGCCCATCTTGAAGGCATAGAAGGAGTGATCCTTATCTACGTTGGCCATGTGGTCGGGAGCAAGAGATGTGTCGGTGCTGGGCTGAATGTCGGGAGTAGTGGCGAGCACGATGCGTTCCTTCCATTCATTCTCACTGCCGGGCACGGGATAATTGAAGCGGTAGAGCTTAGCCTTGTTGGAGTCGAATCTGGGAGCAGAGAAGCTGGGCGTCAGAGAGAAAGTTACGCCGGTTTCGCTGAAGCGCTCAAAGAAAGTGATGAGGCGGCCGTTACGCTCAAAGTCGAAGCGGAGCTGACGCTTGATGGGGTTGAATCCGGTGCCATCTTCATTAGGCGTGAGCCAGTTGCGCAGATCCTGTTCGGCAAGAGTGATATATGTCTCCTGGCGGTTTTTGAGGTCGATACGCACATTCTGGTCGGCGAGGAGCTCGCGGAGCTTGGCATCGCCGGAGAAGCGGGTCTGGCGGTAACAGTGCTCTCCGTCATTGTTTGGAATGAGGGCGAGCAGCTCATCATCGGCATTGGGCATATCGAGCTTGGCGCGAAAAGAAAGGTGGCGCACGCGGGTATCCTCATACGTCTGGTCGGCAGTATAGTCATCATCATTCACGATACCTGTGTGATCGGCGGCAGCCACAGTCACAGTCTGATACGCGTCATCATCATATCCCACATGGGTCTCGAAGAAGCCTTGCTGCATGCGGGGAGTGGGTATGCGGAGCACCATGCTGTTGGACATGTTGACCGTAATGTAATCCTTCTCCTCCACTGCTCCGACAGGAGCGAAAGTGAGAGTTGCCTTATAGTCATGTAGGAAGATGTCGGCGCCGGGCACGATATACTGCAGGGGAGCATCCTCGGTAGTGGCCGTGAGAGTCTTGTCTACAGAGCCGTCGAAGTAAGTCACAGTCCATGACTTTGCCACAGATCCTGCAAGGCTGAGGTCGGGATTCTCACCCATCCAGGGGCGGCGGGCATAGAGGAGCACATACTTTGTCCAGGTAGCCTTTTCGCTGTCGGCATAGCCGTCATGGCTGGGAGCTGCGATGCGGGTCACGCTCTCCACCTCGGGAGCGCCGGCAGTGTTGGCAGAGCCTTCGGTCACTTTCACTCCATATGCGAAGTCGCCACCCATGGAGTAGGTGACATAGTCATATTCCTTGAATGCAGGCGAAGCCTTTTCCTTATTGATGCGGATGAGCTGACCTGCCACGAGAGTGTTCTCCACCTTAGCTACGTAGAAAGGATTGGAACGCACGGTAATCGCATCCAGGCCTTCGAATTTTACGGTCATCACGTATTCATACCATCCGGAGTTAGGATAATTCACAGCGTCATGATAGAATGTGCCGCCTGCGGGATAGTGCCCGCCGGTAGCCTGGGTCACAGTGCCCAGCTCGCCGAGCTTCTGAGTGAATTCATCGGCATTCCAGTTGAGCAGTTCGCCGGAACCGGCATAGTTGCCCTCGCGGATTATAGATACGCTGTTGGTGTTGTCGTCATTTTCATTGGCTCTCACCACGCGGATGTATACGCCGTTCACCTTGGGAGTTTCATTGCCGCTTGCATAGGCGTCTACTGTTGCACTGAAAGCGCCTGCGGAGCGTGCCTCATTGCTTATGGCCTCGATACGGGCATTGCCGGCAGCCTGACGGGTATAGATGATGTCTTTGCCGTCATTGGCATTGGCATCGCTTCTGTTGAGGAAGAAATACACCTGATTGATGTAAGTGGGCTCGGCAAATGACATGTCGCCGTTGGTATTGCTCAGGGAGTAAGTCTTGCCGGCTTCGATTACATATCCATTGACATTATCGCCGCTGTATGCATTGTTCTGATATTGATTACCAACAAAGGTGGATGGGTCAAAATAGCCCCAGTTCCAGTTGTTGTTCCATTCAGCTGCCTTGCCGGTGTTGGGGCCGCCGCTCCATCCGCTCCAGATCTTGAATCGACCGATGCCCCAGAAGTCAGTGGCACGGTATACAATATACTCATCGGAGTCATTGAATTTCTCCATATCCAGATCCCGGAATTCTTCCATCTGAGCGATCTGGGCTTTTGTGGCAGAGTCAATGAATCGGTTAAATGTGAGACCATTGGAGTTGATACCCACGGTGTGGTCGCCTGAGTCGTCGGTATATGAGCCGGTGAACATCACGTTGTGGCGGGGAGGCCACTGAGTGTTGAGATACACCTTGGAGCCGTCGCGTGAAGTCACTGCACGGCCGAATTCATCATACTGTATCCAGGAATTCTGCCATTTAGAGGCGGTAGATGCTGTGAGACCTGTGAAGTCGGCTGCATTGAAGTTGCCTATTTCGGCAGGCACCTCTTCATTCTGACCCATTTCGCCTACGAGGGAGATGTAAGGAAGATAGAATACGTCTTCTATCTTTTCGCTTTCCGCTCCGGCTGAAGAGAGATACTTGAAAGAGAGCTGGCCTGAAGCTGGATTGAAGTGGGCACGCATGCGCACACCTGCGTGGCGGCGGTTTTCCGGAATCTGATTGAAGAGATTATTGTCGGTTACGGTGTATTCAGTCTCTTGACTGGGAGTGGATTGATTCTTAGTATAGGAGACTACGCGTATGAGCATGCGCTCACTTTCCTTGCCGCAGGAATTAGAGGCACCAAAGGGGCGGTGGTCATTCCATGTGAAGTCTATCACATAGTCATTGTCGGCGTTGCGGGTCATCTGCCATTCGGGCGATGCTATGCCGTTGTTGAGAGCGTGGCCGGTAAGATAATAGAACTTATCGGAGGCGGAGAGAGCGGCGAAGTCCTCCTCGCCATAGACTCCGGCGGGATAGAAGGGCATGCCGGCATATTGGGCGGAGTAATTCTTGTCGGCCCATTTTACTGAGCATTCAGTCCAGGTAGGTCCAAGAGCAGTCAGCTCAATGGTATTCTTCCCTTCTTCATAGGAGATGGCTTTGGTAGTATTATTATCCCACCATGTGCCGCCGGTGAGGCCTTCATTGGTGTATGCACCACGTATGAAATATACCCATTCAAGCCCTTCGGCAGGCACTTGCACAGCATAGTAGCCATAGCCGACATTCTCGCAGAACACTTCTTGTCCGTTGCTGAATTTAGCTTTGAAAGATGCGTCGTTGGTCTCATGCTTGCCGAAGCTTGCTCCGGGGAAGAAATACAGGATGGAGTCCTTGATGAATCCGGAGGTGGGTGTCTCGCCGCCTTCGGTAGTGTAGGTGGCGGAAATGGCAGTGGGATAGCCGGAGTCGTTGACAGAGACGGTGATCACTGCGGTACCGATCTTGTCGGGGGCATCGGTCAGGCGGAACTGGTTGTCACTTTTGGAGTCCTCTACACCTGTCTTATCGGTGATTGCATTTGCACCGATCCATTGGCTTTTGTTGTATACAACCTTGAAGCGGAGAGATGCGAGATTGATGTTCTCGACTGTGCAGGAATAAGAGCCGTCGGCATTCTTTGAGAAAGACTTCTGCTCATTGGCCCAGTCTGTCACCCAGCTTCCGCCAAGTGTTAGCTTGGAAGAGTGGTCGGGAGTGTCATCGCCGCCCTGAGAGGCTACGGTGATCTCCATGGATTCAATTTGAGCATCATTTTTAATTGTCACGCTCACTTCATAGGTTTTTCCTCCGGGGAAAGTGACACCGTTTATGTACTTATTATTGCGAGTCCAATCTGAGATAGTTGTGTTGCCGGATACAGTGACAGGGCCGCTGGAAGGATACATATGATCGTATTCTTTGGCTTCGTAATCGCCGTCAAAGGGTTGTGCCCACAGCGTCACATCCTCTTTACCGGTCAGGTCGATTGTAAACTGGGATGAGCGTTTGTCATCAGAGTCTACCCCTGTGTTTATAAATAAGGATCCGTCACTTTTCACTAAAGCGAGGTATTTCCACGCAGAGGCGGTCTGCGAGAGAGCAAGCACGGCTGCGAGCAGTAGCAAAGGCCTGAGTACCTTAGATTTAAGCTTTTCTCGTAACATTTGCAAGAATTTTTTAGTTGGTTAATAGTTATGTTTGTTTATATAAATTCTTATAGGGAATGTAGTCCTGTATTGGCTGGCAAGTGTATTCTTCATTGAATCTCCCTTCTGCAAGGGGAGTGAGCCTGAGTGTCAGTGGTGTGCTAAATCTTAGGCTTCAATGTCAAAAGATAGATCGGATTGGCGTCAAAGTGTAGTTTTAGTTGCCACGGGCAGTAAATTGTTTTCGATTTCCCCGGTGCTGCGCGGCAGTGTTTTTCTTTACCGCTTGAGCAAGGTCTATCTAAAGCGGTACAAAATTATAATTTAAGATTTGGAAAATTACCCCCCCCCCCCCCCAACTGTTAAGTTTTGTTAAATATGTTGTAAAACATATCTTTTATCCGTTCATTCGCCCCACTTTCACAAGTCTGGTAAAGGGAAGCCGGAGGCGACATTGTCATTATGGAAAAATTCATTACCTTTGCAGAAAATATTTTCGGGCCGGGGGCTGATGTTTCCGCCCATTGATACATTTATATATAAGATTATCTACTTGACATATGAGTCTTAAATGCGGCATTGTGGGATTGCCCAATGTAGGCAAGTCCACCCTGTTTAACTGTCTGAGCAATGCTAAGGCGCAGAGCGCTAATTTCCCTTTCTGCACGATCGAGCCTAATGTGGGTGTGATCACTGTGCCCGATGAGCGGCTTAACCGCCTGGTGGAGATGTGTGACCCGCGCAGCACTGTGCCGGCCACGGTGGAGATCGTGGACATTGCAGGACTGGTGAAGGGTGCCTCCAAGGGTGAGGGCCTGGGCAATAAGTTTCTTGCCAACATCAGGGAGACGGATGCCATAATTCATGTGTTGCGCTGCTTCGATGATGATAATGTGACGCATGTGGACGGCACGGTGGATCCTGTGCGCGACAAGGAGATTATCGACACGGAGCTGCAGCTCAAAGACCTGGAGACGGTGGAGAGCCGCCTGGCCAAGACGCTGAAGCAGGCGCAGACGGGCGGCGACAAGCAGGCCCGCCTGCAGGCCGGAGTGCTCCAGGCTTATCACGAGGCGCTGAGCGCGGGACGGAGCGCGCGGACGGTGACGTTTGAGACCAAGGATGAGCAGAAGTTTGCCCGCGAGCTGTTTCTGCTCACGGCGAAACCCGTGATGTATGTCTGCAATGTGGATGATGCCGCGGCGGCTTCCGGCAACGCTCATGTGGAGGCTGTGCGCAAGGCTGTGGAAGGCGAGGGGGCCGGCATCCTTGTGGTGGCGGCACGCACGGAAAGTGAGATTGCGGAGCTTGACACCTATGAGGAACGCATGGAATTTCTGCAGGAGATGGGCCTGGAGGAGAGCGGTGTGAGCCGCCTGATAAGGGCTGCATATGAGCTGCTTGATCTTCAGACTTTCTTCACCGCTGGCCCCGATGAGGTGCGGGCATGGACTTTCATGAGAGGATCGAAAGCGCCTAAGTGTGCCGGAGTGATTCACACCGACTTTGAGAAGGGATTCATCCGCGCCGAGGTGATAAAATATGACGACTATGTGAGCCTCGGAGGCGAGCAGGCGGTGAAGGAGGCCGGAAAGCTCGCGGTGGAGGGCAAGGACTATGTGGTGCAGGATGGCGACATAATGCACTTCAGGTTTAACGTGTGATCCACACGATCTCATTATTGCATACTCTTGAAATCTAATACATATTATTTATCTATGAAGAAAATTCTGCTTGCGGCCCTGGTGGCTGCCCCGGTTCTCGGTATGGCTGCCGAGCCTGAGAATCCCGACAGCACCGGGTTTACTTTCACCGATGTAAAGGTGATTCCTCACTCACCTGTGAGGGATCAGAATAAGAGCGGCACCTGCTGGTGCTTCGCCGGCACTTCATTCTTTGAGAATGAGATTCTGCGCAAGACCGGCAAGGAGGTGGATCTCTCACAGATGTTTACCGTGCGCCACTGCTACAACGACAAGGCGCAGAAGTATCAGCGCATGGGAGGCACCATCAATTTCGCACAGGGCGGCTCCATCATGGATGTGCCCTACGTGTGGAAGCGTTACGGCGCCGTGCCTCTGGAGGTATATCAGGGCCTGGAGTATGGCGAGGCGAAGCATGACCATTACGAGATGGCCGATGTGCTCACCTCCTACATGCAGGCCATAGCCAAGCCCGGACGCAAGAAGCTCTCCCCCGCATGGAAGGCTGGTCTCGATGGCATTCTCGATTCTTACCTCGGTGAGCTGCCTGAGAAATTTACATATCAGGGCAAGGAATACACCCCCCGCACATTTGCCGATGCCATGGGGCTTGACATGAATGACTATGTGCCCGTCACTTCCTGGACTCATCACCCCTTCTATGAGGCATTCCCCGTGGAAGTGGCCGACAACTGGCTTTGGGCCCCTTATTATAATGTGCCCATGGAAGAGATGAAGGCCATAGTGGACAATTCTCTTGAAAAGGGCTATACCATAGTGTGGGCGGCCGACGTCTCCGAGCCGGGCTTCCAGTGGACAAAGGGCTATGCTCTCCTTCCCAAGGCAAAGGATGCCGGCGGCATGGACGGCACTGAACTCTCCCGCTGGGTGAAGCTCTCCGACAAGGATCGCGAGGCTGAACGCTATACCATCACCGGCCCCTGTAAGGAGCAGAAAGTGACGCAGGAATCACGTCAGCAGGGCTTCGATAACCTGGAGACTACCGATGACCATGGCATGGTGATAGTGGGCAAGGCCACAGATCAGGAGGGCAACCGCTATTATAAGGTGCAGAATTCCTGGGATACCAATCAGCTCTACGACGGATATTTCTACGTGTCGGAGCCTTATTTCCTGGCAAAGACCATAGATATTCTCGTGCATCGCGACGCTCTTCCCAAGGATCTCCGCAAGAAACTTGGCCTCTGATATTATAAGAAACGCACAAGAAACAGATACAAATTCCGCATTCCCGGGTAGGGATTGCGGGATTTTTTATGTGTTGGAAGTCGCGATTGAGGTAATTATTATGCGAATTCCGTCCTCGAGCAGATGCCGAGTGGCGGTAAAAAGCGGCTTGAGGGGGTAAAAATGCTTAAAAAGCAGTGTTTTTCGGCAGGCTCGTATCAAGCTGATTAGCAAAGCATTGCGAAAGAGTTCGCAAAAAAGTGTAATTTTTTTTGCGAAAACATTTGGTCAATTGAGAAAAAGGCCGTAACTTTGCACTCGC
>CAJTTA010000031.1 GCA_910579305.1 uncultured Muribaculaceae bacterium
TACGCTTTTGGCGTATACACGCTTTCCAGGCGTGCCTCTTCAGCCACTCGAGCACCGCTCCTTCTTTGTTTTGTCGGGGGCGTTGCTCCCGTTTTGCGAGTGCAAAGTTAAGAGTTTTTTATGGATTTGACAATATTATTTATGTTAATAGTTGTTAATAGAAATCATATTCATGTGCTCTATTGAGCTAAAGCCCTATTATTTTGGGGTTTAATCGCGATTGATTTTTCGTGCGGCATCGATGCGAAGTAGTATGAAAAGGAGTATGGTGAATCCCCAGAGTGCTGATCCGCCATAGCTGAAGAAGGGGAGGGGGATTCCTATCACAGGGCAGAGACCTATGACCATGCCGATGTTTATGCACAGATGGAAGATGAGGTAGCTCACCATGCAGTAGGCGTATACGCGTCCGAAGATGCTGTGCTGGCGTTCTGCTATATAGATCAGGCGCAGTATAAGAGCCAGGAAGGTGGTGAGTACTATTACGGAGCCGGTGAAGCCTTCCTCTTCGCCTACTGTGCAGAATATAAAGTCTGTGTGTTGTTCGGGCACGTATTTGAGTTTTGTCTGTGTCCCGTTGAGGAATCCTTTTCCGTGTACGCCTCCGGAGCCGATGGCTATTTTGCTTTGATTGACGTTGTAGCCGGCTCCTCTCAAGTTTTCTTCTATGCCCAGGGCGACTTTGATGCGGAGTTGCTGGTGATTGCCAAGTACGTTTGTGAATACGTAGTTTACGGAAAACATGAAGATCACAGAGGATACTACGAAGCCTATGGCCACCATGTATTTGCTTATGCGCAGGTGCAGCATCATTATGGCTACGTATGCTATGCCGCCTCCGAGCATGGTCATGAAGTATATCATGCCGGGCACTTGAATCCCAGCAGATGTGAGCCCCCATACTATCAGGCCGGATGCGATGTAGGTGAGTCCGATATTTCTTCCTATTGTGAAGTTGCGGCAGTAGAGCAGCAGCATTATGACGAATATGAACATGACGGCTGACAGGACTATGAATTGCCCCAGAGTTATGCCCAGGATTAATGGAGGCATCGAGAATTTTACGGTGGTTACAAACCATGCTATGGCGCATAGCAGTGACAGTAGCACCATGCCTGACATTCCTTCGCGGTATAGCACGAATATCAGTGAAATGTATACGAGTGCCGAGCCTGTTTCGTGTTGAAGCAGAATGAGTGATATGGGGAGGAAGATTATTATCAGTGCCCGGAAGTAATTGCTTATTTTAGCGTTGAGGCTGAAGTTATATGAGCTGAACAGTCTTGCGAGTGCGAGTGCTGTGGCGAATTTTCCGAATTCGGCAGGCTGGAGACTTACGGGGCCGAATACGAGCCATGATCGTGAGCCTTTTATGTCGGGGGCGAGAAATATGGTGGCTATAAGCAGTAATATTACTGCGCCGTATATGGGGTAGGCGTATGTCTCGTATATTCTATAATCGATCAGGAGTATGATAAGTCCGATTACGAGAGACAGGGCAATCCACAGGCTTTGTTTGCCTGAGAATTCGCTGAAGTCAAACATTGATGCATTGTCGAAGTCATAGCTGGCTGCGTAGATGCTTACCACTCCCGCTGCTACGAGAAGGAGGTAGAGGATGACCGTGACCCAGTCGAGTGTGCGGAACACTGATTGTTGCTGATTAATGCTTCTTAACACCACTGTATATTATTGTGTTGGAGTTCAACATGTTGGTTTCTATGTGCTTGCGCTCAGGCGATATTTCGCCATTGAGGTATTTTTCTATCATGAGGCTTCCTATGGGCACGCCGTAGGCAGCTCCGAATCCTGCGTTTTCTACGTATACGCATACTGCTATTTTGGGGTCGTGATATGGTGCAAATCCTATGAAAGCAGAGTGGTCTCTTCCGTGAGGATTCTGTGCCGTGCCTGTTTTGCCGCATACTTCTATGCCGGGGAGTGCGGCGCCGCGGCATGTTCCGCCGGTGACGGCCATGCGCATGCCTTCGGCCACTATGTCATAGTAATTGCGATTGACGTGTGGCATGTGCCGGGTGCGATATTGCAGCGGCAGCACAGTGTCTTGTATCTCTTTTACTACATGGGGTGTGAAGTAGTATCCTCTATTGGCTATGGTGGCACATAGATTTGCTATCTGTAGCGGTGTGGCGAGTACTTCACCCTGTCCTATAGATATGGATATGATTGTGTTGCCGCTCCAGCTTCCTTTGTAGGCTTTGGAGTAATATTCGGCATTCGGTATGAATCCTCTGCTTTCGGAGGGGAGGTCTATGCCGAGTCTGTATCCATAACCCATTTCCACAAGATAGTCTTTCCATTTTGTGAGCTGGCCGGTAGGCTTTGTTCCTCTTTTGTCGATCATGTTCTTGAGCCCCCAGCAGAAGAATGAGTTACACGATGTCTGCAGTGCCGGTTTAACTGCGATAGGTGAAGCATGGGAGTGGCAGCCCACGTGTAATCCGCGGTTATTGTACCCATGAGCGCAAGGGAATGAAGTGCCTGTCGTGATTATGCCTTCCTGGAGAAAGATAAGTGCCTGAGTGGGCTTGAAGGTAGATCCCGGAGGATATGCGGCCTGCAGCGCCCTGTCAAACAATGGCTTGTAGGGATCCTTTACAAGTGCGGCATAATTCTTGCCGCGTTCGCGGCCTATAAGCATATTGGGATTGTAAGACGGGCTTGTGACCAGGGCGAGTATTTCGCCCGTGGCTGGCTCGATGGCTACGATAGCGCCTATTTTTCCTGCCATAAGGCGCTCTCCGTATTCTTGCAGGGCGATGTCGATTGAGAGGGTGAGATTGCGTCCTGAACGCGGGCTTATGTCATACTTGCCATCTTCATATTTCCCTTTGATGCGCCCCAGTGCATCTTTCATCAGGATTTCTTCTCCTTTGATGCCCCTGAGATATGTCTCGTAGCTCTTTTCTATTCCGAGGTCTCCGGTGTAATCGCCTCTTCGGTAGTAACTGTCGCGCTCCAGGTCGGAGATTGATACTTCTCGTATGTTGCCAAGGATATTGGCTCCGGCGAGATGATTGTATTGTCGCACAGTGCGTTTCTGTATGAAGAATCCGGGAAACAGGTAGAGTTTTTCCTGTAGACGGCCGTAGTCCTCGGCCGACAAGTGAGCGAGTAGCTTCTGCGGAGTATAGGATGAATAGCCCGGATTGCGCCGCGGGTCTTTCATTTCGGCCCATTTCTCCCGGAGCTGCTCTCGGGTTATTCCGAGAGTATTGCAGAATGCCGTAGTGTCAAAATCGGTCACGTCTTTGGGCACGAGCATTACATCGTAGGCCGGCTGATTGAAGACAACGAGTTCTCCGTTGCGGTCATAGACAAGTCCTCGGGCCGGATATACTGTGCGGCGCAGGAAGGCGTTGCTGTCGGCGTTTATTTTGTATTTATCATTATTTACCTGGAGATTAAACAGGCGTATTATGTAAATCGCAATGATCACGCATATGAAGCCGGCAATAACATATTTGCGTTTTTCAAGAGAATAATCCTTCGACATAAAAGAGAAATAGGCTGGTTTTATATAACCGTTTTACACTCTGAGATGGCTTTTTCCTGTGAAAATCAATCTGTCATATTATTTGCAGCTGTCGCAGGAGAATCCAGTGGTGGTCTCCCTTGTCATTTGTGTTTATTCCATATCAGCCCGTCTATACCCATGATTAATGCGGAGGATAAAACAGTGCTGCAAAGAATCTTCACAAGCATGCGGCTCAAGTGGGCTAAGGTGAAATAATCAAGGGAGAAGCCGAGGAGACAGTAGATGAATGTGAGTGAAATCACATATTTTGCATACATGACCCCTCCGAGGCTGGAAATACTTGGGATTACATTACTGAATATTTCATCGCCTCCGGTATATAGCTTGAAGATCGGCCTGCGCAAGATTGCAATGATCGTGCAACTCAAGGCATTGACTCCCGGCGTATCACTGAATATGTCAATCACCAGTCCGGATATAAATGAGAGCAGAAGCACCCATTTTACATTCAGACCCATGGGAAGCCGCATGATGAAATAAATGAATATTATGGGCATCGCCACTCCAAATAATATGATATGATTGCATATCAGAATCTGGATCAAGAGCAGGATTATGAGAAGAGAAGCGTAGCGTGCTAAGGACTGTGGCATTGGGATTCACTTGTTTTTAGAGGCTTCCGTGCGTTGGTCAAACAGGTTAAGAGAATCCATCTCGGCTTTGAATTCATCTCTTATTACCCTTACTGTGCTGAGTTGCGAGAAGTCGGCGGCAAGATGCACTTTCAGCGTGTAGAAATTATCATCGGTCGTGTGCACTTGTCCCATCACGAATCCCACCGGGATTCCTTCGGGGAAAGTAGTGGAGTAGCCGCTGGTCACTATTGTGTCTCCTACATTGTACTTTACGTGACGCGGCAATTCTTCCACATATGCTATGGCCGGGTTGCCTTCTTTCCATGACAAGGAGCCAACGTAGTTGGAGCCTTTGACTTTTACTGAGAAGCGTTGAGTCTCATTGAGCACAGAAATGATGCGTGCCGACTTTGTGCCGGTCACGTTGACAATCCCTACAATGCCGTTCTGGTCGACTACGCCCATGCCCGGCATGATTCCGTCGGCTGATCCTCGGTTGATAGTGAAGAAATTGCGAGGACGGTGTGTACTGTTGTTTATCACAGTAGCCATCACGAAGTCAAAACGTGCTGAGGGGATTCTTGCTTCTGTGGCCGAATCGAGCGGCACTATTGTCTTGAGATATGCTATTTCATTCTTGAGGTTCAGCACCTCGTTCTCCAACGATGCATTACGTTGTTGAAGATCCTGATTGATATTACGCAAGTTGAAATAGCCTGTAACGCTTTGTCCCACTTCAAATATTGAGCCGGCAAAGGCATTGGCCGATGTCAGGTACACACTCTGCTGATAGGTGTTGCCTGTGAACAGGAGTATACAGCTCAACAGCACCAGCAGCATGAAAAGCATTGCGGTGCTGTATTTCACTAAGAAATCTATGAGATTACGCACTGTGTATAGGCCAAATTACTTAATGAATATGTAAAGGAAAGCTGATAGCGGCATTATGCCTCGGTCAGGAGGAGATAATATGACATGCAGCAGCCGGGACAGGAAGAACTATTAAAATATTATTGTTCTGTCGCATGCTGCTGTTGATGTAAGAGATCCTTCACAATGCAACTCATATGCAGAGTTGCATTGTGAGGGATTATTATAGCAAGCCTTAGTAATTCTTGATCAGGAAAGAGAAGCGGTTGTAGTTCTTGAGAGCCACACCGGTGCCGCGTGCCACTGCATGAAGAGGATCATCGGCTACATGGAACTGGATTCCGAACCTGTCAGTGAATCGTTTGTCAAGGCCGCGCAGCAAAGCGCCTCCGCCGGCAAGATAGATGCCGTTTTTCACTATGTCGGCATATAGTTCCGGCGGGGTATTTTCCAGAGCATCAAGCACGGCAGCTTCCATTTTAGAGATGGTCTTGTCGATGCAGTGCGCTATTTCCTGATAGCTCACTGCCACTTCCATGGGCAGTGCTGTGATTTTATTCGGGCCATGCACTATGAAGTCTTCAGGAGGATTGTCGAGCTCGGTGAGTGCGGAGCCTACATTTATTTTGATTTTCTCGGCCATAGTGGCACCCACCTTCAGATTGTGCTCGCGGCTCATGTGCTCCTGAATGTCAGAAGTAAGCTCATTGCCGGCAATGCGTATGCTCTTGTTGCTCACGATTCCTCCCAGAGAAATTACAGCGATTTCAGTAGTGCCGCCACCTATGTCGACAATCATGTTGCCTTGAGGGGCCTCAATGTCAAGACCTATTCCGAGAGCAGCAGCCATAGGTTCGTATATAAGATATACATATCGTCCGCCTGCATGCTCGCTTGATTCCTTGACGGCGCGTATCTCTACCTCCGTAGACCCGGAGGGGATACATACTACCATGCGCAGAGCCGGGTCAAACCAGCGATGTTTCTTCTTGCCTACCATTTTGACAAGCCCGCGTATCATTTGCTCGGCCGCAGTGAAATCGGCTATCACGCCATCGCGCAGAGGACGTATGGTGCGTATGCCGGGAGGCTCCTTGCCCTCCATCTGGTGAGCAGTCTCGCCTACAGCGAGCACCTTGTCATTTTTGGTCTCGAGAGCTACGACCGAAGGCTGGTCGACCACGATTTTATTGTTGTGGATAATGATGGAATTGGCAGTGCCGAGATCCATCGCTATCTCTTGTGTGAAAGAAAAGAAACCCATTGATAATGAATATGAAGTATAGGGTGTGTTAAGAGGGTGAATTAATGTTTGAAATGGCGAGTGCCGGTCATGACCATGGCTATGCCGTGAGAGTCGCAAAACTCTATCGTGTCATTGTCGCGCACGGAGCCTCCGGGCTGCACTACAGCATTCACGCCGGCTTTATGTGCGATTTCCACGCAGTCGGCAAAGGGGAAGAAAGCATCGGAAGCCATAACGGCGCCTTTGAGGTCGAAGTTGAAGGCATGGGCCTTCTCGATTGCCTGTTTCAGAGAATCCACACGAGAGGTCTGTCCTATGCCGCTTGCGCAGAGCTGCTTGTTCTTGGCAAGAACTATAGCATTGCTCTTGCTGTGCTTCACCACCTTGTTGGCAAATATAAGATCTTCGATCTGGTCAGTGTTTACGGCTATCTTTGTGACAGTGCGGAAGTCATCGGCAGTCTCCACAGCTTCATCTGCCTGCTGTGCGAGTATGCCGTTCAGGGCCGACCGATACTTCGTGGCAGGCATGTCAAGATTTTTTGCCACGAGAATAATGCGGTTTTTCTTCGACTTAAGTATGTCGAGTGCCGCATCAGTGAATTCAGGCGCTATGATTACCTCCAGGAATATGCCGTTGATTTTAGCGGCAGTTGCCTCATCTATGGTGCCGTTGGCAATGAGGACTCCGCCGAAAGCCGACACAGGGTCACATGCCAGAGCAGCATCCCATGCCTCTTCAATCGTGGCGCGCGAAGCGATGCCGCATGCATTGTTATGCTTTAGAATTGCGAAGGTCGGCTCTGAGAAATCGTTGATAAGCGACACTGCGGCATCTATGTCCAGGAGGTTGTTATAGGAAATCTCCTTGCCGTGCAGCTTGGTGAACATCTCTTCGAATTTGCCGAAGAAACATGCCTGCTGATGCGGATTCTCTCCGTATCGCAATGACATGGATCCATCCTTCGTAAGGCGCAAGGCAGAGTGCTCATCGCGGTCAAACCAGCTGAAAATAGCAGAGTCGTATGCGCTCGACACCCCGAAAGCCTCTTTGGCAAACCATAGGCGCTGTGCGAGAGAGGTCTGTGCGCCGTCAGATTCAAGGATGGAGCGAAGAGGTTCATATTGAGCCTTTGATGCCACAATCACAACATCGTTGAAATTTTTGGCCGCACCTCTTATCAGAGAAATGCCGCCGATATCGATTTTCTCTATGATGTCTGCCTCGCAAGCTCCTGATTTCACAGTGTCCTCAAAGGGGTAGAGGTCTACGATCACCAGATCGATCTCCGGTATTTCATATTGAGCCATCTGTGAACGGTCTGAATCATTGTCGCGACGTCCCAGAATGCCGCCAAACACTTTAGGATGCAGTGTCTTGACGCGGCCGCCAAGTATGGAGGGGTAGCCGGTGAGGCTTTCCACAGCGTGGCAATTCACTCCCAGGCTCTCTATGAAGGTCTGGGTGCCGCCAGTGGAATATATTGTTACGCCATTGTCATTGAGCAACTTAATGATTCGGTCAAGGCCATCTTTATGAAAAACTGACACAAGGGCAGATTTAATCTTCTTTATATTCTCCATACATGTAATAAAATTTGAGACTGCAAAGATAGCAAAAAAAATGCGAAATCAAGAAAATGCTTTTTATAAATAATCGGTGGGATTTTCATCTGTTGTATTCTTTTCACATCCGTATCAATCTAAGTTCCCCCATTCAGACGCTCTGAAGGATCTTCTGCGGAACCGGAGTCCGGTGTGCCGCAATATAAAAAGCACATTTGCGATATCGAGAGGCAATATTATGCAGGATAGCACATAGGGATGAAAACAGATGTAGTATAAATTTGTCTCAATAATCTTTGTGTACATCAGATATTATGCTTAACTTTGAGAAAAATTTCACAAGGGCGCTTAATCCCTGTGTGCCTTGAATCAAAATAACCATTTATCTAATATTTCATTTATGGAAATACCTTTTGCTGAATCTTGGAAGATCAAGATGGTGGAACCTTTGCGTAAGAGTACTCGCGAAGAACGTGAAGAGTGGCTCAAAGAGGCCCACTACAATGTATTTATGCTGAAGAGCGATCAGGTGTATATCGACTGCATCACCGACTCCGGAACGGGCGCCATGAGCGACCGCCAGTGGGCTGCGATGATGATGGGCGATGAGAGCTATGCCGGCGCCCGTTCATTCTATCACCTTAAAGAAACAATACAGAAACTCACAGGTTTTGAGTATGTACTGCCCACACATCAGGGCCGTGCGGCCGAAAATGTGCTCTTCTCTTTCCTTGTGAAAGCAGGCGATATCGTTCCCGGCAATTCTCATTTTGATACGACCAAGGGTCATATAGAGAGTCGCGGCGCATTTGCTGTAGATTGCACTATTGATGAAGCAAAGGATACTCAGCTTGAGCATCCTTTCAAAGGCAACGTAGATATTGATAAGCTTGAGAAAGTGCTGAAGGAGCAGGGTGACAAGGTGCCGTTTGTAATCGTAACCATCACCAATAACACTGCAGGTGGTCAGCCCGTCAGCATGAAGAACCTGCGTGAGGTGAGTGTGCTTTGCGAGAAATACAATAAGCCTCTTGTATTTGACTCTGCACGTTTTGCTGAGAACGCTTATTTCATCAAGACCCGCGAGGAAGGATATGCCGACAAGACAATCAAGGAAATCACCCGTGAGATGTTTGACCTGGCCGACGGCATGACAATGTCATCAAAGAAAGATGGCCTCGTCAACATGGGCGGCTTCATCGCAACCCGTCATGAATCATGGTATGAAGGCGCCAAGGGCTACTGCATCTGCTTCGAAGGCTTCGTTACATATGGCGGCATGAATGGCCGTGACATGGATGCTCTCGCCGTAGGCCTCGATGAGAACACAGAATTTGACATGCTTGAGACTCGCATACGTCAGGTGCAGTATCTTGCCGCCAAGCTCGATGAGTTCGGCATACCTTATCAGCGTCCCGTAGGTGGTCATGCCATCTTCCTCGATGCCGATAAGATTCTTGATCGCGTGCCCAAGGAGGAGTTCCCCGCACAGATGCTCACTGTAGAGCTTTATCGCGAGGCAGGCATACGTGGCTGTGAGATAGGCTACATTCTGGCCGACCGTGATCCCGTGACCCGAGAGAATCGTTTCGGCGGTCTCGACTTCCTGCGCCTCTGCATCCCGCGTCGCGTATACACCAACAATCATATGGATGTAATTGCAGTCGCAATCAAGAACGTATACGATCGTCGTCATGAAGTAACCCGCGGTCTTAAGATCACGTGGGAAGCTCCGTTGCTGCGCCACTTCACCGTGAAGCTCGCTCCTGCCGGAGAATAATCACATAAGCAGACAAGATCTGCTCACATAACAGGCAAAGGCCGATTCCCTGCCAAGGGGGTCGGCCTTTGTCGTTGCGGGCTAATGAACACTATGCAGACTGACGGTTACTTTGCGGGCACTCCCCTCATGAAGCCAGTGATCAAATCATGATCTCATTCCAGATCCTGATGGCTCTCCTGTTCCTGTGTGTCGCGATAATCTTTGTCTGTAGCGAGGCGTTGGAACTCCGAGGGGCTTAGACCTGTAATCTTCTTAAACGTCTTGGAGAACGTACTTCGGGACTTGAAGCCCAATTCGCGCACGATGGCCTCTATAGTCAGATGCCCGTAATTATCAGTATCCAGGAATCGCTGTTTAGCCACACTGATGCGATGCTCATTTAGCAGTTGATTAAACGACTTGCCGAAATCTTCATTAAGCACACGCGACACATATTTCTGATTGGAGCCACAGAATTCCACCAGATCCTGAAGAGAAAAACCGTCGCGACAGAACAAGGATTCATCTGCCATGGCCTCATTGATTTTCTGCATGATGCTACGTCGAGTCTCATCTGCTATCGGTGAAGGATCATGTGTATTGCGAGTAGCAGGGCATACCGTCTTCTCGGCTTTCATCATCTCTATGTTTTTATCAAAGAGTGATTTGTTCTTGCTTTGCAGTTTACGGTTCTGCCTATAGAGCAATGTGAGCAACACAAGCATTAAGAGGGCGGCAATGCTCACGACAACCAGTAGGCGCACTCTCATTTTTTCTTCAAGCTTGAGCATGTTGATGCGTTTCTCAAACTTGTCTGCCTCATGAAAGAGCTCCAGGTCATGGATGTGGCCTAACTCCCGGGGATTGAAGATTGAATCGTGGAGCTCCAGATGTTTGTACTTGTATTGGTCGGCCAGCTGCTTTCTGCCGGTAGCCTCATAGAATTTGCTGAGGTCAGCGTATCCACTTATGAGAAGCTCCTGGTATCCGTACTCGGAGGCTATGTCCACAGCTTTGCGTATATAATATTCAGTAGAGTCCATTTGCCCGATCTTGAAGAAATTGCGGCCAATGGCAATGAAGATAGTGAAATGATTACGCTTGGGCTGCAGCGTGGCCGAGGCCTTCGGAACAGCCTTCCTGAGCTCCTCTATGGCCTTGAGCGGTTGTCCGTCGAGACTATAACGCTTGGCCGTTGCCATATGGTCGGTCAATGGCCACATAAGATTATCTGATGTATACGGCACTTTGCGACGGAACGTATCGATAATGCTTGCGATGGAATCGCGTGGGGCAAACGTGCTGTCTATGTCGGCCGAGAGGATATTGAGTACGGCCGTCGATGCCATATAGTGATTGCCCGATGCTATGGATGCGTCAAGCACATTCTTAAGACAGCGATAAGCTCTGTTCCTGTCGCCGAAATACAGATATATGGCTGCGAGATTCATATGGCCGGGGGAGTCGGGCTTGCCTTCAAGCTCCGATGCGGTGAGGAAATTGGAGTAGGCCGCTGCATAGTTGGCGTTGATGAAATGTATGACTCCCAGGCCAAGACGCGCCTCAATGGCATATTTGCGGTCTGATGTGTGTGGAGAGCCTTCACAGCGTTTGGCCAAAATAGTGAAAATGGCGATTGCACTGTCAGTGTGTTGACGCTCTAAGCAGGCTCTGCCTAACCTTTGCAGGCTACTGCTTTCTGTATCCTTGTATCGGCTATACAGAGCATCGAAATCAGTGTTTTCGGCCTGGAGCGACACACAGGCAATCAATATGGATAATATGACCGAGATGTTGCGTGACATATATAATAAATAATAATAACGAGGGTGATGTGTTAAATACGGTAAATAGGTGTCAAACGTGTGTCAATTCATGTATTGACACGCGAAATAGCTATGAAAACTTGTGTATTTTACATATCAACGGTAATTTTACGCAAAGTTAACCATATTTTTTATGTATACCAATATGAAAAATTTATTACGTATTATGACGCTGATGGCAGCCGCAGTGCCCCTAACGGGAATGGCAGCCACTCAGTCGCCAACAGAGGGGAATGCTGATAGGCCATGCAGCCTGATGCAGCCACTGCTGCGGCCCAGGCCGGTGAACTATGCTCCGGCGCGAGTGATTACCTCCCCGGGATTCTTGTATGAAAATTTCGAAAGCGTGCCGGATGATTCCCAAGAACTCCCCGAGGGCTGGACGGCAACCAGCACGCCCGGACTCTCATCCGACACTTGGCATGCCGGCACACTGGGGCGCAACGGCACACCTATGAATGGTGTAAGCGGATACAAGTATGCTTATATCCTGGGCAACAGGGAGGGTGACGTGGCTCACGATGCCTGGCTCTTCAGCCCCGGCATGCAGATGGAGGCCGGAACGGTTTATAAAATAGAGTTCTTCGCCATGATGCCTCCGGTCACAGGTTCCGACCAGATGGAGAAGCTGCAAGTGTGTATAGGCACTCAGGCGAATACGACGGCCATGACCAAGGAACTGGACATTATAGAGAATGATAATGACTACTGGCGTTACTATACGTATACATTCATTCCTGAGCAGAGCGGCACTTATCATATGGGATTCCACAGCCTGTCGCCTGCAGCAAGCAACTCGACGGCTATTGACGACCTGAAGATTTCATCAGGGCCGCAGCCTATCTTTTCGGCTTCGGCTGAAGTCAACATGGGTAGCACTGACACACTCTCAGGTATTCTCAAAGGGGAATATCGCATATCCAACGGTGGCGGGGCTCCGCTTGAAGTGTCGCTCCTTTCAGCTCCCGAAGGCGTCAGCGTCGAGGGCCTGCCTGTGACGCTCGACAGTTATGATGACAGCCGCGTCACCATCACAGCCAGTGTCACGGAGGCCGGAACATACAGCGGCACCCTGGTGCTCGCCACCAATGATCTCACGCTTCCCACCGTGACCGTCAGTCTTAGCGGCATTGTGGAGCAGGCACGCGTCACAGGCTATAATTTTGAGAATTTTGAGAACGGAGGCCCGGAAGGCTGGAAACTCAGCATGGGTGGCGGAAATGTGGCCGCTTACGGTGGCTATAATTCTTCAAGAGCTTATTACTCCACCACATATTACGGCAGCGAGGACACCAACCCCGGCTGGGGAGGCGTAGGCTTCATGACCCACTATATAGAGATGGGTGAGGATCCTGAAATCAGCTTCTGGTATCAGATGGCTAATGTCGACTTCAGCGGCAATGTCACTGGAGCGGCAGAGAGCTCAAAGGTGGAGGTGTTCGTGCAAGTGAGCGAAGATGGCGGACATACATTTGACACAGTGTATGCCGTGAAACCCGGAAGCGAGCATGAGCATGTTCCATCATTGGAGTTTGCAAAAATCACAGTGCCGGTGCCGCAGTATTCCGGCAAGACCTGTCGCGTGCGCATTGTCTTCAACCAGCCGGGCGGCGCTTCATTCTTCGATCAGGTGCGTGTATTGGCCGATGATGTATCGGTGGGCACCAAAAGCTCAGTGGATCTATGTGCCACTTCGCTGCTTGGCGAGACTCTGCTCCGTCCCGGCACAGACTATGATCTGACGCTGACTGTAGAGAATCGTGGTATCGAGGATACCTCTGACTATTCTGTAGAACTCATAGATATGATCAGCGGCGACAAGATCGCCGAGGCTGAGGGGACTGAGGTGAAAGCTGCAGGCAGCTCTCGGGTTACT
The DNA here is from genome assembly GCA_910579305.1 of uncultured Muribaculaceae bacterium. Taxonomy (GTDB): domain Bacteria; phylum Bacteroidota; class Bacteroidia; order Bacteroidales; family Muribaculaceae; genus Lepagella. The sequence goes on from CAJTTA010000031.1 coordinate 13,280, forward strand.
CTCCGCTGGACTGCCCTAAAAGCCGGCCCTGTGAAGCTGCAGGCTCGTGTAGTCTCTGACTCCGATCCTGTGAAAGATAATAATGATTCATATCCATACGTAGCTCAGGTATTGCCCGCAGACAACACCGCGATAGCCATAAATCATGGCGATGAGCCTGAGCCATTGAAAGCAATGTCTTATCCCGTCAACTTTTATGCCGTGGAATCTATGACCCAGAGTATATTCCCGGCCAATGAGATAGGCACTACGGCAGGCACACTCAATTCACTGGTGTTCACCTCTTGTCTTGATGCTGATTTCTATGGCGAGCCGTTCACGGTCTTTATCGGAGAAACCGACAAGGCTGATTTTGCAGACGGTGCCATGGTGGATCCCGCTTCGCTGACAAAGGTGTTTGACGGCGCTGTCTATATGCAGGCCGGCGTGAGAGACATGGTTATTCCTTTCAGCGAGACTTACGATTATCGTGGTGGAAATCTTGTGGTGATGTGTCAGAAACTGGGTAAGGAATTTGTCATGAATCAATACTTCATTATCCATCAGACAAAGGGCGTGTCTCGCTCCATTCAGTCCACTACCAATAAGCAGGGCACTCTGGTGGAAGGCGGCTATCCCGACCTCACAGCCAATGAAGTATACCCGGATATTCGCTTCAACATAGTCAAGGCTCCGACAGGCAGGGTAAGGGGCAAAATCTCTGATGCAGCCGGCCCCGTGAGCGGCGCGCAGGTCAAAGTGGCCGGAACGCAGCGCACAGAGACTACTGACGCTCAGGGCAATTATTCATTTGCTGAAATCGCAGAGGGCGAAATCGCTCTTCAAGTCTACAAGCATGGCTATTATGTGCTCGACGGCGAGGCTTTTGCTTTGGCCGCAAATGCGCAGGAGGTGAAGGATATGATCCTGACCAAGATGCCACGCTATACTTTGCAGGGTACTGTGACATCGCAGACTACCGGCGACCCCATAAAGAACGTAAGGGTGCAGCTGCGAGGTTATGACAACTATGTGGTGATGACTGATGAGGAAGGCCACTATGTCGTGCCTGACATAGCCGGTGACTGCGGTGAGGATTATGACATGCAGGTGACCAATGGATATTTCTATCCGCAGAATAGCAAGGTGAATGTCATGGCTGACAAAATCATGGACTTCACGCTGAAGGAGAAGGCGCTGCGTGTGCATAATGTGAAAGCCACTCACACTAATAGCGGATGTCTCGTGACATGGGATGAGCCTATGCCTGAGTTCAGATATGACAGTGGCGAGCCGGTCGACTACATAGGCTGGACACACGGAAGCAGCGAGGTTATAGTGGGTGCGGCTTTCTATAAGAAGGCTAAAATCAAGGAGATATCATGGTATGCCACTAATCATTATGGCAATCATCAGAACTTCAATGTCTTTATCTTCGGCCTGGACGCAGATGGCCGGCCTGACGCCAAGCGCTTGCTCTACACTGCCAGCAACGTGGAATTTACTGATAACGCCTGGAGCAGCCATATACTCAGTCAGCCTGTGGAAGCCGACGGCTTCATGATCGCTGTGAGCTGTGACGGCTTCATGGGCATTGGTATTTGCGAGCCTTCGGATGAGTATACATTCGAGGAGGGTCAGGCTTTCTATGCCGGTGACTCTTACACTTCGCGCATCAGTGCGATGTCCACTTTTGCCAAGGTTCATCCCATGCTGCGTGCATATGGCGATGATCTTGGTGACATGAGTGAGAAGCAAGAGGCTGAAATGCCTTCACGTATGGCCATGAATATTGTCTCTTTGAAGGCTGACTACAAGGTGTATAGATGCCCGGAGGGCTCGGATGTCTCTGAGGATAACCTTATCGCCACTGCCTCTGACTGCAATTGGCTTGACACTCAAGGTGAAACAGGCAAATATCGATACGCTGTGGTGGCGTCTTATCCGGTGGGAGACTCCGAGGCCATTTACTCCGACTTGATAGGACTCACTTCCGTAGAAATTGCAGTGGCCGATGGTGTCGCTGTAAGGTATGACGCCACCGATGGCATGATACACATTTCAGGCAGTGAGAAAGTGAGCGGGATCATGCTTGTGAATACTGCAGGCACTGTTATGCTCCGTCAGGCTGCCCCGTCTTCATGTGTGGAAGTGTCAACTCTTCCCGCAGGCATGTATATGGCTGTGATCACTTTATCCGGCGGTCACACTGAGAGCTATAAATTGATTAAGCGATAGAGATTAGTTGAAGATGAATGAAGAAGCGAGGCTGCAGTGATACAGTCTCGCTTTTTTAGTAACGTCTCTTATACGTAATAAAATCTCATCTTCCCCGGGGTGTGTGCCGGCGTGATTAAGATTTTCCGGATTGAGCTTTAAGCATATGTCTAATAATATTTCTCAATCTCGGCTTCAAGAGCAGCCGCAGGCTGAGCGCCTACAGTGCGGAATTTCAGTTCGCCATTCTTGAAGATGAGCAGGGTGGGCACGGATCGCACATGGTATTGGGCGGCAAGCTTCCGGTTCTTGTCGATGTCGACCTTAAGGATGCGCGCCTTGTCGCCGAGCTTGTCGTGAAGTTGGTCAATCACGGGATGCATCATTTTGCAAGGGCCGCACCATGTGGCAAAAAAGTCGACCAGTACAGGCACATCTCCGCCTATGATTTCATGAAAATTTTCCATAGCAAAAATTGTTTTGTAAATCTATATACTAATAACGTTATTGCATTTAGAGATGTTCACCGGCCCAGTTCAAGCCTTAGAAAATGGGCTGTGGGCGTATCGAGTGCGGCCACTTCCTCCGGGGAGCCCTGAGCTATTATCCTGCCACCTCCACGGCCACCTTCCGGACCGAGATCAATGACATGGTCAGCACACTTGATTATGTCGAGATTATGTTCGATTACAAGCACTGTATTGCCTTTGTCGGCAAGCTTGTCGATCACTTTCATTAGCACTCTTATGTCTTCGAAATGCAAGCCGGTGGTAGGCTCGTCAAGCAGGAACAGGGTCTTGCCCGTATCACGCTTTGCAAGTTCGGAGGCAAGTTTCACGCGCTGATTCTCACCTCCCGATAGGGTGGATGACGGCTGGCCTAACTTGATGTATCCGAGGCCTACTTCCTGAAGGGTCTTGACCTTTCTGAGAATGGATGGCTGGGCCGAGAAGAATTCCACGGCTTCATCGACGGTCATTTCAAGCACATCTGAAATGGATTTACCTTTAAACCGCACTTCAAGTGTCTCTCTGTTATATCTCTTGCCATGACACTGGTCGCATGGCACGAGCACGTCAGGGAGGAAATTCATTTCGATGGTGCGGTATCCGTTGCCTTTGCATGTCTCGCATCGTCCGCCTGCTACATTGAAGGAGAATCTCCCCGGCTTATATCCTCTTATCTGAGCTTCCGGCAGAGCGACATACAACTTGCGGATGTCGGAGAATACGCCGGTGTATGTAGCCGGATTTGAGCGTGGGGTGCGTCCCAGCGGAGACTGGTCTACAGTCACTACCTTATCAATATTCTCTATTCCTATCACTTCGCGATAGGGGAGAGGATCCTGCAGGGATCTGTAGAGTCTTTGGGAAAGTATCGGCTGGAGAGTGCCGTTGATAAGGGAGGATTTTCCTGATCCGCTCACTCCGCTTATGCATATGAATTTGCCAAGGGGGAGATGCAGATCCACATTTTTGAGGTTATGGCCGGATGCACCCAGAATGCTCAGTGTTTTCCCGTTGCCTTTGCGCCGTTCTCGCGGCAAAGGAATGGCTCGCTCGCCATTAAGGTAGGATGCTGTGAGGGTGTGGGTCTTCAGAAGCTGGTCGGGAGTGCCCTGAAACATTACTTCTCCGCCTGCCACACCGGCTCCGGGGCCGATGTCTATGACATAGTCGGCCGATGTCATCATGTCCTTGTCATGCTCCACGACCACCACGGAGTTGCCTGCATCACGGAGGCTCTGCAGCGAATGAATGAGCCGCACGTTGTCTCTCTGGTGCAGACCTATGGAGGGCTCATCAAGGATGTAAAGCACATTCACAAGCTGAGAGCCTATCTGTGTGGCCAGGCGTATTCTCTGGCTTTCTCCGCCGCTCAGTGATGCAGATGCGCGGTTGAGCGACAGATACTCCAGTCCTACGTCGATGAGAAACTGCAGCCTGCTGCGGATTTCTTTCAGAATCTCAGTGGCGATGCGGGCATCCTTCCCGGAGAGCTTGCCGCTGAGCGAATCCACCCACTGAAGCAGCTGCCGTATGTCGAGTCGCGATACCTCGGCAATGTTTCTGCCGTCGATGAAGAAGTGGAGGGCCTCCCTGTTGAGGCGTGCTCCATCGCATTCAGGGCATGTGACTCGAGAGTAGAACTGGCCGCTCCACTTGTGAGCCTTGCTTCCGGCATCATCCTCCTGCTGCATTTCAAGATATTTTATAACCCCCTCATAAGAAGAGGCATATCGGGAAGTAGACAAGATCTCATTGCTGAAAGAGAGGCGTGCGTCAGTGCCGTTAAGGATATCTTCGATGCATTCGGCCGGCAAGTCGGCAAGTGGTGTCTTCAGTGTGCATCCATATAATTTGCAGATAGCCTCGATCTGCCAGAACAGCAGGGAGTTATGGTATCTCCCCAGAGGCTCTATGCCTCCATCGTAGATTGATTTTCTTGTGTCGGGCATTACCTTTTCCTTATCCACGATATTTACATATCCCAGGCCTTTGCATCTCGGGCATGCGCCTTGAGGCGAATTGAAGGAAAAGTTGTGGGGAGCCGGCTCGGCATAGCTTATGCCATTCTCGGCATCCATGAGCAGTTGCGAGAAATATTTCACCTCATTGGTTTCGATGTCGAGCACCATCATGAGTTTGCCGCCCTGTTTCAAAGCCTGGGCTACTGATCCCGACAATCGTTGCGGATCATCGGGATTGGCTCTCATGCGGTCGATCACAAGCTCAATGGAGTGATTCTTATATCTCACCAGCTTCATGCCGGCAGACACTTCCTGCAGAGTGCCGTCGACTCTTACATGCAGAAAACCTCTTTTGAGCACAGACTCAAACAGCTCTCTGTAATGGCCTTTGCGGTTTTTGACAATAGGGGCGAGTATGGCTATCTTCTTGCCAGCATATTCTTGCAGGATAAGCGATGTGATCTGGTCGGTGGTATATTTTACCATAGGCCGGCCTGACACGTAGCTTCGTGCCTGGCCTATGCGGGCATAGAGCAGGCGGAGAAAGTCGTAGATCTCTGTAGTGGTGCCTATGGTAGACCGCGGATTGCGGTTGGTGGTTTTCTGCTCGATGGATATTACCGGCGACAGTCCTGTAATTCTGTCTACGTCGGGGCGCTCCGGAGTGTCGAGCACATTTCGGGCATAGGCTGAGAATGTCTCGATATAGCGTCTTTGTCCTTCGGCAAACACTGTATCGAAAGCCAATGATGATTTGCCGCTTCCACTCAGCCCGGTCACCACCGTCAGCTTGCCGTGCGGAATGGTTACATTGATATTTTTAAGATTGTTGACTCGTGCGCCGGTCACTTCTACAGCGTCATGAGCCATTATATCCTGTTTCATATACACTATCGATATTCATTAAAGCAGTTCTGCCATAAGATGCAGTTGAGAGGGGGCTGTATATCACAGCCTGTGATTCAGCTCTCATGCCGAGGCATAGTCATGCCGGGCCGTAGTAGCCAAGGATGCGATTCATTTATTATGGCGCGTCGGAATCAGCCCCGGAATCATCGCCTGTAGATCCTGACCCCTGCCTGTATCCTATCACATTTATGTCTCCGCTCAGTTTATATTTTTTGCCGTCGGCGCCGGTAGCTTCAATCACATAGTAATATACTCCGGTTTTCACTACCTTGCCGCCTATCTTGCCATCCCATCCCAGGGAGGGGTCAGTGAAATAAAATAGCTGGCGTCCGTGGCGATTGAAGATCCAGCACTTGAAGTCGATTATAGAGCGATATGACACTTTCCATTCATCGTTGACCCCTTCGGATGCTCCTGGAGAGAAGGCGTTGGGGCATTTTATGTCGGAGGTTCCGATGCTCACAGTGTAAGTGTCGCCATAGGTTTCGCATGTACCGTCGGCATTGCTGCCTATGTATCTCACATAGGTCACTCCTTGCTCTCTGAACACGTAGTCCACATCCTGTTCGTTGAGCCTGAGCGTGAGATGCTCGAAATCGGGATCGGATGCAAATTGCCACTCATGATGAATCACTGCATCAGAGCATATTGCTGAGAAAGATACTTCTGCCGGAGCCGATCCTCCGAGGCTGCCGTCGGAAGCTGAAGATCCCATCTGATTGCTTTTATAGTCGGGGTCTGTGCTTTCAGGCGTTTGCTCGGCATATGTTCGGGCGTCTACCGCATTGGTGTTGAAGAGGGGGCTTTCGGCCTCCTGAAGCCAGTTCCATGCGCGCAGGAATCGATCGCCGCTTGCATGGAAAGTCGTGTTGCAGAGTGGAGCCGGGTTTATATATATATTATTTGAGAAACTCTCAAGATTATAGGTTGTGGATACTTGATTGTATAGCCTGTCGGACTCTGAGTACTCAAGGGTTCTATATGAGATGCCTATCTGCTGGTCAAGGGTGCATTGGCGCCCGTTGATGGTATAGAAATGTATGGGGGTGCCGCTGCCCTGCAGCTCTATGTGTGTCATTGAGCAATCTTGCTCCGAGGGTATCGTGATGCCTGACAGATAGAGGCGGTGTCTGGAATAGTCTACGAGCCAGAAATAGTATCTGTTGTCGCCATCCTCTATGATATATCCCATGTCTCCTTCGGGATCCGGAAGAGTGTATTCATTTCCTTGCCGGGATACAGATGTGAGCTCTTCGGCGTAACCTCCTCCGAGAGCGCCGTAGCGATACCATGTTACCTGTGAAGTGGAAGCATTATATATTATTGAGAGACCTTGGGTGTCATACGTGACGTATACCTTGTCAAGACCGGTGTTTTTTTCAGGAGTCACTTCCTGGATCGGGAGTTTTGCTCCGGCGAATGTCACCGTGGCAGATGATGCGGGAAATATTGATGTTATCACTGAAACCAGTGAAGTAATACCGATCAATGTATTTCTCATATATAAGCTTGTCATCAAGAGGGTTAAACGTGCATGAGATCATACAGTCGTAGCCGGCATATATGCCGGGTGCGATCTAAATCATTATAAGTTAACGGATTTTACTTATATATTATTATAGTATGCTTTGCGAGTACGTGTACTTTTAAATCGAATTAACTAATTTGATTCCGTTGGCATGTAATTGGCGGCTCATTCAGTGGAATTATGTATGATTTCGAGGGCACGTGAGTTGAATTCTTCATCCGTAAGATCATAGCTGAGGTGATGGAGCGTGAATCCTCGACGTTCCATACCGCGCCACCAGGTCATCTGTCGTTTTGCAAACTGGTGTATGGCCGTTTCAAGAGCGCTCAGCATCTCCGAGCGCGTCATGCGGCCGGTAACGTATAGAGTGAGATACTTGTATTCAAGGCCGTAGTAAATCAAGTCATCGGCCTTTATTCCGGAGTCAAGAAGCCCTTTCACCTCCTCATCCATTCCGGCATTCATTCTTGCGTGGAGTCGTTCGCTTATGCGTGCCCTGCGTGTGTCGCGCGGCACATCAATCATAAATATTACCGATGGCGGATGCACTGCCTTATTCCGGTCTGCCGCGGCTGCTGCTTCGGGGTGGGAGCGATAATATAGCTCGATCTCCAATGCCCGCACTGCCCTTGCATGGGTGTCGACATCTGTTGTGTTGTGAAGCTGCTTGAGCTGGGAAAGCCGGTGCTGAAGTTCCTGGAGAGAGATTTCTTTTACCGATTCCCGGAAGGCCGGGTCTTCAGGCACTTCGGGCAGACGCATTCCGCTAAGCACCGCCTCGGCATACATGCCGGTACCCCCGCACAGCAGCACATTATGGCCAAGCGAGCGGATACTGTCTGCCGCTGCGTGATAATCCCGCAGAAATTCGTGCAGGTTATATTTGTAGCCGGCAGGGCAGATGTCAATAAGATGCAAGCCCGGTAAGCGGGAATGTGAGCATGAGGCGAATTTACGCATGACAGGCGCATATTCCTCAATGTCTTTGCCTGTGCCCAGATCCATTCCTCTGTATACCTGCCGGGAGTCGGCACTGATTATTTCAGAATCAGTGGCAAGAGCAAGCCCCACGGCTCGCCTGGTTTTGCCGGAAGCCGTGGGACCTATTATAGCTATTAGTGGAAGTTGAGACATAATTGTTCAGACCCTGGTGTTGTTGAATGGGGATTTCTTCTGCTTTCCGAATCCCTGATGTATCCATCGCCTGAGGCGGAAGAAGCGTTGGTCACTGTTATGCATGCTCACCCTTATCCACAGTTCATTCTGAAAATCGAGGCCACAGTGCTTTATCTCCTCAAAGTTAAAGGAAGGGCGATATAGCATGAGCTTGTTTCGTCTATCTCCATTTTCATCGTATGTCTTGCTTGTCACGAGTATTGTGGCGAGCCGGCTCATGTCGGTAAGCAGCGAGGTGCTCATGCTTAAGGGGTGAGTGTTGTATATAGTCTTGAATTTCTCGCTGCTCATCCATTCACCTTTCTTGGAAAGAGCCGGATAATCTTTGGGCTCTCCGGGCAGAAAATAGAAATATCGGAATATACGATGATTACCTACATCCGCTACCTTCCGGCCATAGAAGAATTTGAGCCCACCCCCGGGGATGCCTGTGGATTTTTCTATGATTTTTCTTATTTCGGGTTCGGAAATACCGTTGACAATGCGGCGTATTACAAATGGTGTGTCGAAAATAGAGGTATTGTCGTTGTCTCTGAAGTCGTCGTTGTTCTTACGGGTGAGGTAGATGCTGTCGCCGCTTATCACGTAGAATCGCAGGTAGGTGCGGGTAGTGTAGTTTTCAATATCCGCAGGAGATACCAGCTCATCATGTTCTTTAAGATCGAGATACAGGTTGTAATATCGCATACCGAAGAACATTACATCGCACAGGAGCAGAATAAGGGTCACCCATGTGAATACGAATGAATCTCTGGCCGTGATGCTGACATCGCTGAATCTCAGCAGATAATACGTCCAGAATATGATTGAGAGAGCCAGAAAGAAAAAGAAGATGTTTCTGATCTGTATCTCGCTCTCATGAGAGAATATTATGCCGGTGCGGCCTCTCTCCACTGACGGGCTGTTATGAAGCTGACATTCGCGGCATATGCTAAGCTTATGCCGGCGAAGGTATATTACAGCTGATGTAACTACTGCTACCGGGGCAAAGATCAGCCCTGAAATGAAGTGCCCTTCGAAGAAGATGAGCACGCTCGGCAATGGAAGGATACACCATATGTTAAGCAGGTTGAGCAATATCAGTATTATGGTGTAGTTCAATATTATGTGAAACACAGTATAGGGAACTACAATGCAGGTCTCGGTAGTGGAATACTTGTTGTGATACATCATGGCATAAAGTATCACACAGCTCGCCGTGGAGATGACGGGCGCGAATATGGGCGGCATGAACTTGGTGAACAGTACCATGCCCACAAACACAAGAGTCGATAGGGCGAAGTTGCGCCACAGTAGGTAGATCTGTCTGCTGTTTACTTTATACATATTTTTAAATCATTATAGCTGTTAATCGGCGATGCCAAGTATTTCCTCGGAGGATTTCATGTCACGAAGGTGTATGCATCCGCTTTGCTCCATGCCTTTATTTAGAGGAAAGGCGAGTGTCAAGAAAGTCTACGACCTTGCTGTAAAGCATGGTACGTGCGTTGCATGGGCGCAGGGAGTGGTCAAATCCCGTCCACACCATCATGTCGCATAGGGTTCCTTCGGAGGTGAGTTTGGAGGTATATTTATATGTGTTATAAATATGGACATTATCATCGGCGCTTCCGCTCATTATGAGCAAAGGCACCTTGAGATTTTGAGTGCGGAGTAGAGCCGAGGCGCTGTCGTAGCCTTCATTGTTTTGCTGCGGCGTCAGCATGTATCTTTCGGTGTAGATGGAGTCGTAGAAGCGCCAGTCAGTGACAGGGGCCATTGATACGCCTGCCTTGAAGGGAGTCCCGGGTGCGGTAAGCTCCATCAGGGTCATATATCCTCCGTAGCTCCAGCCGAAACATGCGATTCTTGAGGAATCGGCCCAGGATTGTGATGCCGCCCATTTTCCTGCTGCAATCTGGTCGGCGGTCTCATAATGGCCAAGGTTCTTATATACTACATCGCTCCAGGCACGCCCCCTATATCCGGTGCCGCGCCCGTCAGCGCATACCACTATATATCCTTGTGAAGCTATGTAATAGAGTCCACCCATCGACCAGCGGTTTTTTACTTCCTGGCTTTCCGGCCCGTTATATTGATATAGCATCACAGGGTATTTCTTTTCAGAGGAGAAGTCGGCCGGCTTTATGACATAGGCATTCATGGGGGTACCCTCTGCATTGGGTATAGTGATGAATTCCATTCGTGGCGCCGCACTGTACTTTGCGGCATATTCCTGATTTGTTTCCAGGTCAGAGATTTTGCCTTTAAGGGAATGCAAAGAGTAGGCCGGGGGGGTTACGGCATTGCTATAGGTGCGCACATAGTATTGCATGTTCTTGCTGAAGCTTCCGCTTTCCCAGCCTTTTTCCGGGTGAAGCATCTTGACGGCTGAGCCTGAGCTGCATGCTATGTTTCGTTCAGTAGGGCCGTTTTGGGTTGTCTGGAAGAAATGCTCTCGGGTAGAAGGATTATAGCCGTAATATTCAGTGACATAATACTCTCCCGAGGTGAGCTGCCTGCGCATATTGCCTGAATAGTCATATTCATAGAGGTGTCTCCAGCCGGAGCGGTCGCTGCCTATCACGAAGGCATCCTTGCGATAATCCACCATCTGATAGGCTGAGGGGCTTAGCCACGCGTCGCTCTTTTCCGTGAGGATGAGTTTGCCTACGGTTGATCCCGGATTTACAGCATACAGGCGGAGATCATTTTGGTCGCGGTTGAGTATCATGACCATAAGGCGATCGGCCGCGCCGCCATATTCCATGGAGGGCACGTAATCCTTGTCGCCTATAGGGAGATCCATTGTTTTGGTGATGCGGCTGTCTATGTTATAGACGTTTACCCTCACTACGGAGTTGTTATCGCCGGCCAAAGGATATTTGTAGCTGTATTCGCCGGGGTAGAGGTCATACTCAGGTTGTGGATTGCAATAGCTGGAGAATATGTCGAAGTGATAGGAGGGCACATTGCTTTCATCAAATGAGATGAAGGCAAGAGTTGAGTCGTCAGGCGCCCAGCGTATGGTGTTAATTATTCCGAATTCTTCTTCGTATCCCCAGTCGGGCACACCATAGAGAATCTTGCCGTAAGCGCCGTTGTCTGTGACCTGTCGCTCAGAGTCGAAATCAAGATTCTTTATATATATGTTGCCCCCTTTGGTGTAAGCCACCATGGTTCCGTCGTGGCTTATTACGGCGCCTCTCTGAGACTCGCCAGAGGAGAGGCGCTTCATGGTGCCGCGTGCTATGTCGTAGACAAAATACTGGGCATTAAATGAATATCGGTAGATGCCCTGCATGTCATTCCAAAGCAGCAGCATCTTGCCATTGTCGCTCACTTCGAAGCCGTCGAATTCGCTGATTCTTACGTCGCCTTTCACGGCATCCACATCAAATATTGTGTCGAGTTTCTTGCCGGTCTTATAGCTGTAGCGGTCAATAGTTTTTCCTTCTGTACCGATGCAGAGATAGCTCTCGCCATCGGGCATTGGTGTCATTTCTTTTATAGACTTCGGGGCAGATTCCACCGGATCGCAGAATTGCGAAGGCTCAAGAGCCAGGGCAGGAAACAGTCCGGGTGTGGCAGCCAATATTGTTGTGCTCAAAAAGAGACGTAAGTTCATAGCAATGAAATTTAAGGAGATTTTGGATAATAAATCGGTATGTTGATATTAATGAAGCTGAAAGACAAATATAACTTAGCATTTACAGGCATATTTTTAGGTAAAACTCGGCTATGTGTCGGTGTATCATGTCGGGCTATGCGCCTGAGACGCCGCCGGATCTTACCTAAAAATATGCCGTACAGAAATTCACATTGATTTACAGCTTCAATGATTCGGTAAAATTTGAGGTTGTTCAGCCTTGGCTAAGCCGCTAACTGA
>CAJTTA010000032.1 GCA_910579305.1 uncultured Muribaculaceae bacterium
ATTGTCGATGGGAGATATCGCGTGCGTTACTTTCAATTCACGATAAGCCTTCTCGGCGACTGCGATGCGGTCGCGGAGTTCCTTAATGCTTAATTCCTTGATTTCTTCCTTTTTCATTGTTATTGATAAATTGTGGGAGTAGTCTTGCTGTAACGTATCTTTTATCCGGCCCCCCGCCGCCATGGCTCATGCCCCGCAAGCCGGGGGCCGGAATAGAAGTATTACACGTTCTGTGAGGGATCGTAGTCGCGACGCACTACAAATTTAGTGATCACCGGGAGCTTCTGGGCTGCAAGACGCAGAGCCTCCTTGGCGATGTCGTAGCTCACGCCCTCTACCTCGATGATGATGCGTCCGGGAGTCACAGGCGCCACGAATCCTTCGGGATTACCTTTACCCTTACCCATGCGGACCTCTGCAGGCTTCTTGGTGATAGGCTTGTCGGGGAAGATACGAATCCAGATCTGACCCTGACGCTGCATATAGCGGGTCACTGCGATACGGGCAGCCTCGATCTGGCGGCCGGTAATCCACTTTGACTCAAGAGTCTTGATGCCGAAAGAGCCGAAAGCGAGCTGATTGCCACGCTGGGCTTCTCCCTTCATGCGCCCCTTTTGAGAGCGGCGGAATTTTGTCTTTTTAGGCTGAAGCATAATTTATATGTAGCTCTTTAAGGGGTTTAACGGTTATTGCCTCCGCGACGGTTGCGGAATGAGCCGCGACGCTCGCGACGGTCGCCGAAGCCACGGTCGTTGCGCGGGCCCTTGTTGTCGGCTGCGGAGAACTGGGGGGTGAGATCGCGCTTGCCATAGACCTCGCCACGGCATATCCACACCTTGATTCCGAGCACACCTACCTTTGTGATGGCTTCCACAAGAGCGTAGTCAATGTCGGCACGCAGAGTATGGAGAGGAGTGCGGCCTTCCTTAAACATTTCGGAGCGAGCGATTTCAGCGCCGTTGAGACGACCACTCACCTGCACCTTGATGCCCTCGGCACCCATGCGCATGGAGCTCTGCACGGCCATCTTCACCGCACGGCGATAAGCCACCTTGTTCTCAATCTGGCGGGCAATGTTGGCAGCCACGAGCTCTGCGTCGAGCTCGGGACGACGGATTTCGTGCACATTCACCTGCACGTCCTTGCCGGTGAGCTTTACAAGCTCCTTCTTGAGGTTGTCCACATCCTGGCCACCCTTGCCTATGATGAGGCCGGGGCGAGAAGTGCAGATAGTGACGGTGACCATCTTGAGAGTGCGCTCAATGATTACACGTGACACGCTTGCCTTGGCAAGACGGGTAGCGAGGTACTTGCGGATTCTGGAGTCCTCGAGAAGAGTCTCGCCATACTTTTTGCCGCCGTACCAGTTGGAGTCCCAGCCACGGATCACGCCGAGGCGGTTGCTGATCGGATTAACTTTCTGTCCCATCTTGAGTGTAGTTAAGCTTTGTTATCGATTGAGTCAACATAGATAGTCACGTGGTTGGAGCGCTTGCGGATGCGGTAGCCGCGGCCCTGGGGGGCCGGACGCAGACGCTTGAGCATAGGTGCACAGTCTACGAAGATTGTTGATATGTAGAGTTCACCGGCATCGGCCTTGCGCTCATTCTTCTGCTCCCAGTTTGCTATAGCGGAACGGAGGAGTTTTTCCACACGACGGGCAGCCTCCTTGTTGGAGAACTTGAGGAGACCGAGAGCCTTGTAGACCTCCACGCCGCGCACCATGTCGGCCACGAGGCGCATCTTACGAGGAGAAGTGGGCACATTGCGAAGCTTGGCGAAGTATTGGCTCTTGCGGGCCTCCTTCAGCACTTCGGCTGATTCTTTCTTTCTTTTACCCATTTTATATTAATCTGCTTTTTTCTTGTTTAGGTGATGTTCGGGCCTTTATTTCTTTTTGTTGCCGGCGTGGCCGCGGAAGTTGCGGGTGGGGGCAAACTCGCCGAGCTTATGGCCTACCATGTTCTCAGTGACATAAACGGGGATAAACTTATTGCCGTTATGCACAGCGAAGGTGTGGCCTACGAAGTCAGGAGAGATCATAGAGGCACGGCTCCATGTTTTGATCACCTGCTTCTTGCCGGATTCCTCCATGGCTGCTACTTTCTTTTCGAGCTTGACGGAGATAAAGGGACCTTTTTTTAACGAACGACTCATAGGTGTTGTCTTGCTTTAATCGTGTTTACTTTTTCCTTCTCTCAATAATATACTTCGAAGAATGCTTCTTCGGAGCGCGAGTCTTCAGGCCCTTGGCGTAGAGACCGGTGCGGCTGCGGGGATGGCCACCGCTCTGACGGCCTTCACCACCACCCATGGGGTGATCCACAGGGTTCATAACTACACCACGGTTGTGGGGACGGCGACCGAGCCAACGGCTGCGGCCGGCCTTACCGCTCTGTTCGAGGGCATGGTCGGAGTTACCTACGACGCCCACAGTAGCCTTGCAGGAGAGGAGCACCTTGCGGGTCTCGCCTGAGGGAAGCTTGATTATAGCATAGTCACCTTCACGAGAAGTGAGCTGGGCAAAAGTGCCGGCAGAACGAGCCATTGAGGCGCCCTGGCCGGGACGAAGCTCTATGCAGTGGATAAGAGTACCTACGGGGATGTTAGCCAGAGGCAGGCAGTTGCCCACTTCGGGAGCGGCATCGGCACCACTCACTACCTTCTGACCCACTTCAAGGCCATTGGGGGCGATCATGTATGCCTTTTCACCATCGGTATAATAGAGGAGGGCGATGCGGGCGGAGCGATTGGGATCATACTCAATGCTCTTCACCGTAGCGATCACGCCGTCCTTCGCACGCTTGAAGTCGATCAAGCGGAGCTTGCGCTTGTGGCCACCGCCGCGATAGCGGTTGGTGAGGTGGCCGGCAGCGTTGCGGCCGCCGGTGGAACGCTTGCCGACGGTCAGGGATTTCTCAGGTGTGGTAGCAGTGATGGTTCCTTTGAACACACCTATAACTTTGTGTCTTTGACCCGGAGTGACGGGTTTGAATTTTCTTACTGCCATTGTGTGTATTATATATTGCTATAATAGTCGATTGTCTGGCCTTCGGCCACAGTTACGTAAGCCTTCTTGAAGGCAGCGGTAGCGCCCTTGATGAGGCCACCCTTTGTGTAGCGCTGCTTGCGCTTGCCGGCATAGTTGGCTGTATTGACTTTCACCACTTTCACGCCATACATTTTCTCGATCAGGTCTTTGATCTGATACTTGTTGGCAGATGGAGACACGGCGAAGGTATAGCAATTAAGCTTCTCGCTGTCGGCCGTGGCGGCTTCAGTCACTATGGGTTTGATCTGGATGTCCATATTGCGTGTTGTCTCCTATTAAAGTTGGTTAACGATGTCGACACTGCCTTCTGTGAGGAGGATGGTGTCATTATTGAGCACAGAGTAGGCGTTCAGGTCGATAGCCTGCTTTACGAACACTCCGGGCACATTGCGAGTTGAGAGCAGAGTGTTGGTATTGCTCTCAGGAAGCACGAGGAGCACTTTCTTGCCATCGAGATTGAAAGCCTTTGCCATAGCAGTGTAATTCTTAGTCTTGGGAGCTTCCCAGGCTATATTCTCCACTACTACGATGCGTCCTTCCTCAGCCTTCGAAGTGAGAGCGAGGCGACGTGCGAGCTGCTTCACCTTCTTGTTGAGCTTGAAGCGATAGTCGCGGGGACGGGGGCCGAAGACGCGGCCGCCACCTACGAGAACCGGTGAATTGATGTCACCGCGGCGTGCACCGCCGCCGCCCTTCTGGCGGCCGAGCTTGCGGGTTGATCCGCTCACTTCGCTGCGCTCCTTGCTTTTGTGGGTTCCCTGGCGCTGGTTGGCAAGATACTGCTTTATGTCGAGATATACCACGTGTGCTGGGTTGCCGTCAGCCTGACGGTCAACAGCAAATATTTCGTCGTTGAGGACTACTTTACGACCGGTGTCCTCTCCCTTGAGGTTGAATACTGCTACTTCCATTACTTCTCAACTAAAACGATTGAACCTTTGTGACCGGGGATAGAACCCTTCACCATTAATAAGTTGTGCTCGGGCAGGATCTTGATTACCTGGAGATTCTGCACTGTTACACGCTCATTGCCCATATGGCCGGCCATGCGCATGCCCTTGAACACCTTCGCAGGATAGGAGCAGGCACCGATAGAACCGGGAGCGCGGAGACGGTTGTGCTGGCCGTGAGTGCTCTGACCCACGCCGCCGAAACCGTGGCGCTTCACTACGCCCTGGAAGCCTTTGCCCTTGCTTGTGCCTACAACATCGACAAAGTTGCCTTCTTCGAAAATGTCGACAGTAAGGGTGCTGCCCAGAGCGGGCACAGTGGCATAAGAATTGAACTCAGCCAAGTGGCGCTGAGGGGCTACTCCTGCCTTCTTGAAGTGACCGGCCTCGGGGCGGGTGGTGTGCTTTTCTTTCTTCTCCTGGAAGCCTATCTGCACAGCCTCGTAGCCATCGGTCTCTACAGTCTTGATCTGAGTAACCACACAAGGACCTACTTCGATAACAGTGCACGGCACATTCTTGCCGTCGGCACTGAATACGGATGTCATTCCGATTTTCTTTCCAATTAATCCTGGCATTTCTACTGGTTATTTACTTGATTATCTTAGGATTTTCTCTAATTTAAGCTGAGGAGGAAGCACCCGGAAGCCGGGCCTTCCTCTTCAGTGATTATTACACCTTGATGCTTACGTCCACACCGCTGGGGAGCTCAAGCTTCATGAGAGCGTCTACGGTCTTGGCTGTGGAGCTGTAGATGTCGATGAGACGCTGATAGGAGCTGAGCTGGAACTGCTCACGGCTCTTCTTGTTGACAAATGTGGAGCGATTGACAGTGAAGATGCGCTTATAGGTAGGGAGGGGTATGGGGCCGCTCACTACGGCATCGGTAGCCTTCACAGTCTTCACGATCTTCTCGGCGCTCTTGTCGACCAGGTTATGGTCGTAAGATTTGAGTTTGATTCTGATTTTCTGGCTCATATTGTAGTGTTGTATTTTTTACTTGAGGAGGTCTACGCGGCCCTGGCACTCAGTGAGTACATTCTTGGCGATAGAGGAGCTTACCTCTGAATAGTGTGAGAATGACATTGTACTGGTGGCACGACCTGAAGTGATGGTGCGCAGCGCTGTAACGTAACCGAACATCTCGGCAAGAGGAGCGAGAGCCTTCACAATGCGCGCGCCGGAGCGGCTTGTCTCCATGCCCTCTACCTGGCCACGGCGCTTGTTAAGGTCGCCTATCACATCACCCATGCTTTCTTCGGGAGTCACAACCTCGATCTTCATGATGGGCTCCATGAGGACGGGGCCCGCCTTTTCACTTGCCTTCTTGAAGGCCTGGATAGCACAGAGCTCAAATGAGAGCTGATCGGAGTCAACGGGGTGGAACGAACCGTCAAGCAACGTAACTTTCAGGCGCTCTACGGGATAACCGGCAAGCACACCATTCTTCATGGCTGTCTGGAAGCCCTTCTGCACTGAGGGGATGTATTCCTTGGGCACGTTACCGCCTTTGACCTCATCGATAAACTGGAGGCTGCCCTCGAATTCCTCGTCGGCAGGTTCCACGCGCACGATGATATCGGCAAACTTACCGCGGCCACCGGTCTGCTTCTTGAAGACTTCACGAAGCTCTACGGGCTGTGTGATAGCCTCCTTGTAAGTAACCTGAGGACGGCCCTGATTACATTCCACCTTAAACTCGCGCTTCAGACGGTCAATGATGATGTCGAGGTGAAGCTCGCCCATACCGGAGATAACGGTCTGTCCGGTCTCCTCATTGGTCTCTACGCGGAATGTGGGATCCTCTTCAGCAAGCTTCTGAAGGCCCACGCCGAGCTTGTCAAGATCCTTCTGGGTCTTAGGCTCTACGGCTATACCGATCACGGGATCGGGGAATTCCATGCTCTCGAGCACGATGGGTGCATCTTCCGAGCACAGAGTGTCGCCGGTGCGGATATCCTTGAAGCCTACGCCTGCGCCGATATCACCACAACCGATCTTCTCCTTGGGGTTCTGCTTGTTGGAATGCATCTGGAAAAGACGCGAGATACGCTCCTTCTTGCCTGAGCGGGAGTTGAGGCAGTAGGAACCGGCCTCGATCTCACCGGAGTAAACACGGAAGAAGCAGAGACGGCCTACATAGGGGTCGGTAGCGATCTTGAACGCAAGGGCGCACATCGGCTCCTCGGGAAGCGGCTTGCGGGTAATGATCTGGTCGGGATCATCCACTGCAGTGCCCTCCACTGCGGGGTTATCCTCGGGAGAAGGCAAGTAAGCGCAGACAGCATCGAGCAGAGTCTGCACGCCCTTGTTCTTGAATGAAGAGCCGCAGATCATGGGGTTGATGGCCATTGAAAGAGTGGCCTTGCGTATTGCAGCCTTGACCTCATCGACTGTAATTGTGGAGGGGTCGTCGAAGTATTTCTCCATGAGGGCGTCATCATGCTCGGCAAGAGTCTCAAGCATCTTGTCGCGCCATTCCTCTGCCTCTTCCTGGAGATTGGCAGGGATGTCCTCTACGGAGTATTCAGCGCCCATGGTCTCATCGTGCCAGAAGATAGCCTTCATGGTCACGAGATCGACCACGCCCTTGAAAGTCTCTTCAGCACCGATAGGGATCTGAATGGGAAGGGGAGTAGCGCCGAGCACCTCGCGCACCTGGCGCACCACCTCAAAGAAGTTGGCGCCTGAGCGGTCCATCTTGTTGACATAACCTATACGGGGCACGTTGTACTTCTCGGCCTGACGCCATACAGTCTCACTCTGAGGCTCCACACCGCCCACTGCACAGAAAGCAGCCACAGCGCCGTCGAGCACACGCAGAGAGCGCTCCACCTCTACGGTGAAGTCCACGTGCCCCGGAGTGTCAATAAGGTTGATTTTATACTTTTTACCGTTGTAATTCCAGAAAGTGGTAGTAGCGGCAGAAGTAATTGTTATACCACGCTCCTGCTCCTGCTCCATCCAGTCCATGGTAGCGGCGCCGTCATGCACCTCACCTATTTTATGTGTAAGACCGGTGTAGAAGAGGATACGCTCGGAGGTAGTGGTTTTGCCGGCATCGATGTGAGCCATGATGCCGATATTTCTCGTAAGTGTGAGATCGTCGTTTTTTGCCATTTTTCAGAGATACTGATGTGATGAATAAGAGTCTGACGGGTATCAGAAGCGGAAGTGAGCGAAAGCACGGTTGGCTTCGGCCATACGGTGCATATCTTCCTTGCGCTTGAATGCGCCACCCTGATCATTGAAGGCATCCACGATTTCGGCAGCGAGCTTGTCGGCCATAGTCTTGCCGCCGCGCTTGCGTGCGAAAATAATCAGATTCTTCATTGAGATCGACTCCTTGCGGTCAGCACGGATCTCAGTAGGCACCTGGAAGGTGGCGCCACCCACACGGCGGCTCTTCACCTCCACCTGGGGAGTGATATTCTCAAGAGCTTTTTTCCAGATTTCGAGGGCTGACTTCTCCTCGTTGGGCATCTTGGCCTTCACGGTCTCGAGAGCGTTATAGAATATAGTATAAGCAGTGCTCTTCTTGCCGTCATACATGAGATGGTTGACAAACTTGGTCACACGCACGTCACCGAATACGGGATCGGGCAGAATCACTCTCTTTTTAGGCTTAGCTTTTCTCATCTTAAAGTGTAGCGTTTATTTTGATTTTGGCTGCTGTTAAAATCTTCATCACTGCTCGCATGCAGAGATTACTCAACCGATAGCGATCCGATAAATCAAAAAACTTAGTTAGAAAATTGTGTGTAAGTTGAAGTATAAGTTTTTCAGATTACTTCTTGGCGGCCTTAGGACGCTTTGCTCCGTATTTGGAACGACGCTGTGTGCGGCCGTTCACACCGGCAGTATCGAGAGTACCGCGCACGATGTGATAACGCACACCGGGAAGGTCTTTCACACGACCACCGCGCACCATCACGATGCTGTGTTCCTGAAGATTGTGACCCTCACCGGGGATATAGGAGTTAACCTCCTTACCGTTAGTGAGACGCACACGAGCCACCTTACGCATAGCCGAGTTAGGCTTCTTGGGAGTGGTGGTGTAGACACGCACGCACACGCCGCGGCGCTGGGGGCATGAATCAAGAGCAGGGCTTTTGCTCTTATCCTTCAGAGCTACACGTCCTTTTCTTACAAGTTGTTGAATCGTAGGCATTCTTTGTCTTTTAAATTTATGGATTAAATATATACGTCTTAAGTCAGCGGCTCTCAAAGCTTCATCCACGCACTATACAGCGCACCCAATCTACTGACCATCAGTCGATTAGAAGCGATAGCTTGTGTTTATACCCTAAAAGCGATGCAAAGTTACTAATAATTAATGAATTACGCAATACTTGCATTATTTTTTTTACATCAGGGAGTCAAGAGGGCAATTGCGCAGAGTGCGCGGAAGTTGCTCCATGTATATAAAATACAGCGTGTCGGGAAGTTCGCCTGTGCGCAGATCCCTGAAGGCGGCAATCTCCCCGGGACGCAGACGCGAGGAGGGGATGCGAAACACTGCAGGGACAAACGGAACCTTCACGCTGTGTATTTTTCTGAGCTTATAGTGCATATTATATGGGGAAAGCGGACTCCTATCCATCGAGAATACAAAATTCCCGCACCAGGGCTTAGAGGCGTCGGCCGATGCAAGAGACGGCACATAATACACCGGAAAGGAGCCATACGCCCCAACTCTTCCTGGCAGTGTATCCCACTCCGTATAGTGCCTGCCGCGCAAGCGAGCAGGCAAGACCACCGTCTGTCCCGCCAACGACCTTCGCGCATAACGGAAGTTCATCGACACAAGCGTATAAAAATGCTCATTCAGCGGAGTATAGGTCATGCGCAACTGCCAGGGATTCTCATCATGCACATTGCTGACATCGGCCCATATTACAGCAGTCCCCGGATCTTCCCTCAATGCCTCGGAAAGCACTTCCGCCTCCTTAGCATAAGCATATTGAGTCACGGAGAGCCACGCATACCATCCGCATATCAAGACTCCTACCATTGCGCCGAAAAGTCTATGGGGCTTCTCCACCGACGGGCATACGGAGCGCAACATAATCATTACACATGCCACTATCATAAAGTCGCTGAACCAGTAGGCCCGCCCCTTTTGCAATGTCGCAAGCCCTATGGCCACACCCACCACAGCACACACGGCCAACACACACAACCTGCGCCTATGCATTTTCCTATCCCAGCCCATAATAAGCATTATCGCTGTCATTACGACCAACACGACTACCGACGGCATCGTAAGCAGCGAATGCACGACCCATCCGGGATAGACACATGACGTGGGCGCATCATGAATCCTCACAAATGTGCCGGGGGCAAGCATCAGCACCAGCGTGCCGGCTATGAAGAATCCTGCAATCATCCATTGCGTGCGCTTCCACCTGAACCCGTCTGCCACAAGGAGCACACAGATGCCTGCACATATCGAAAGACTGAAACTCTCATGCATCCACCCTCCAAGCATGGCCACGACACACATCCACCACCTCAGCGGCGGCGATTCCAGCATCCAGAGCAATACAGGAAGACAAAGACCGAGAGGAACGATATAATTAAATTCACAAGCCATAGAAATCAGGTAATTATCCCATGGCGGCAATAATAATACCAAAAGCATGGCAATTGCCGTGAAACCTGGCGAGCGCATCACCATTTTCCCTCCCGCGAGACGCAGCAACGCATAAAGCCCCACTCCGAACATGGAAGCAGCGAAGAGTCGCCCCACAAATGCCGGCAACATTGTGAGAAACAGGATGAGGAGCTTATCCGTCAACCGGCCGTTGGAATGAACGTAATGGTCACGACAACTCCGCAAAGCGTCGGCAAGATTCTCTACCGGGGCTCCCGCACAACTCCAGAACTCTTCAAAAGTTCTGCCGGAACCCACCATATAAATCCAGTCATCCACCAAAGGCTGCACACAAAGAGAGAGCACGAGACAACCTGTGACCATTGACAGCAAAACGAACCACGACTCAAGCCGCAGATTAGATAATGATAATTTCATTGATACAAAATTAAAAATAAACACAATGAACGAGCCTGCAACATGTGTTAAAAAACGCTAAATATGTTAGAGACTGTAAAAAAGGCCTTATATTTGCAGTCGGTATCAGCGCTCTTGCGCAATCCTAAAACATTCACACAGATGCGAAATATCATCCTCTATGATTCGGATGCAGTGCACTCCGATATGCTACCGCTCTCCTTCACACGTCCTGTGAGCGACTTCCGGCTCGGCATCACCACCATAAGCGAGAAGTGGCAAGACATGCTTCCGGGAAGTTACAGCGTGCACACCGCAGCATATCTGCAAAGAAAATTCCTCCCTCACTTCGAAAAGGATACTTTCTTCGTAGCCGCCAATTGCGTTCCCACCCCCGCCCTTGCCCGGAGCATCGCAGAACTGCAGCCGGGAGAGGCTCTCACTCTGAAAGATGGCGAATACGTGGCATTCCGCGGAAGCGCCGATGAGTTCAGAGCCATCACCACAGAGTCACTCACCCCGGTGAAAAAGCAATTCGACGGCGATTGCTTGGCACTCCATTTTCTCTACGACTTATTCCTTAACAACGCCTCGGCCATAAGAGAAGACTACCGGCGCATCATAGCCGGCAGACAAAGCCGACCACTCTCCCACTCCAACACCATCATAGGCCCTGAGACTCTGCCGGGAGGAGAGCCTGCTCTCTTCATCGAAGAGGGTGCAAGCGTCGAGGGGGCCATACTCAACGTCACCGAAGGCCCTATATATATAGGTGCGGGAGCCAAGATCCTTGAAGGCTCATGCGTGCGCGGCCCCGTTGCCCTGTGCCACAATGCCCAGGTCAACATGGGAGCCAAGATATATCCGGGCACTACTCTCGGCCCGTACTGCAAGGTGGGAGGCGAACTAAACAATGTAGTGATGTTCGGATACTCCAACAAGGCCCACGACGGATACCTCGGAAATGCCGTGATAGGGCACTGGTGCAATATCGGCGCCGGCACTAATGCCTCAAATCTCAAGAATGACTATTCACTAATACGCCTCTGGAACTATCCCCGCCGCTCATTCATGCGCACCGGTCTGCAGTTCTGCGGACTGATGATGGCCGACCACTCCAAGGCCGCCATCAACTGCTCCTTCAACACGGCCACGGTAGTGGGTGTGGGCTGCAACATACATGGAGCCGGATTCCCCCGGCCTTTCATACCCAGCTTCAGCGAAGGCAGCCCCATGGCAGGATTCCGCAATGTGGATCTGCGTAAATTCTTCGACATAGCAGCCAGAGCCATGGGACGCCGCGGAATCACACTCACCGATGAAGATCGTGAAATTTTCACACGCATCTACGAAGTTGCCTCCACCTACAAGAACGGACGCTGACACCAATGACACTGACAGCAAAACCTACAAGTTGTAATTCTTGGGATTTTTTATTACCTTTGCAACGAAATAGCGCCGTATCCCGGTGCCTCACCATATATTAAGAAGCTCCACATATAGAGATATGATTAATCGCGTCTTGATAAGAATCAAAGTAGTGCAGATGCTCTACTCTTATCTGCTCACCGAGAAGGAATTTTCGATTGAATCACAACCCACGCCACCCACCAAGGCTACACGCATGGCCTATGCGCTGTATCTTGACATGCTCGCGCTCATGACCCTCATAGCCGATGACGTGCACAAGCGCGGCGGCCAGCAGCCTCTTGCCGACAATCGCTTCATACGCGCCCTCAGAGCCGATGAGAAGATACGCTCCGTGCTTGCCAAGAACCGTGTAGAGAGATCCAGCCTGCTATCCGAGTCCATCGTTTCGGAGCTTGCAGCCGAGGTCAAGGAATCTGCCGCCTGCCGCGCTTACCTCAAGGAAGGCTCGGTGGATATGGCCGGCGACCTGAAGCTGTGGCGCGAACTGTTTGGCCATGTAATCATCGCAAATCACGCTCTCAATGCCTGCATCGAGGCGCTGCCGGGCTATTCACTGCGCGCAATGGACATCATGCGGAATCTCATGGAGGAGACCTTCAGCAACTTCTCATCCTCCCAGAGCCACATTGACGATGCCCTGCGCACACTGCGCCATAGTCTCGACATGGCACGTGAGCTATACATGCGTCTGCTCATACTCCCCATAGAGCTCACCGAGCTTCAGGCACGCAACCTGGAGGCGGCACGCAACAAATATGTAGTGACCGACCATGATCTCAATCCCAACATGCGTTTCGTGGATAATGAATTCGTGAAAGCTCTTGAAGCCGACCCGCAGATTCATGAAGTGCTGGAACAGGGAAAGCTATCATGGATAGCCAATAATCCTCTGCTCCTCAACACCCTCCTGAAGGAAGTGACACAATCGCAGGAATACCGCAACTACATGGAAGCCTCCGCCACCGACTTCGCAGGCGACTGCGAATTCTGGCGCCGAATGCTCAAGTATATCCTTCTCCCCTCCGAGGAGCTTGCCGAGGCCATGGAAGACAAGTCGGTGTTCTGGAACGATGACATCGACATAATAGGCACTTTCGTGCTCAAGACCGTGCGACGCTTCGCCGAACACGATCCGGAACCGGTGCTGCCCATGTATAAAGACAGCGAAGACGCCCACTTCGGCCGCGACCTCTTCATTGCCGCAGTGAAAGGCAAAGAGGAATACCGCGTCATGGTGGACTCTGTGCTCAACAAAGATTCCTGGGACACCGACCGACTCGCATTCATGGATGTGGTGATATGCATCACGGCTCTCGCCGAGATCATCACATTCCCGAAGATTCCGGTCAATGTGTCAATCAACGAATATATTGAGATTGCCAAAGCCTACAGTACATCCAAGAGCGGATTCTTCATCAACGGTCTTCTCGGCGCTCTGGTCAACCGCATGCATGCCGAAGGCACTCTTCTCAAATAAATCAACATTCTAAGAATAACTCTTTAACAGCACAATACATATGCTCAACTCTATTATTCTCGCCGCTGCAAGCGCAGGAGGTGACTACACCGGCATCCTCATGATCGTAGCAATGATCGCCATCTTCTATTTCTTCATGATACGCCCGCAAAACAAAAAGCAGAAAGAAATCAAGAAGGCTCGCGAAGCCATGCAGAAAGGCGACGCAGTCGTGACCGCGGGCGGAATATACGGCCGCATCAAGGAAGTGAAAGAGACAACCTTCATCATCACCATCGCCGAGGGCGTGAACATCAAGATCGAAAAGACTTCAGTCTACGCCGCTCCCGATCCCGCCGACCAGGCCAAGAAATAAGCACTTGCGGCACAGGCCCTGCCGATGAGCATTTTCAGGCATAATTCTTTCTTCAGGGCGATGCGCGCCCCCGGCCGCATACACGACCTCTGCGTCTACGCAGGGTTCGTGCTGGTGGCCGCTGTGTTTTGGTGCATACTTACCCTTAATGAAGACGCCCAGACAGATTTCGACGTGAGGGTGAAAATAGCCGGCATGCCCGACTCTGTCACTCTCATCACCGATCCGCCTAAAGTGATTCATGTCAATGTGCGCGACCGCGGCAGTCACCTGCTGCGCCTGCTTCTGCTGCATGACTCTGAAATAAGGCTCGACTTCAAGGAATTTGCCTCCGACGGTAAATTCTCAGTCTCGCCCAAGGCTATGCTCACCCACATCCGGGCCATATTCGGCAAGGGGGCCACCCTCAGCATAATTTCAGACGACTCCATTTCTGTGCCCTACACCACGGTACCCGGCAAGTACGTTCCCGTGAGAATCAACGCAGACATCTCTCCCGCTCTCGGCAAAGTGGTAAGCCACAATCTGCGCAGCTCCACAAGACAGGTCAAAGTCTTCGCTGTCAAGGAAATTATCGACACCCTCTCCTATGTATCCACAATGCCCATAGAGCGACGCGACGTCTCCGACTCGTTCACCGTCAACGTGCAGCTGAAAAGCATCAAGGGAGTGAGGATGGAGCCGTCGTCGGTAAAGGTCACTGTGCCGATAGAGCCGCTTGAAAACCGTCGCGCGCTCGTGAGCATAAGGCAGATCAACGTACCGACCGGACAGTCGCTGATTCTTTTCCCCGACAAGACAGAGATAAATTATCTCGTGCCCATGAGCCGCGGAAATGTATCTCCGGCGGCATTCAACGTAACAGCCGATTATCGCAGCATAACATCACCCTCCGCCCAGCGCATGCCCATAAAAATAAGCGGTGTGCCTCAAGGTGTGACCGGTGCCACTCTGACAACCGACAGTGTGGAATTCACCATAATACGCCATGTGCCAGCCAAATAGGCCTATCGTAATAGGCGTCACCGGAGGTATCGGAGCCGGCAAGAGCGTGGTGTGCAGAGTATGCGCCCTGCGGGGCATCCCCCTATATGACTGCGACAGCAGGGCCAGGCGCATCATGGAGATCTCTGGCGAGATACGCTCTGCCCTCCGCCATCTTGCCGGGAAGGAAGCCATAATGCCCGACGGATCGGTCAACAGGCCTCTTCTAGCTTCCGTAATATTCAATGACCCCGTTCTGCGCCGAGAAGTCAATACTCTGGTGCACAAGGCCGTAAGAACCGACATCGAAGCATGGATCGATCAGATGCGCGCCCCCGTGGCCATAATCGAGAGTGCCATATTGCATTCATCCGGACTTGACAATATGGTCGATGAGATATGGCTTGTATCCGCCCCGCCGGAGCTCCGCACAGCGCGTGCAGCCGCCCGCAGCAATCTCTCGGAAGAGCAGATCTCTTGTCGCATCAGCGCACAGCAGGGAGAGTTTGACAATCTCGACAGCTCACGCCTTCACATCATCCTCAACGATGGCATGACCCCTCTCCTTCCCCGTATCGACAACTTATTGCACACTCTTATAAATCACAATAACAATGCTTAAGACCATCTTATCCATCACCGGCAAGCCCGGTCTTTTCAAAATAATCTCCAACGGCAGAAACATGCTCCTCGTGGAAGACATAATCAGCCACAAGCGCTTCCCGGCACACAGCCGCGATAAAATCGTGAGCCTCGGCGATATATCCATGTACACCTCCGGCGATGACGTGCCGCTGCCCGAGATATTCGAAAATGCTAAAAAAGTATATGACGGCAATCAGGTGGATGTCAAGGCCATGCAGAAAGAGGGGACTCTGCGTGAGGAATTTGCCAAAGTATTGCCAGACTTCGACCGTGACCGCGTATATGATGGCGACATACGCAAGTTCTTCACCTGGTATAATCTCCTGCTCCAGGCCGGCATCACCACCTTTACCGCTCCTAAGGAAGAAACAGCAGAAGAGCAGACAGCCGAATAAAAACCTTCCGGCTTCACTGACACATTAAAAGAGTGTTTGAAATTAAAACACCCTCTAAGGCCGCGGAATCCTTGTCTCCACGAGGGAGAAGGATTCCGCGACCGTTTTTTTAGCTTGACTTGCGGCGGGATGAGGATTTTTTGCTAACTTTGAAAGTTAATTGTGTGCATATGGCTGCAGTGTATATGCCACGCTTATTTATACGCAATAAATAAATAACTACACATATATGAAGTTTAACGTTTCCAGCAAGGCGCTTCAGTCGCAGCTCACCGCCGTGAGCAAAGTGATCAACAGCAAAAACGCGCTCTCAATACTCGACAACTTCCTGCTCATCCTGCAAGGCGACACACTCACCATCACCGGTTCCGACTCAGAGAACACCATGACGGCCACTGCCCAGGTCTTCGACTCCGAGGGCGAAGGCCCTATCGCCATCAATGCCAAACGGCTGCTCGACGTGCTGAAAGAAGTGCCGGCACAGCCCATCACATTTGAAATCAATGACCAGACCAAAGAGGTGGATATCCGCTTCCTCAACGGCCACTTCAACTTCATGGGCATAGACGGCAATGAGTTCCCGCTCAAGGATGACAGCGCGGAGGAGAAACAGAGCTTCACCATACCGGCCTCCGTGGTGCGCAAAGGCCTGGAGAACACTCTTTTCGCCGTAGGCACCGATGCTATCCGCCCCATAATGACCGGCGTATACTGGGATATATGCCCGCGCGAGGGCGAGAGCGAGGCCCTGCCCGGCATAACATTCGTGGCCTCCGACACGCATAAGCTCGTGAGATACACCAACACCGAATGCAACCCTGGCCTCACTGCCGGCTTCATTCTCCCGCCCAAGCCCGCCGCCATACTCCGCGCGCTCATAGGGAAAGAAGATGGCGACGTAGCCATAGAGATGGATGCGCAGAGCGCAACGTTCACCATAGGGGAATTCAAGCTATCCTGCCGCTTCATAAAGGGCAAATATCCCAACTACAACCGCGTCATACCCGACAACAACCCCTTTGAGCTGACCATCGACCGCATAAGCCTCCTTACAGCCATGCGCCGAGTCTCCCTCTTCGCCAACGCAGCCTCATCGCTGGTTCGTCTCAACATCCGCCAGGGAGAGGTGCTGCTCGGCGCCCAGGATCTCGATTATTCCACCTCGGCCGAAGAGCGGCTGGAATGCGACTACCAGGGCAACGTCATGACAATCGGATTCAATGCCGTATACATGATCGAGGTGCTCAACAATCTGCAGTCCGACACCGTAGTGATACGCCTCTCCGACCCGGCCCGACCCGGCATTTTCGTGCCCCTCGTGCAGCTTGAAGGCGAGGATGTCCTCATGCTTCTCATGCCAATGCAGGTCATGGACTATTAATCATTCTTACTCCCTTTTTTCATATGAATCTCAATCTCTCTCGCCCGGTCATATTCTTTGACCTTGAAACCACAGGAGTCAACATTCACTGCGACCGCATTGTGGAAATATCCTGCGTGAAAGTATATCCCGACGGCAACGAGACCACATGGAGCCAACGGCTCAACCCGGAAATGCACATCCCCGAGAGCGCATCGGCCGTACATCACATCATGGATGAGGATGTGAAAGACGCTCCCACTTTTGCCGATGTGGCGGAATCACTCATGAAAGCCTTCGACGGATGCGACATAGCCGGCTTCAACAGCAATAAATTTGACATTCCGCTGCTCATGGCCGAATTCGCACGCGTAGGCATGGACTTCTCGCTTGCAGGACGCAACCTCATTGACGTTCAGACCATCTACCACCGTCTTGAGCAGCGCACCCTGTCGGCCGCATATAAATTCTATTGCGGCAAAGATCTGGAGAACGCTCACTCTGCCCTGGCAGATACCATTGCCACCTACGAGGTGCTCAAAGCACAGCTCGACCATTATCCTGAGAGCGAGGAATTCTGCAATGACATGTCGGTGCTCGCCCGTTTTTCCATACAAGGGGGAAATATCGATCTCGCCGGACGCTTCAGCCGAGACCAGAACGGCGACGCTATCTTCAACTTCGGAAAATACCGTGGCAGAAAAGTGGCCGATGTATTGCGTCATGAGCCGGGATACTACAACTGGATGATGCAGGGTGATTTCCCCAAGGACACCAAGGATGTGCTCACGTCAATCTTCGTAAAAGTAAAGAAAAACCGAGGCAATGCTTAAGGGCAAACATATTATTCTGGGCATAAGCGGCGGCATTGCCGCCTACAAGAGCGTGCATCTGCTCCGCCTGCTCCGCAAGGCCGGTGCGGAGGTGCAGGTGGTCATTACGCCTGCCGGCAAGGAATTCATAACTCCCGTCACGCTCTCTTCACTCAGCGGCAAACCCGTGATAAGCGAGTTCTTCACAGCCAACACCGGCCAATGGAACTCCCACGTGGATCTGGGCCTCTGGGCCGACGCGATGGTGATAGCGCCGGCCACTGCATGCACGCTGGCCAAAATGGCCACGGGGGTGGCCGACAATATGCTGGTCACCACCTATCTCTCGGCCAAGGCCAAGGTCTTTGCCGCACCGGCCATGGATCTCGACATGTACCGTCACCCATCCACTGCCCGCAACCTCGACACTCTCCGGGCCGACGGCGTGACCCTCATAGAGCCGGCCGAGGGCTATCTCGCCTCCGGGCTTACCGGCAAGGGACGCATGGAGGAGCCGGAAGAAATCGTAAAGGTCATAGAAGCATGGATGGACGCAAGCGCATCTCTGAAAGGGAAAAAAATACTTGTCACGGCCGGGCCCACACACGAAAACATCGACCCGGTGCGTTTCATAGGCAACTACTCCTCAGGCAAGATGGGATATGCCCTTGCCGGCGAGTGCGCAGCCCGAGGCGCCGAGGTCTGCCTCGTGTCAGGCCCGGTGTCATTGCCCGTTCCTGACGGCGACATACGCCGCATAGAGGTCACATCTGCCGCAGAGATGCACGCCGCATGCCTGCGGGAATTTCCCGGCATGGATGCAGCCATAATGTGTGCAGCAGTGGCCGATTATGCCCCGGCCGTATGCTCCGACAGCAAAATAAAGCGGGAGACTACCGGAGAAATCACTCTCCGCCTGGTGCCTAATCCTGACATCGCTGCCTCTCTCGGCGCGATCAAGACTCCGGAACAGAAACTGATAGGCTTCGCTCTTGAGACCGACAACGAGCATGCCAACGCCCTGTCCAAGCTGCGCCGCAAGAATCTCGACTTTATCGTGCTCAACTCTCTGCGCGATCCTTTGGCCGGATTCGGCAAGGATACCAATAAAGTGACAGTCATTGCAGCCACCGGGGAGGAAAAATCATTTCCGGCCAAAAGCAAAACGCTCGTGGCCGCCGACATCATCGACTTCACGCTATGAAACTTACACTTAAACTGCTATTGCTATTCCTGCTCATACCACTGTGCCCCGTCAAGGCGCAGGAGCTCAACTGCACCGTGGAGGTAAACACCTCGAAGATCGAAGGCACCGACAAGAGCCTCTTCGAAGACCTGCAGGCGGCCATGGCCGAATATATCAACACGCGCAAATGGACTAACGCCCAATTTGCTGCCAATGAAAAGATAGAGTGCCGCATCTTCCTCACCGTGAGCAAGGTTGAAGATGACAAAATATCGGGCGACCTGCAATTGCAGCTGATACGCCCGGTGTATAACAGCACCTACACCACTCCTCTCTTCAATTTCAAGGACTCCAAGGTGGAGTTCACCTATGCCAGAGGCGACCAGCTCATATACAACGAGAGCACCTGGGAGAGCAATCTCACCGCACTGCTCAACTTCTATGCCAACCTGTTTCTCGCCCTCGACTTCGACAGCTTCTCGCCAAAGGGGGGACAGCCATATTTCGATCGTCTGGCATCCATCGTGCAGATGGCCCAGAGCAGTGGCGAAGTAGGATGGCGTGCCTTCGAAGACAACAAGAACCGCTCGGCCGTGCTCTCGGCTTACACCGATGCCAACATGGCCGGCATGCGTGAAATGCTCTACAATTACCACCGCCGCGGTCTTGATGAAATGGTGACGGCTCCCGACAAAGGGCGCGCCGCAATCACCGAGGAACTAAAGAAGCTCACTGCCATCCACCAGGCCAATCCCATGAGCGTGGCCCTCTCCATCTTCCGAGACACTAAGCTCGACGAACTCGTGAACATCTACTCCAAGGCTTCCGACTCGGAACGACAGCTGGTGTTCGACATATTGTCGCCCATCTATCCCACCGACACCGACCGCCTTGACAAAATCAAGAATCCCGAACAACGATAGCCTTCTCTCCCCCCTCTATGCTCAAGCATCTCCACATATCCAGCTACGCTCTCATCGACACCCTCGATGTAGACTTCAAGGCAGGCTTCACCACCATAACAGGTGAGACCGGCGCCGGAAAGTCTATCATGCTCGGAGCCTTGTCGCTGCTGCTCGGCAACAGGGCCGACACACGCCGCGCCTCGGCAACCCCGACAAAAACCGTCGTGGAGGGAATCTTCGACACTGCGGCATATCCGGCCATAGCCGAGCTGCTCATAGAACTTGACGTGGAACCCTGCCAGCAGGGAGAAATGATTCTGCGGCGCGAAATATCCACATCCGGGAGAAGCCGTGCATTTGTTAATGACACCCCGGTAAGCCTGTCGGTAATGAGCCGTGTGGCCTCATGCGTGATCGACATCCACTCCCAGCATGCCAACAGACTCATAGCCGACCCCTCCTGCCAGCTTGACATGCTCGATTCCTATGCCGACAATTCAGCACTCAGGAGCAGCTACCGGAATCTCTATATATCTTACCGCAACCTGCGCGCGCGCATCAGGACTATCAAGGAGACAAGAGCGCAGGCCCGAGAGAATGAGGAATTCATCGCCTTCCGCCTTGATCATCTGCGCCGCCTCAAGCCCGTGGCCGGAGAGCAGGCCGCTCTTGAGGCACGCCGTCAGCTCCTTGCCGACTCATCGGCCATAAGCGAGAATCTCAGTGAAGCCATCTCGCTTTTATCGGGCTCCGACTCAGGCACCCTCGATTCACTCGGAGGCGCGCTCTCACGGCTGCGACAGGTCGACTTCTCCCTGCTGAATGCCGATACCGACATTCAGGCTCGCCTGGAAAGCGCCCGCATAGACATAGCCGACATAGCCTCCACCCTTGAGGAATGTCTTGACCGCGTGGAAGCGGATCCCTCCGCGCTGGAGAAGACTGAAGCGCGCCTCGACAGGCTATACGAAGCCCAACGCCGGTTCAAGGTAAGCTCCGAGGCGGAACTCATTGCTCTTCAAGAGTCGCTTGAACATGAATACGCGGCCATCTCAGGCGATGATGCCGACACCGATGCGCTTGAGCAAGAGCTCCACCTCATGGGTGTGAAGCTCAAGCAGGCCGCCGCCGACCTCACGGAATCACGCCGCCGGAGCGCCGAAGAAATCACAGCACGCCTCACTGCCATGGCCCGCCCGCTCGGCATGCCTCACCTGCGCCTCCTCTCCACCGTGACAGCCGGCAAGCTCACAGCCTCGGGGGCCGACACTCCCGCTCTTCTCGTGGCCTTCAATAAGAATCAGGATCTGCGTCCCGTCCAGGAAGTGGCGTCGGGAGGTGAGAATTCACGCCTGGTGCTGTGTCTCAAGGCTCTCATGGCCCAGCGCATGGCCCTCCCCACCATTATCTTCGACGAGGTCGACACCGGAGTGAGCGGCGACATAGCCCACCGCATGGGCTCACTCATGCGCGACATGTCGCAATCCCTGCAAGTCATCGCCATCACCCATCTGCCTCAGGTGGCCGCCAAGGGCACAGAGCAGTTTAAAGTATACAAAACCGACACCGACTGCGCCACACACACCCACATGCGTCTGCTCTCTGACGCCGGCCGAGAAGAGGAGATCGCCGCCATGCTGTCAGGCGACGGCACCACAGAGGCGGCCAGGCTCAATGCGCGCGCACTTCTTGAACAAGACTCATGACAGACATTGACTCTCCTCCCACCCCTAATATAACCCAAGCGACAAGACTCATGATCAATAAGAACGAATATATCTTCGGCCTGCGGGCCATCATCGAAGCCATAGAGGCCGGACGCGACATCGATAAGGTGCTCCTGCGCAAAGACCTGGCAGGAGGCGATCTCTCCCGGCTCCTGCTCCAGAAAATGAAAGAATATGACATCCCCTCGCAGCGGGTGCCCCTCGAGAAACTCAACCGCATCACGATGAAGAATCATCAGGGCGCGATAGCCCTGCTCTCGGCAGTGCCATATCATTCTCTCGAGCAACTTGTGCCCTCTCTCTACGAGGAAGGGGCCATGCCCTTCTTCATTCTGCTTGACGGAGTGACCGACGTGCGCAATTTCGGCGCCATATGCCGCACGGCCGAATGCGCCGGCGCCGACGCGGTGATCATTCCCGAAAGAGGAAACGCCACCCCGGGAGCCGATGCCATGAAGACATCCGCCGGAGCGCTCATGCACCTCCCCGTGTGCCGCGTGCGCACGCTCAAGGAAGCCATCGGCTATCTTCAGGAGAGCGGAGTGACCGTGATAGGAGCCAGCGAAAAGGCTGCCGAAAGCTACACCGCCATGCCATGCACCGGCCCTGTCGCAATAGTCATGGGAGCCGAGGACACAGGTCTTTCGCCCGATGTGCTCAGGGCCTGCGACCACCTTGCCTCCATCCCCATCCTGGGCGCGATAGGCTCGCTCAACGTGTCGGTGGCCGCCGGGGTAATGCTCTACGAGGTGGTGAGACAACGCCTTGACGCCGGCATGCGCCCGGAATAATCTGAAAAACCAATCTAACTCTTTATAACAACACCATGAAGAAGATACAGACTGAATATCTCGCCGCCTTGCGCGCCGAGATGGCCAAGGAGGGTATCAACACTGTGATAGTCTCAGGCACCGATCCTCACCAAAGCGAAAATCCGCCCGCCCACTGGAGAGACCGCGAATGGCTCACCGGTTTCTGGAGTGCCAACGGCACCAACGGCACAGCCGTAGT
The DNA here is from genome assembly GCA_910579305.1 of uncultured Muribaculaceae bacterium. Classification (GTDB taxonomy): domain Bacteria; phylum Bacteroidota; class Bacteroidia; order Bacteroidales; family Muribaculaceae; genus Lepagella. The sequence continues at coordinate 22,304 of CAJTTA010000032.1, forward strand.
GACTCCCGAAAAGGCTCTCTGCTGGACTGACTCCCGCTATTTCATACAGGCTACGGAGCAGCTCCGGGGCACAGGCTTTGAAATGATGGCCGAAGACGGGCCTGAGGCGGTGAATATCGTGGACTGGGTGACCGAGCACACTCCCGCAGGCGCCATCGTGGCTATCGACGGCACCACATTCTCCATAAGCCAGGCTCAAAATCTCCAGCAGGAACTTGAAGACAATGGGATAAAACTGCGCACCGATTTCTTCCCCTTCGACATAATCAATCCCGAACGCCCTTCCACTCCCAAGAACAAGCTCTTCGTGCACGATGAGGCCATCGTGGGAGAGAGCGTCGACTCCAAGATCGCACGCATCCTCATGCAGGTCAAGGCCGAGCTGGCCAATGCGGTGATGCTCTCCAGCCTCGACGACATAGCATGGGCCACGAATGTGCGCACGGCCGGCGACATACTCTTCTCCCCGATGTATGTGAGCTATCTATTCCTGAGCGACTCTTCGCGCGTGCTCTTTGTCGACTCCGACAAGCTCACGCCCGAAGTGAGCGCCCACCTGGCCAAGTACAACCTGGAGGTACGTCCTTACGAAAGCGTGTTCGACTTCGTGGCGGCTCTGCCCAAGGAGACCCGTCTGCTCATTGACCCGGCCAAGACGTCGCGCACCATGTATGACCGCCTGGGATGCACCCCCGTCTTCGGCGGCGCCGGCATTGCCAAGCTCAAGAGCGTGAAGAACGAACAGATGCTCCGCAGCCTTGACCGCGCCATGGAGAAGGACGGCGTGGCCCTTACCCGCTTCTTCATGATGGTGGAGAAAGAGGCTCCCTCCGGAAAGCTTACCGAGCTGGGGCTCACCCGCACTCTGCGCGAGGAACGCCTGAAAGACCCCGACTGCGTGGATGAGTCATTTGCCGCCATCGTGGGCTGGAACGCTCACGGAGCGATCGTGCACTATGAGGCTACGGAGGAGAGCGATGTGGCCGTGCAGGGCGACGGCCTGCTGCTCGTGGACAGCGGCGGACAGTACACCTGCGGCACCACCGACATCACCCGCACCATAGCTCTCGGCACCCCCTCTCCCGAGATGATACACGACTTCACCTTGGTCATGAAAGGGCACATAGCTCTGGCCCGCGCCATCTTCCCCGCAGGCACCACCGGCCATCAGCTCGATGCCCTCGCACGCCAGTTCCTATGGGCCGAAGGCAAGGCTTATTACCATGGCACAGGCCATGGAGTGGGATTCTTCATCAACTGCCACGAAGGGCCGCAGAGCATACGCCTCAACTATGTGCCCACGCCTCTTGAGCCGAGCATGATCACATCCGATGAGCCGGGCCTCTACTTCGAAGGCCGCTACGGCATACGCTGCGAGAACATAATAGAGACTGTGCCCACCATGACCACGGAGTTCGGCCAGTTCCTCAAGTTCCGTGTCGCCACACTCTTCCCCTTCGACCTGCGCCTCTTCGAGACCTCCATAATGACCGATGAGGAAATAGCCTGGGTCAACGACTATCACGCCATGGTGCGCGAGCGTCTCACGCCGCTGCTCACTCCCGCACAGGCCGCATGGATGGAAGAGAAGACTCGTCCGCTCACCCGCTAAAACTCTCATATCTATGGCTATAATACAAGAAGTAAGAGGCTTTTCTCCCGAGATAGGAGAAGGCACATTTCTCGCCGCCAACGCAGTGGTGGTTGGAGATGTCAAGATAGGCCGTGACTGCAGCATATGGTTCAGCACTGTGCTGCGTGGAGACGTCAACTCCATCCGCATCGGCGACCGAGTGAACATCCAGGACGGCTCCGTGCTGCACACTCTTTATCAGAAGAGCACCATAGAAGTGGGCAACGATGTATCGATAGGTCACAACGTCGTCATCCACGGCGCGAAAATACGTGACCTGGCTCTCATCGGCATGGGTTCCATAGTGATGGATGACGCCGAAGTGGGCGAAGGGGCCCTCGTGGCCGCCGGCTCCGTAGTGTTGAGCCGCACCAAGATAGGGCCTCACGAGATGTGGGCCGGCGCTCCGGCAAAGTTCATAAAGATGGTTGAGCCGGAGAAAGCCAAGGAAATGAATCAGAAGATCGCCCGCAATTATCTCATGTATTCCTCCTGGTACGGACCGCAGGAATAATTCTTTAAACGCATATGTTTGCCCGCTTTTCTCCAACAAAAAGCGGGCAAAATTTGTTTATTAAGCAATATTATATTACCTTTGCATACCCTAACCTATAAATTATTATATTACTGTCCGCTAAACTTTTTTTGAGCGATTGAAAAATTAGGGCTGACAC
>CAJTTA010000033.1 GCA_910579305.1 uncultured Muribaculaceae bacterium
TTGAAGTTTTTACTCCCATTCTCTTTAATTGTTAATACGGTTTAAATTCAAACGCACTCTAAGTTTCATTTTATTAATTAATGCATAGACGCATGAAATACAAATTCTTGTCTATTGCCATATCGCTTGCCGTAAGTATTCCCGCATTTGCAGGGACAAGTGCTGCGATTGATAATATTGTTTACGAACCGACCATTACATCCGACAGCTCGCAGAATGCGCCCGCATCCGAAGACCAAATTGCGCCTGATAGCTATAATACTCAGGTCTGCCGGAGCGATCGCAAGAATATATCGGAGAACGCCTGGCCCGCAGATATGGTAACCGGCACTCTGCCCGTGGTGTATATCAACACTCAGGACGCCGCTCCTATCGTGGACAAGGTCAACCCCATACCTGCCGGCTATTATATGGATCCCATGGGCTCCGACTATGCAGCCGAAGGCTCGGCTCAGGAACCCATAACACTCACCATACGCGGTCGCGGCAACTCCACATGGCTGCAGCCCAAGAAGCCCTACAAGCTTAAGTTCGACAAGAAGCAGAGTCTTTTCGGTCTTCCCAAGAGCAAGCATTACGCTCTGATGGCTCATTGTTTTGCCGACGGCAATGTATGGGAGACATGTCTGGCCGGATTCGAGATGAGCCGCATGCTCGGCATGGGATGGGCACCTCACATGGTGCCCGTGGAGCTTGTGCTCAACGGCAGCTATGAGGGGGTCTACTTTATCCAGGAGACCATAAAGATTGATGAGAACCGCCTTAATATGTTTGAGCAGGAGGACGGAGAGACCGATCCCTCCGTCATTCCGTACGGATGGCTCATCGAGATAGACAATAACGACGAGTATCAGTATGCCTTCAAGGAGACTCCCGGAGGAGGCAATATTCTCTTCACATACAAGGCTCCCGAAGAACTCTCGCAGGAACAGAAGGACTGGCTCTATCCCGAGCTCAGAGACCTCAACGACCGCGTCCATTCCTCACCCATCGATGATCCCCGCTGGGCTGAGAAATTGGATGTCAACACGCTCGCCATGTATAGCATAGTGCGCGAGGTGCTTCAAGACTTCGACGGATATTCAGGCTCTTTTTATATGCACAAGGACAAGACCCCCGATGCCAAATGGACTTTCGGCCCAATGTGGGACTGCTCGATGTACTGGATGCCTAAAGACAATTATCTGCCATTCTCTAAGTATGCTGTTGAAGGCCACAGATTCAAGTGGATGCCCCGCATCATGCAGTACACTCTGTTCGGCGATACGTTCCGACGCATATGGAAGGAATTCTATACACCCGAAAACATGGACAAGCTGGCCACCTACCTATTCGACTTCTCAAAAGATCTCGGCCCCGCTTTCGAGGCAAACAACGAGCGATGGAAAGGAGAGCTGAAATCCACTCAGCTCTATCATGCGCCCACTGACAAATACGCCTATGTGATGCAAATGATCAGCAAGAATGCCGAATGGATCGACAGCCATCAGAATATCGAGGATATAGCACGTGCGGCAGCCGGCATCGATGAAATAGTGATAGATCCCGATGCTCCCGAGGAATACTTCACTATCGACGGCATGAGGCTCTCCTCCCGTCCCGCCGCTCCGGGTATCTACATCATGCGCAAAGGGGCGAAGACTGTCAAAGTGATTCTTTGACATATACCCTCTAAATGATCTGAAGCCTCCCGCCTCACTCCGTCGTGCAGAGTGAGGCGGGAGGCTTCATCGGTTGTTATGTTTATTACGTAGAGGACCTGGCGTCCTCCCCGGTGGGGATTCATTCTACATCGAAGTCCAGGTCAGGATCGGCTGCATAAGGATCGGCCTCATCCTTCACTTCGGTTTCGGGCTCCGGGGCGTCGACTGTCTTTCCGGCCATTATATCCCGGCCTCCGGCACCCTTGAGAGCCTCGCGTATCCTGGCCGTAAGCTCTTCCATGAGTTCGGGGTTGTCGGCTATGGCCTTGCGGGCCTGCTCTTTGCCTTGGGCAAGCTTGGAGCCGTCGTAGCTGAACCAGGAGCCGCTCTTCTTGATGAGGCCGAGGTCTACGCCCAGGGTGAGTATCTCGCCCGGCTTGCTTATTCCTTCGCCAAACATTATGTCGAATTCCGTGCGGCGGAACGGAGGGGCCACCTTATTCTTCACCACCTTCACCTTAACGGTGCGGCCCACGGTCTCGTCATCTTCCTTGATCATGGCTGTGGGGCGTATGTCAAGGCGTATGGATGCATAGAATTTCAGCGCATTGCCGCCGGTGGTCACCTCGGGATTGCCAAACATCACGCCTATCTTGTCGCGCAGTTGATTGATGAAGATGCAGGTGGTGCGCGTGCGGGAGATAGCGCCGGTGAGCTTGCGCATGGCCTGGCTCATGAGACGTGCGTGGAGACCCACATTCTTGTCGCCCATCTCACCCTCGATCTCGGCCTTGGGTGTGAGAGCGGCCACAGAGTCCACCACAAGAATGTCTACGGCTCCTGAGTTGATGAGTTGCTCCGCAATGGCGAGTGCCTGCTCGCCGTTGTCGGGCTGAGAGATCCAGAGATTGTTGGTGTCCACGCCGAGATTCTCGGCATAGAACCTGTCGAAGGCATGCTCGGCGTCGATTATCGCCGCCACGCCACCCTGCTTCTGGGCCTCCGCTATGGCATGGATGGCAAGAGTGGTCTTGCCTGAAGACTCTGGGCCATATATCTCGATGATGCGGCCACGGGGATAGCCCCCCACGCCGAGAGCCATGTCCAGGCCTATGGAGCCGGAGGAAATCACCTCCACATCCTCCACGGCGTCATCTCCGAGCTTCATGATGGATCCGTCGCCGAAGTCCTTGTGTATGTTCTCCATGGCCCGGGAGAGAGCCTTGAGTTTTTCTGCGGGTTCGTTGATGCGCCCCGTCTCGATTGCTTTCGATTTCTTAGCCATATGTGGTATCTGAGTTATGTACGTTGTGATTATGTGTCTGCAAAGTTAACGCAGCAGGTGTGCATGCTGTGCGCACAAGAGGGTTAAATAAGGTTAATCCTCACGCTCCTCCGAATATTTTCAGGAAGGCCGTGGCCACGTTTACATAGATTATAAGGCCCACTATGTCATTGCTTATCTGGATGAAAGGCCCTGTGGCGAGAGCCGGATTGATATGTATCTTCTCAAGAGTGAGCGGCACCACAGTGCCGAGCAGAGTGGCAAACATGACCACTATGAAGAGACTCACGGCCACCGATATGGTCACAGCAAAATCCCCGGGCAGCATTATGAGATTATATATGAATATCACGGCCGCCATGATCGTGGCGTTGAGCAGACCTATGCACACCTCCTTGCCCATCTGGCGTCCGAATTCCTTGATGTCGAGCGATCCGTTGGCAAGGCCCTGCACGACAATGGCCGAAGCCTGCACGCCCACATTGCCGCCGGTGCCCCCTATTATGGGAATGAAGAGAGCGAGAGCCGTCACTGCGGCGAGCTGACTCTCGAAGCCTCCCAGGATGAGGGAGGCCACAATGCCCGAGGCAATGCCTATGAGGAGCCACGGAATGCGGGCGCGCGTCTGATGCAGGATGGAGTCGTCGGCATCTATGTCGGAGGATATACCCGAAGCCAGCTGATAGTCGCGCTCATTCTGCTCACGCACTTCATCCATCACGTCGTCCACAGTGATCTGGCCCACAAGGCGTCCTATGCTGTCCACCACAGGCATCGCCACGAGGTCATATTTCTCAAAGTCGAGCGTGAGATCATCTATGGGGGTATCGGTGCGCACGCTCACCGGATCAGCCTCCATCACCCGCCTTATCTTGCTCACCGAAGGGTCGGTGATCATTCTCTTCAGCGGCAGGATTCCCTTGAGGCGTTCATCATCATCCACTACATATATATTATATATGTCATCCAGCTCCTCGGCCTGAGTGCGCATCTCCTTGATGCATCGGGGCATGCTCCAGTTCTCATTGACCACGATCATCTCCGTGGCCATAAGTCCGCCGGCCGTATCCTCGTCATATTGCAGGAGATCTACGATATTGCCGGCCTGCTCCATGTCATCTATGTGGGATATGACCTCCTCGCGGTCATCCTTGTCGAGCTCCTGGATGAGGTCGACGGCATCATCCGTGTCGAGCAGGTCGATGAAATGGCCTATCTGCTCGGGATCCATACCCTCCATGAGCTTGCGGCGGTCATCCTCATCCAGCTCCATGAGCACATCGGCCTTCACCTCGTTGCCCGGGAGCAGAGAGAATAGCCACTCGGCCTGACGGAGATTGAGAGTGCGGAACAGCTCGGCAATGTCGGCCGGATGCAGATCGGTCAGCTCAGTGCGGGCAAGCGCCTCATCCTGCGTGTCCACAGCCTGCTCAATGCGGATTATGTCATCATCGGTAAACTCCTTCATAACACGCAAAATTAATCATAATTCCGCCTTTCTCCAAATAATTCATGACTTTTGTAGCCTTGTTGACTCTATATTTGCATGATTTTGGGTCATAGTCTTGGTTGGCTCGTTTTTTATCGCTACATTTGCGGGTTAATTAGCAATCAAAGTCAATCATGATATACGAATATGATTATCTCGTGATAGGCAGTGGCATAGCCGGCATGAGTTTTGCGCTCAAGGTGGCCGACAAGGCCCGCGTGGCCATCATCTGCAAGACCGATCTTGAGGAGGCCAATACGTTTTTAGCCCAAGGAGGTGTGGCAAGTGTGACCAATCTTGCCGTCGATAATTTCGAGAAACACATAGAGGACACAATGATAGCCGGCGACCAGCTCTCCGATCGCAAGGCTGTGGAGATGGTGGTGCGTGAAGCTCCCGGGCAGATAAGATTTCTGGTGGAGCATGGAGTGAAATTCGACCGTGCCGCCGACGGATCCTACGACCTTCATCGCGAGGGAGGCCACAGCGAGTTCCGCATCCTGCATCATGCCGACAACACGGGCGCCGAGATACAGACCTCGCTCATAGAAGAAGTGAAGGCCCACCCGGGCATCGACATTCTCGACCATCGCTGCGCCATAGAGATAATCACGCAGCATCATCTTGGCAAGACGGTCACACGCCGCTCGCCCGACATCACCTGTTACGGCGCCTACGTGCTCGATGAGGCATCGGGAGAAGTCGATACCTTCCTGAGCCGCGTCACCGTAATGGCCACAGGAGGATGCGGAAATGTCTACACCACAACCACCAATCCCGGCGTGGCTACCGGCGACGGCATAGCTATGACCTATCGCGCCAAGGGCACGGTGGAGGATATGGAGTTCATTCAGTTCCACCCCACGGCCCTGTTTCATCCCGGCGACCGCCCCAACTTCCTTATAACCGAGGCCATGCGCGGTTACGGAGCCGTGCTGCGCAACATACACGGGGAGGAATTCATGCACAAGTATGACCCGCGTCTCTCTCTCGCTCCCCGCGACATTGTGGCCCGTGCCATCGATGCGGAAATGAAAGCGGCCGGCTCCGACCATGTCTATCTCGACGTGACGCACAAGGATGCCGCCGAGACCCGCCGCCATTTCCCGAATATCTATGAAAAATGTCTGAGCCTCGGCATAGACATCACCAAAGACTATATACCCGTGGCGCCGGCGGCCCACTATCTGTGCGGCGGAATAAAGGTAGACCTCTGCGGCGAAAGCTCCATACATCGGCTCTACGCTCTGGGCGAATGCTCCTGCACTGGCCTGCACGGAGGCAACCGCCTGGCCTCCAACTCGCTGATAGAGGCCGTGGTATATGCCGACGCCGCAGCCCGGCATGCGAGCCGCCACATAGGCGACTATGAACTGCGCTACGATGTGCCCGAATGGAATGATGAAGGCACGGCCCACCCCGAGGAGATGGTGCTCATCACCCAAAGCATGAAGGAGGTGAACCAGATCATGGGTTCATACGTTGGTATAGTACGTTCCGACCTGCGCCTGCGCCGGGCCTGGAGCCGCCTCGACATTCTCTACGAGGAGACCGAGCGACTCTTCAAGGTGAGCAAGCCGAGCCGTCAGCTCTGCGAGTTGCGCAACATGATCAATGTGGCCTATCTCATCATGCGACAGGCCATGGCCCGCAAAGAGAGCCGCGGCCTCCACTACACCGTGGACTATCCACACTCCTAATCCGTATATAATGAAGAAATTACAACGTAATAAGTCTCTGCTCCTCACAGCCGCTCTGCTTGCCTCCGGCTTGATCATGGCGCTTCCGGCCATAGGAAAGAGAAACAATGACCAGGCACTCACACGCAGGCTCACCACATTCAATGCCATGGTGCGGGAGCTTGCAGAGAACTATGTGGACACTCTCCCCGTCGACCGCACCTTCGACGCCGCCGTAGGTGCCATGCTCGCCGCCATCGACCCCTACACGGAGTATTACTCCAGCGAGGAAAAGGCCGGCTTCAAGACCATGACTACAGGCCAGTACGGAGGCATAGGTTCCTACATACTCATGCGTGAGGACAGCACCGTTTACATCGACGGCCCATACGAAGGCTCGCCTGCTGCACGCGCCGGGCTGCGCGCCGGCGACCGCATCGTGCGCATTGACACGACCGATGTGCGCGGGGCCGGCGACAAGCGAGTGGGCTCCATGCTCAAAGGCCAGCCCGGCACCTCCCTGCAAGTCACGGTGGAGCGACCCTATGCCGGCCCCGACTCAGTGCTCACTTTCTCGCTCACGCGCGAGAAACTCGAGCTCCCCTCTGTGCCCTACTATGGTGTGGAGCAGGGAGACCTCGGCTATATAAAGCTCACGTCATACATGGAGAAATCTCCGCAGGAGGTGCGCCGCGCCCTGGAGGAATTCAAGGCCGACCCTGCTGTGAAAGGCATCGTGCTCGATCTGCGTGGCAACGGCGGCGGACTCGTGGAAAGTGCCGTGGAAATAGTGGGCTTCTTCGTGCCTAAAGGCACGGAAGTGCTGCGCATGAAAGGGCGCGACAGGAGTGCCGACCGTGTGTATAAGACCACCCGCAAGCCTATCCTGCCCGACATGCCTCTCACCGTGCTGATTGACGGCGCTTCGGCATCTGCCTCCGAGATCACGGCCGGTGCGCTGCAGGATCTTGACCGCGCTCTGCTCATAGGCACCCGCTCCTTCGGCAAGGGTCTGGTGCAAAGCACCCGCCCGCTTCCCTACGACGGCATGCTCAAAGTTACCACGGCAAAATACTACATACCTTCGGGACGTCTCATCCAGGCTCTCGACTACTCGCGACGCAATCCCGACGGCTCTGTGGCCGCCACTCCCGACTCCCTATGCAATTCTTTCTCCACACGCGCCGGACGTATGGTGAAGGATGGGGGCGGACTCCAGCCCGACGTGGAGGTGAAATGGGACAGAATCTCGCCGCTCACCATGAGCCTCATACGCGACCGCTGGATATACGACTACGGCACCAGGTATGCCGCTACTCACGACTCCATGCCATCTCCCCGCGACTTCGTGGTGACCGATGAGATATACGACGACTTCAAATCTACGATAGACCCCGCGAGACTGAAATATGACAAGACGTCGGAGCAGATTCTCGCCAAGCTGCGTGAGGCTGCCGAGCTGGAAGGCTATATGAACGACTCTACGACTGCCGCCCTCGATGCTCTTGCGCCCCTGCTCACGCATGATCTCGACAGGGATCTCGATACCTTCAGGAAGCAGATATCCCACTACCTGGCCATAGAGCTGGCAGGAAGATATCACTCCACGAAGGGCGAGGTGATGCGCGACATAATCGATGACCCTGCCATGGAGAAGGCGGCGGCTCTCTTGCGCGATCCGGCTGAAATGAAGCGTCTGCTTTCGGCACCATCCAATACCGGGAAGTGATGGAGAGCCCTCATGTGCCCCCGATATTTCTCATGGGTCTTCCCGGATGCGGAAAGACCACACTGGGGCGTGCGCTGGCACAGGCCCTCGGCCGGCAATTCATCGATCTCGACCACAGCATAGAGGCCCGCTTCTTCTGCTCCGTCTCCGATTTCTTCTCCCGCTACGGCGAGGAGCGGTTCCGCAGCCTGGAAGCCTCCATACTCAGAGAAGCAGGGGAGATGCAGGACGTGATAGTGGCATGCGGCGGAGGCACACCATGCTTTCATGGCAACATGGACTATATGCTATCACGGGGCATCACGGTGCACCTGAAGGCTTCCCGCCGGCGTCTGCATGAACGTCTCTGCCGGCGCAAAGACCGTAGGCCGCATATACGCTCCCTGAGTGATGAAGAAGTGTATGCCTACATTGACTCCGTGGCAGAGACCCGTGCCCCGTTCTACGACCGCAGCCACATCACCTTCGACAGTTCCATGCTTGAAGACAGGAGCCAGATCGACATCTCAGTGGCTCACATAATCCAGATTCTTAATACACATCCACATAACCCACACACCCTATTATGACTACCGATACATCCGCCCCCTCTCCGCAGCCATGCGCCACAGAAACATCCGCCGGCAAGAGCCGACTCTCGCTCGGTGTGCTCAACAATTATCGGGATTCCGATGAGACGCGTCTCTTTCTCACCCCGGAAGCCTGCGGCATGCTCGGCTCGATGGGTGTGCGCGTCCTCATGGAGAGCGGCGCAGGCATCGACATAACCTATTCCGATGAGGACTACGCCTCCAATGGCGTGGAAATAACTTCACGTGCGGCAGCCCTCGGCTGCGACGTGGTGCTCTCCGTGCGTTCGCTCAAGGCCGAAGATATAGCGCTCATGCGTACCGGCTGCTCCCTCTTCACCCTCTCTGATCAAGATCTCCCCCGCGAGGCCGTGCACTCGCTGCTCGACCGCAACATCTCGCTGCTCGCGCTCGACCACATCTATTCGGCCAACAAGCATTACACCATAGCCCGTGTGCTCGATGAGATAGACGGGCGTGCAGCCATTCTCTACGCTCAGGAGGGACTCTCGTTTCTGGGCGAAGGCAAGGGCGTGCTTCTCTCGGGAGTGCCCGGTACAGAGCCGTGTGAAGTGCTCATAATAGGCGAGGGCTGGAGAGCGCAGAGCGCGGCAAAGGCCGCGATAGGACTGGGTGCGCGTGTGACGCTCATGGACAACGACATAGCTGCGCTCTTTGAGGCCGAGCGCAATTGCGGCCCGATGCTCGACACTACCGCCATACACCCCCACGTGCTCTACAACAAGGTGAAGAGCGCCGATGTGATAATCCTCGATGCCTGCACCCGCGAGTTCACATTCCCCAGGCAGCTCTCCGCCGCAATGAAAGACAATGTCTACTTCATGGATCTTTCCGAGACAGTGCCCTCGCTCATTGTGCCGCGCACGGTGGCCATGGCCGTGAGCAATGTGCTCATCAACTTCTTTGCCGAGACATTGCAGATGGGAGGCGTGCAGCGCCAGATACAAAGCATGCCGGGCGTGCAGAGCGCCGTGGTGACCTATCAGGGGCACCTCGTGGATAAGCTCATAGCCGTGCGCCACGGCATGTATGCCGTGAGCCTGCAGGTGCTTCTCGGAGCAGCCCCTAACTGATCGCCGTACTGACCATGCCTTTGCTCATACATCTTATCTCGGCAGTCACCTGGGGCGGAGGCGAGCGATATGCGCTCGACGTGTGTCGTCATTTCCGCTCCCGGGGGTGGCGCGTGTTGGCATTCACCCGCGACTCGAGAGCGGTCGACGCCCCTTTCGAAGCAGAGGGAGTGAGGCCGCGCCATATCCCCCTGCGCGGTTATGCCGACTGGATTTCTCCCATGCGCCTTGCCTCCATGCTTCGCTCAGGCCGCAGGGAGACCACAGTCATACATGTGCACAAATACAAGGACGCCTTCACGGCGCTTCTCGCCCGCCGGCTCTCGCGGCGCAAGGACGTAAAGGTAGTCCTCACCCGCCATCTCGTGAAGCCGGCGAGCAAGAGCATCCTCTCCAGGTGTATTTACCGCAGTCTCGACGCGCAGATATTTGTGAGCGCTCTGGCCCGCGACCGCTATCTCAGCACATGGCAGGGGGTGCGTCCTCCGTTTCCGCTCTCCAGGATCCACACTCTTCATAACTCATTGCTCATAGAGCAGCCGCCATATGCGCCGCCTCCTGTGAAGGGGCCGCGCATAGTGCTCTTCCTGGGGCGTCTCTCCCCCGAGAAGGGAGTGGAGACACTCATCGAGGCACTTCCGGCTCTCCGGGGGCGCCGCGCCCGCGCCCGTATATGCGGCACCGGACAGGCCGATTATGTGGACTCGCTCAAGAGGCTGGCCTCCAATCTCGGCGTCATGGATCTCATAGACTGGAAGGGATACGTGACCCGTACCGATACTGTGATCAGCTCCTGCCATGTGGCGGTGCTCCCCTCGGTGGCCGAAGAGTCATTTGGTCTTGCCAACATAGAGATCATGGCCGGAGGAAGATTGCAGATATGCACCGCATCGGGAGCCCAGCCCGAGTATCTCACTGACGGGCGCAATGCTGTATTTATTACTCCCGGTGACTCCAAGGCTTTGAGCGACAAGCTTATATCCCTGCTTGAAGATGATGCCGAGACACCGGCCATCATCTCCATGGGCAGGCAGGCCTATGAGGATTATGCCTCGACCCTCGCATGGCCGCGTTTCGCCGCCCGCCTGGAAAGCATATATGCAGGCGAAGATACCCGCGAAGACAAGTTATAGTCCTTATAATCAGTGAGATGCTGATGTTATTAACATTTTAGGACTATTTAATACTTTTATCGTTTGGATTTTCGCGCATTATTAGTTACTTTGCAGTCTGAAACTCAGAGACTTCATATGGGTAAAATAATTGCAATAGCCAATCAGAAAGGAGGGGTGGGCAAGACCACTACGGCCATCAACCTCGCATCCTGCCTTGCCGAGGCCGGAAAGAGGGTGCTGCTGATAGATGCCGACCCTCAGGCCAATGCCACTTCGGGCCTCGGCCTCGATCCCCGCGAAGCTCCGGCGAGCATCTACGAGTGTCTTGTGGATGACTATCCCATGACCTCCGCTCTTCAGTCCACATGCATCAAGGGTCTCAGCCTTGTAAGCTCTCGCATAGATCTTGTGGGTGCCGAACTTGAGCTTATCAACAAGCCCGCTCGCGAACGTGTCCTGCGCTCTGCTCTCGATGCGGTGAAGGATGATTTCGACTTTCTCCTCATAGACTGCTCTCCCTCTCTCGGATTCATTACCGTCAATGCCCTCACGGCTGCCGACTCAGTGATAATACCCGTGCAGGCCGAGTATTTTGCTCTTGAGGGAATAACGCAGCTGCTCAACACCATACGCATCATAAAGAGCCGCCTCAATCCGCAGCTTGAGATAGAGGGCTTCCTGCTCACGATGTATGACGCGCGTCTGCGCCTGGCCAATCAGATCTATGAGGAGCTTAAAGGACACTTCGGCCAGATGGTGTTCAGCACAGTCATCCCGCGCAATATCAAGCTCTCGGAGGCTCCCTCCCATGGCTTGCCGGTGATACTCTATGACTCCGATTCCCGTGGCGCTATCTCTCACCGTCAGCTCGCCAAGGAGCTGATAGCGCGCAACAAGACCTCACGCAGGACTAAAGCTGACAAAAACAACGATAAGTAACCTTACAAGCTGCAGAACATGGCTGTCAAACGCAATGCCCTGGGCCGCGGTCTCGACTCGCTCATATCCATGGGCGACATTCAGACTTCCGGGTCATCCCAGATCAATGACATAGACATTTCTCTCATAGCTCCCAATCCGGAGCAGCCGCGCACGTTCTTCGCCGAGGACTCGCTCGATGAGCTCGCCGCCTCCATACGCGAACTGGGCATAATCCAACCCCTGTCGCTGCGCAAGATGCCCGACGGTACCTACCAGATAATAGCCGGCGAACGCCGCTGGAGAGCCGCCTCTATGGCCGGACTGCAGCGTGTGCCGGCCTATATACGCACGGCTACCGACATGGAAATCACGGAGATGGCTCTTATCGAGAATATCCAGCGTGAAGACCTCAATGCCATAGAAGTGGCTCTCACCTTCAAGAAGCTCATAGACCAGTATAAACTCACGCAGGACAGGCTCTCGGAGCGCATAGGCAAGAACCGCGCCACGATAGCCAATCATCTGCGTCTGCTGCGTCTGCCGGCCGAAGTGCAGCTCGGTCTGCGTGACCGTCGCATAGACATGGGACATGCAAGGGCCATACTCACAGTGGATGATCCGAAGAATCAGCTGCGTCTCTATGAGCTCATCGTGGCCGAAGGTCTCTCCGTGCGCAGGGTGGAGGAGATGGCCAAGGAAATAAAAGAGGCCGAGATGCGGGGAGAGCGTCCGGCAATCAGCCGGAAGAAGGCCGCCGCCACCGCATCATCGCATGACTACGATTTCTTCCGCCGTGACCTGCAGCGCTATTTCTCCACACCGGTCAAGTTTGCGCGCAAGACTGATGGAAGAGGGTCGATCACGCTCTCCTTTTCCAACGACGATGAGCTGCAGCAACTCGTAATGCTCTTTGAGAAACTCAAGCAATGAGAAGACTTAGCCACATACATGCCTGCGTCGCGCGCTTCCTGAGAGGAGGCGTAGCCATGATGTGTGTGGCCGGAGCCGCCGCTATGTGCGCTCAGGAGGCTCCCGACTCGCTCCTTGACGTGGAAGTGCTGGTGCCTGTGCACGATGCATATTCCGAAGTCACCGACTCTGTAGACCCCTCTCTGGAATATTTTGCCGAGGCCGGATATTCGCCTCTTGTAGCCGGCAAAAGGCAATTCAATCCATCGCCCGACAGAGCAGTGTGGCTATCTGCCCTGCTGCCCGGTCTGGGCCAGATCTACAACCGCCGATACTGGAAGCTGCCCATAATAGTGGCAGGATACATGGGTCTCGGCTATGCCACCTCATGGAACAATACCCAGCTCAATGATTATTCGCAGGCCTATCGCGATCTGCTGGATGCCGATCCCTCCACCAATTCTTACATGAATTTCTTTCCTCCCACCACTCTTGAAAGCGATCTTGACCGCGACTGGCTGCAAAGCGTGCTCAGAAGCCGCAAGAATTACTATCGCCGCAACCGCGACCTCTGCATAATCTGCATGGTGGGTCTCTATCTGCTCTGCATGGTAGACGCCTATGTCGACGCTACCATGGCGCACTTTGACATAACGCCCGATCTGTCTCTTGATATTCAGCCCGCAATGTTCCCCATCTCTACTAACCGTCTGCCGGCTGTGGGACTGCAGTGGGCTTTCCGCTTTTAATATTATAGAATGAACCTAAGACCACAACATATGAAGCACCTCGTTGTAAGCATGGCCCTCGCCGCTGCCATGGCTCTGCCCGCGGCCCAGAGTGCCGGAGCACGCAATGTGCTCGACATAAAGGAGTCACTTACCGACTCAGCCATAGTATTTCCCGAATCATTTGAGCAGAACACCCAGAAGCTGCTGGAAGGCTGGTATCTTAAGAATTATACCACCTCCGATGACCGCTACTCACGCGCCAAGGATGTGCCCGCAAGCGACGATGAGCTGCGCACCCGTCTGGCCTCTCTTCCCACCCTGCTCGACATGCCTTATAACCCGGTCGTGAAGACTTACATACTCAATTACACCTCAAAGTCTCGCGCCCAGGTGGCATCCATACTCGGTCTCAGTCATTATTACATGCCCATATTCGAGCAGGCGCTTGAGGCCGCCGGGCTTCCGCAGGAACTCAAGTATGTGCCTGTCATAGAGAGCGCTCTCGATCCTAATGCCGTAAGCACGAGCGGTGCCGCAGGACTCTGGCAATTTATGGTGACTCCGGCCAAGGCTATGGGGCTGGAGGTAAATTCTCTTGTGGATGAGCGCCGCGACCCGTATCTCTCTTCGGAGAAGGCGGTGCAGCTTCTCAAAGACCTGTATGACACTTATGGCGACTGGTATCTTGCCATAGCTGCATATAACTGCGGCCCCGGCACTGTGAACAAGGCTTTGCGCCGCGCCGGAGGCGACCCGAAGAAGCATGATTTCTGGAGCATATACAAGTTCCTGCCGGAGCAGACACGCGGATATGTCCCAAAGTTCATAGCAGCAAATTATGTGATGAATTATTATGACCGCCACAACATCTCTCCGGTGCTCTCTACAAAGCCGCTGGTGACCGATACCGTGGCCGTGACAAGTCGTCTGCATTTCAATCAGATAAGCGAGGTGCTGAATATCCCGGTAGAGGATCTGCGCGTGCTCAACCCTCAATTCCGCGCCGACATAATTCCTGCCTCCACCGATCATCCCTACTATCTCATTCTTCCCTCTCAGCAAGTGTATGCCTATATCGTGAGCGAGGATGCCATCCTGGCGCATGATGCCGACAGATATGCCCGCCGGGAGACAGCTGAACCTGGCGAAGCTGCTCCGGCCGCAATCGGGACTCCTGTGGAGCCGACCGCTTCGGCCGCCGACCAGAGGGCCGGAGAGGAAGTGGCCGCAGTGCGTTCCTCGGCTGCCGCCGCCCGCGGAGGCAGAAGCGTGACCCACAAAGTGGCCTCGGGCGAGACTATCAGCACCATAGCACAGGCTTACGGATGTACTGCCGCCGACATAAAAGAGTGGAACAATCTGCGCCGCAATGCTGTGCGCACAGGCCAGCAGCTCGTGATATACACTGATGCTCAGGCGGCGACCGCGCAGTCGGCCGCTCCGGCAGCCACTCCGGCACGCACCCGTGCATCGCAGGCCGAGGCTCCGGCCGCTCCGGCCGCTGCGGCAAAGAAGAGCACCAAGGCCAAGAAGCAGGAGCAGGCCGCAGCAGCTGCCAAGGCAAAGAAGGCTGCCAAGGCAAAGAAGAAGAAAGAGAAAAAGCCGCAGAACACCCAGTACACTGTGCGCGAGGGTGACAGCCTTGAGCGCATAGCACGTCGCCAGGGTGTGAGTGTGGATGCTCTCCGCAAGGCCAATCCCAATGTGAAGGGCGACATGATACGCCCGGGCGACAAAATGAAGGTGCCTGCCAAAAACGCCAGGGCCGGCAAGGCATCGAAGGCCAAGAGCAGCTCAAAGTCAAAGAAAAAACGCAGATAAGCTTATCCGCACATGAAGATAGCGATAATAGGCTATGGCCGCATGGGTCATGCCGTGGAGCAAGAGGCACTTAAGCGCGGTCATGAGATCGTGTGTGTGATCGATCTCGGAGGAGAAGACCTGTTTGAATCCGACGGGTTCAGGAGCGCCGATGTGGCAATAGAGTTTTCTGTGCCGGCCGCCGGGCAGAGCAATGTGAGCCGCGCCATGGAGGCTGGAGTGCCGGTGGTGTGTGGCACCACGGGCTGGCTCGACGGGGAAGCTTTGTCGGCCATGCGCGATGCCTGTGCCGCAGGGGGAAGCCTGCTTCACTCAAGCAATTTCTCTCCGGGGGTGAACATCACCATGGCCGCTTCCCGCCTGCTGGCCCGTCTGCTCGGAGCGCGTGCGGAATACAGCGTGGGCATGGAGGAGACGCATCATATCCATAAGCTCGACCATCCCAGTGGCACGGCTATCGCCATAGCCGACCAGATATGCGCCGAGGCGCCACGCTATGACAGGTGGATGGATACAACCGGTGTAGACGCTCCCGTGCCTCATGACGCTATACCCATAGAGTGCAGGCGCGAGGGTGAGGTGCCGGGCATACACACTGTGACCTGGCAAGGCCCTTCCGACATAATAACATTACGCCATGAGGCTCTAAATCGCGACGGCTTCGCACTCGGGGCCGTGCTTGCTGCCGAGTGGCTTGCCAAGGCTCCGCGCGGACATGTCTACTCGATGGCGGATGTGCTAGGCATACATTCATAAACACATTCTTAACTTCAAGCAATGACTCAGGATAATCTACACCGGGACGGGGATGCCGGCCGCGGCTCGCACAGCAAGTTCTCCAAGGATGATTTCATCAATCGTCTGCGGGCCATACGCGCCACACGATGGGTGCGCTTCGGCCTTGTGGCGCTCATATATATACTGTGGGTGATATGGATGGGCAATCCATGGCTGCTGCTGGTGCTCCCGCTTCTCTTCGACATCTATATCACGTCTTACATCCCCCTCACATGGTGGAAAAGTTCAAAGAGCAAGGGCACACGGATGCTGATGAGCTGGGTAGATGCCATAGTCTATGCCCTGGTGCTTGTTTACTTTGTCTTTGCTTTCATAGGACAGAACTACAAGATTCCCTCATCAAGTCTTGAAAAGACTCTGCTTGTGGGCGATTTCCTCTGGGTCAACAAGGCCGTTTATGGCCCGAGAGTGCCTCAGACCCCCCTCCACTTCCCTTTGGCCCAGCACACGCTGCCCGTGGTGGGGACAAAGAGTTACTCCGATCTCATTCAGCTTGACTATCATCGCCTGCCGGGATTGCGCGAGGTGGAGCGATACGACATAGTCGTGTTCAATGCGCCCTGTGCCGACACTGTCGCCCTCAAGGTGCCGGAGCCTGATTATTATCATCTCGTAGAGCTGCTTGAGCAGGAAAAAGGTGTGCCCGACGGCAGGGCCTACATAGCGCAGAATCCCGACATATTCGGGGAGGTGGTGGTGCGCCCCGTCGACCGAAGGGAGAATTTTGTGAAACGCGCCGTGGGTCTTCCCGGCGACCGCATACGTATAGCAGATGACATAGTGTATATCAACGGCAAGCCGCTTGCCGAGCCTAAGTATGTGCAGCACAATTACATAGTGCCGGTTAACTCTCCCGTTTCCCCGCAGCAGTGGCAGGAAGCGGGCGTGACCATGGCCGATGCAGGAGTAGGGCCGCAGACAGAGCCGTCGTTGCCCTATCAGTTCTATAATGTGCCTCTCACTGCCGAGTCTCTCGCCAAGGTGAGGACTTTCCCGCAGGTGGCCGGAGAGATTCAGCGCCTCTCTGCTCTCACGCAGCCGCTCACCACGGGCATTTTCCCGGTGGGAGAGGGGCTGGGATGGAGCTTGCGCGACATGCCTGAGTTCTGGATACCCAGGCGAGGCGTCACCCTGCATCTCACGCAGGAGAATCTTCCGGTATACCGCCGTGCCATAGAGGCATACGAGGGCAACAGGGTAGATGTGAAGGAGGGCAGGATATACATCAACGGGGAGCCGGCGGAGTATTACACATTCAAGCTCGACTACTACTGGATGATGGGTGACAACCGAGACAACTCCTCCGATTCCCGCTTTTGGGGCTTTGTGCCTGAAGATCACATAGTGGGCACCCCGATGGCTGTGCTCATAAGTTTCGACGGAGAGCAGAGCGGGCTGGGGGCTATACGCTGGAACCGAATCCTGCATACCGCCAATCCGGACAAATGACACACGCCGGCATGTATCTCCCGTCGCTTTCATATATGCGGGCTCTGCTAAGGAGCGAGCTTGGCCTCGAGGCTACTCCCGGGCCTGAGAAGCGCCCTAACAGGGCCGTGATACGCGGAGCATGGGGAGAGCAGACTCTCACTGTGCCTCTCGCCGGAGGAAGACAGGCCGCCGGCAGGCATGGCCGCGACCTGATGGTGAGCGAGCACGGCAACTGGCGTCATGCCCACTGGCAGGCCATAACGAGTGCCTACGGACGGCTTCCGTATTTCCATTTTCTTGAAGCCCCTTTCGCGCGCATATATGCCTCGGGGGAGCAGCGTTTCAACACGCTCTGCGCCTCTCTGCAAGAAGCGGTGATGGATGCTGCCGGCCTGCCCGGCGTCATGACATGGCTCAAGGAGCATCCCCGCCCGCTAAGGCTCCCTGATGACGCAACGCTTTTTCCGGGGCATGTGTCGGTCATAGAGCTGCTTTTTGCCCGTGGGCCGGAAAGCGTGTTCTATCTGCTCGGAGACTGAAAAATTATGAAAAGCACCTTGATCTGCCTGATATTTTGCATTCTGCCTCTTGCCGCGGTCGCGACGCCGCAGCAGGAAGATGCCGCAGGGCCTGCCGAGGTGGAAGTCAAGGCTTATCGCGGATTCTATCACTTTGTGGATGAATATGGCGACCGCTGCCGCATGACCATAATCCGCGATATATATGTATATCCCCCTCTGCGCTTCAAGAATAAGAAGGAAGAGGAGTTCTACTGGCGCACGGTGCGCGATGTGCGCAAGACACTGCCATATGCCAAACTCGCATTCCAGGCGCTTTGCGAGACTTATGAATATATTCAGACTATACCCGACCCCAAGACTCGCGAGCAGCACTTGAAGCGTCTTGAGAAGGACATCTTCAATCAGTATAAGCCTGTGGTGAAAAGTATGACAAAGACCCAGGGGAAGGTGATGCTTAAGCTTATCAACCGCGAGACTAATCAGAGTTCATTCAATATAGTGAAAGCTTTTCTGGGGAGCTTCAGAGCCGGATTCTGGCAGACATTCGGGCGCTTCTTCGGCATCAACATCAAGCAGAGCTGGAAGCCGGATAAGAACAAGGAGGATGCCATGATCGACCGTATAGCCACACTCATAGAGCAGGGAGCTCTCTGAGGCGGGCATCCATGTAGCGCGGTGGCTGGATTTTGACCTGATTCAGTGGCTGAATTTTGACCTGATTCAGTGGCTGAATGGCCGGGAGTGTAGATTTTTTTGTAATTTACGTTAATATTACTTATCTTTGTGCCATAATCTACCTAATTATTCATTGGCTGGCAGATGTGTGTCTCAGTGGCATCTCCGGCTTTTATATTTCACTTCTATGAAGAAATGCTTACCATTGTTCGCTTCGGCGTTGTGTTGTCTGTCGATGACCGCAGCGCCGATTCAAACTGCGACCGTGCGCCAGGCCAGGCATAGCGTCCGCCCGGCCGCGTCGTTCACCAGGCCTTCGTGTAAAGGCCTTCATCTTTCGGGCAAGATAGGAACTGCGCCCCGAAGCACATCGCAACGCTCTCTGTTGCAACAGGCTACGAAAGTATCAACCTTCACTTCCACGACCGGCAGTGCCGCTCCTGCTTATGCCCCTTCAATCCTGGGAGAGATGAGGGGAGTGCTCATTTATGATGACGCCTGGGGTTCGCGCACGGATATAGGTGTGTACAGCGTGCCCCTTAATGCCGATGAAGGCCTCTCCAAGATGTGTGGCAACAGCCACATGGGAGCCGCGTCTTTCTATAAGGACGGAGTGGTGTATACTCCCAATCTCGTGGTGTGGGAAGGCATGTTTATCATGGGTGCCACGCTTGCGGCCTTCGATGCAGAGACCGGCAGCGTGATAAGTGAAGTGGATATAGATGACAATTTCCAGTATCTTTCGGCCACATATGTGCCTTCGCTTGATGCAGCTCTGGCCTGTGTCATAAATCTGAACAACGATCAGTATTCGCTGGTGCAGATAGGCCTCGACGGTGTGGTCATAAAGATTGCCGACCTGGGCGAGAACGAGTTTGCCGCAGGTATGACCGCAGGCCCCGACGGCACAGTCTACGGTCTCTCTACTGGAGGCACGCTCTGCACCATCAATCCATCTACCGGCGATTTCCAGGTAGTGGGCCAGACCTACACGACCAGCAATCACACCTCTTCCATGACATATGATGAGCGCAATTCTCTCATCCATTACGTGACATGCGCCCAGGGCGTGAACCCGGCTCTCTACTCGATTGACCCGAAGACAGCCCAGGCCACCCGCCGCTACAGCTTCAGCCGTTTCCTTGAATTCGGACTGCTTTACATGGCTCCCCTGCTTGCCGATGAGGCTGCTCCTGCGGCAGTCACGGGCCTCAAAGCCGAATTCGCTCCCGGAGAGTGTGCGGGCACAGTGCGCTTCACGCCTCCGTCCGTCACCTATGCTGGCAATGCCGGAAGCGGCAACATCACATATACCGTAAAGGCCAACGGCCTGGAGGTGGCGAGCGGCACGACAGCTTTCTCTGCCGGCGAGGTGAGCCTGCCTCTTGTCATGGACAAGTCAGGATTCTATAAGATCGAGGTATTATGCTCCAATGACCATGGCGATGGCCCGGTGGCTTCCACCGAGCTCTTCATAGGCAAGGATGCTCCGGCGCCGGTGAAGAATGTGAACCTTTCATATGCTTCCGAAACCCTGACTCTTACATGGGCCCCGGCCACGGCCGCCAATGACGGCTATATCAACCAGAAGGACGTGACATATACCGTGACCCGCTACATCAACGGCACTCCCACTGAGGTGTCCACTGACATGCGTGGCACCACATATGTGGAGAACCGTCGCGGCAATTCAGGCGATCTTGAGAATATCTACTATACGGTGGCAGCCAGTTACGGAGGCGTAAGCGCCACTCCCTCAGCGTCCAACTCTGTGAATGTAGGCTATCTCAATCCTCCATATGAAGCCGATCTCTCAAGCTGGAACTCGGCTATGCAGCTCACCACCATAGATGCCAATAACGACGGCGTTACCTGGAAATACTCCACCGAGTATGGCCCCGGCACATATTGCTATAGCTTCAACCCCCAAAGCGCGGCCAGCGACTATCTGGTGCTTCCGGGCCTCAAGCTTGAAGCAGGCAAGCTCTACTTCTTCTCGTTTACAGCCGGCAGCAAGACCACAAGCTACGTAGAGCGTATAGCGGCATATGTGGGCACATCGGCCACACCCGACGGCCTGAATACAGAGATTCTTCCGGAGACTGACGTGACCACAATGCTCAAGGCATCCGTGTCAGGGCTTCAGGGAGAAGACTTTGAGCTGCCGTTTATTCCCTCGCAAGATGGTGTCTACTATTTTTCCATCAAGGCATGCTCGCCCATCAATAAATTTGCACTCAGTGTAGGAGACATAAAGGTGTCGAGGGCCACGGCATACACAGCCCCGGGCCCGGTCACCGATCTGGAGGCCGTGGCAGCTCCTGACGGCTCCTCCAAGGTGACCTTGAAGTTTAAGGCCCCCCGCAAGAATCTTAACGGGCTGACACTGAAGTCTCTCAGCAAGGTTGAGATATTCAGAGGCTCAGAGCTTATAGAGACTCTGCATCCCGCCATTGGCGAGACAGTGGAATATACCGATGAGCACAGTGTGCCCGGAAATGTCAACTACACAGTGACTCCCTGGAATGAAGATGGCGTGGGCACTTCCGCATCAACCTCGGCATATGTCGGCATCACCACCCCTGCCCCCTGCACCAATGTCAATGCCGGCGTCGGCTCCGATTTCGGCGAAGTGCTGATTACCTGGGATCCCGTGACCACCGATGTCAACGGCAAGCCTATAAGCGGTGTCACTTACACTGTGGCACGCTATGTGGAGAACTCATGGATCGCTCAGGAAGACGGCATAACCGGCACCTCATGCGCAATACGTGTGGCTTCGCCCTACGACGCGCAGCGCTTTGAGCAGTTTGCCGTATATCCTGTGAGCGATAAGGGTATCGGCCAGGGCACATCGATCGACCTTGTGCCGGTAGGCGCTCCCTATGCCATGCCTTACCGCGAGAGCTTCCGGCTGAACACCATCGTAGGCGTGAGCACGCTGGAGGGTGCGCCCAACTGGGAGATGGTAAGCGACAACAAGTATGAGGATATACAGAGCCAGGACGGCGACAATGTATTCCTTACCTTCGTGGATAATGTCAATGCCTGTCGCGGACGCATCTATACGGGCCGGATCACGGTAGATGAGAATGCGCAGAATCCGGTGTTTGTATATTATTTCTTCGGCGCCAACAGCAATGCCGTGAGCGAATTCCAGCTCTATGTGGATGAGGGCGACGGCTTCAAGACAGTTGGTAATCCTTATCGTGCCACACGCGGTGTGTTTGGTGAATGGAACCGCGTGACCGCCTCTATGGCTCCCTATAAGGGCAAGTCCATACGACTGGCTATTGAAATATCTTCTCCTCAGGCCACTGCCGAGGCCATCGATAACATGCAGCTTGTCGACATGCCTGAGCATGACATGGCTATCACTCTAAGCTTGCCTGAAAGTGTGGCGGTGGGCGAGACTCTCAATGCCACGGCCTTCGTGAAGAATATGGGCACTGTGCTCAGAGAGAACTATTCGGTAGACTTCATTGTGAATGACTCTATTATGGCCACCAAGCCGGGAAAGAATCTCCCGGAGGGTGAGATGACACCGTTCTATTTCACATATGAAGTGAACCATTCCGCTCCCGAGAAACTCCAGATACAGGTGCATGTGAACTGCTGGCCGGATGTGGACTGGGAGAACAATTATTCCGACAAGGTGATGGTGCCTGTGGCTCGACCCGACTTCCCTGCCGTGACCGATCTCTCTGCTTCGGGCAGCGAGGGCAATGTGGAACTCTCATGGAACTCTCCCGACTACGCGGCCTATGAGTGTGCCCGCACAGAGAGCTTCGAGGGCTACGACGTCTTTACCGGCATGAATGACGTGATGGGCGAATGGACTATCATAGACCGTGACGGCGGCCCCTCCGGCGCGTTCTCCAATCTGGATGTGCCCGGCCTTACGCTCGGCAAGCCCTATTCATTCTTTGTCATGGACAGCTCGCTGTCCGACACAGGAGAGTCTTTCAGAGCCAATACCGGCACCAAGTCGCTCGTATGTCTCTATAACGCCGACTACAGCCAGAATGATGACTGGCTCATCTCTCCCGAGCTGAACGGAGATGCGCAGACCATCTCTTTCTATGCCCGTGCATATGACCCCATGTATCCGGAGAAGGTGGAAATCCTCTACTCCACCACCGATAAGGATGTCAACAGCTTCAAGAGCCTCAAGGTGATCGACGGCATAACTACCGACGGCGATTTGTTGACCTGGACACGCTACACGGCCGACCTTCCCGAAGGCGCGAAGTATTTCGCCATCCGCTTCATAAGCAAAGACACCTTCCTGATCATGATTGATGACATATCGTTCATGCCTGCCGCCGAATCGAGGCTCACACTCAAGGGCTACAATGTGTATCGTGACGGCAAGAAGATCAATGAGAGTCTGGTGGAGGCTCCGAGCTTCTCCGAGTCTGGAGTAACGGGACAGCCGGGCTATGTGGTGACAGCCGTCTATGACGCAGGTGAATCACATTCCTCCAACGTGGTATATCCCTTCGGCAACTCTGTGGAAAGCATCCTTTCGGCGCCTCTCGTGAGAGGACTTCAGGGCTTCATAGAGGTGACAGCTGCCGCAGAGCAGACTGTGACTGTGGCCGACATGCAGGGCCGGGTGATATACCGCGGCGTGGCCGGACGCATTCCCGCTACTGCCGGCGCTTATGTGGTGACGGCAGGCGGCCACAATGTCAAAGTCCTTGTGAAATAATCTATTCGATATGTCGCAAGTTATGCAATAACTTGCTGAACCATAGCTGAATGCTTTATAGGCGAGAGCTACTTCCGCATTGGGAGTGCTCTCGCCTATAGTTTTTTTGATGAATTATTGGGGGGCATGTCTATTTTATTGCTACCTTTGTGTCGAATCAGAATACTTGTTTATTAATTATTGCTGTCCGATAAAACTTTTTGAGGTCTCAAAAAATTAGGACTGATTCC
>CAJTTA010000034.1 GCA_910579305.1 uncultured Muribaculaceae bacterium
CTATATCCTTTGGATAGGTCGTAAATTAAATATTCTTATCCCGAACTCGCGTTATAAGGAGGCCGAGGGATGGAGGAATTTCGCCCGCATCGTGCCCATAGGGAGCACGTCGGTGGAAGAGTTGCCGCAGGCCCCGCAGGTGAGCGTGAACGGAGGCGACATAAAGATTTCAGGCGATTATGCGAGTGTCGAAGTGTATGGTATCTCAGGCTCGCGCATGCCGCTCACGGGTCTTGCTCCGGGTGTCTACATCGTGCGGGTGGACGGCCGCACGCTCAAGGTGATTGCAGGCAGATAAAGAGTGAAGGCATGTAAAATAAAAATCTCCATCCGGGCAAAGCCTGGACGGAGATTTTTATTTGGGGATATTGATAGATTATCAGAAGATTACTTTCTCAGCCTTCTCGCCCTGCACCTTGATGAGGAGCTGGCCCTTGGCGGGGTTGTCTACGCGCTGGCCCTGGAGGTTATACCAGATGGCGGGGGCGTCGCTCACTTCGATTTCGCTCACGCCTGCAGCCTCGGTGAAAGAGATGGGGAAGATCTGGATGTCATTCTTGAAGACGCTCACGAAGCCGTCAACGTTGTAGGTCTTGTCGCCGGTGGGGAAGATCACGTCTTCGAAGCGGGGAAAGGCGATTATTTCGGCATCCTTTGCGTCAATGAGGGTATAGGAGGTTTTGTCGTCGACTGTGGTGGCCACAACCTTCACGGAGTTGAGGCGGATGAACTTGTTGGCGTCTGCCGCAGTCACATCCTCAATATCCATTGTGACGGGGGCGGGAGCCTCGACCTTGGAGACGGGTGCAGCGAAGGAAGCGGCGTCCACGTTCATTTCGGTGAGGTTGTTATAGACGGTCATCTTGCCTGCGAAGCCGGAGATCACGTCGCCGGGGGCATAGGTCTGCTCGATGGCGCCGTATGCCAGGAGGACGTCGCTCTCGTCCTGGAGGAAGAGATATTTGCCGTTCTGATAGGCCACGGTGGCGTTGCCGGCATATTTCACGGTAGCCTCTCTGTCCTCTAGACCGGCTGCGATCAGCTCGGCCAGAGTGTTGTAGGCCACTTCGAGAGTGTAGGTTGCAGAAGCCACTGCAGAGTTGCGCTTGCCCTCCTCTACGGCGATGGCCTTCACGGTAGTGGTGGCGGAGATCACGATGGGAGCTTCATAGAGAGTGCTCTCCTCTGTGGGGTTGGTGCCGTCGAGAGTGTAGTAGATCTTGGCGCCTTCGGCAGCGGTGAGGGTCACGGCCTGCTGGCCTGTGAAGCCGCATGATTCGGGAGTGAAGACGGGAGCCTCGGCGGCGGGAGCCACAGAGCCGGAGGTGGTGAAGGTGATCTCCAGGCTCTTCACGCGGTAGGTGCCTGCGAAGGTGAAGCTGACGGACTGATCCTCGCCTGCCCAGGAGAAGTTGCTTGCAGTTGCGCTTGCCACATCGAGAGTGCCGGTGCTCACTGTGCACTCGTTGAGCTTTTTGGCGTTGGAGCCCTTGAAGCTGATGGCCGAGATGGTGTAGCCGTCGGGAGCGGAGAGAGTCATGGTGGTGCCTGCGTAGGCACGGATGGTGTTCTCCTTGGTCTCCTTGGTGCTCATGGTGAAGTAGTAGGCGGGAGCGGAGTTTGTATTGGAGTTGGTTGTGGTGAACGCGAAAGTGAAGTCGCCAAGCTTCAGGCTCTGGAGAGGCTGGAACTTGCGGGCTTCGCCGGGGTCCTTTTCGGAAGTTGTGCCTGCGGGGCGCTCAGGCACTTCGGTGCCCTGGATGTCGATTGCATCATTCACGTCGAGAGTCGCAGTCTCGGCGAGAGCGGCGGGAGCAATGAGAAGCGCTCCGGCCATGGAAAGTAAAAGTTTCTTCATAGAATAGTTATTTTGTGAATAAAAGATGGTTTCGCTTAATGATTGCAAGGCACTCTGCACGGGGCAGGCTGTGACATCGCCTCCGCGCATAGTGCCCCATTCTTGCTTAGTCCAATTCAAGGTCGCCGCCGGTTATGACGTGCCAGGGCAGGCCATTTTCGGCGAGAGTCTCGAGGAATGGATCGGGATCGAATTCCTCCACATTGTGCACTCCGGGCATCACCCACTTGCCGGTGAGGAACATCATTGCTCCCACCATGGCGGGCACGCCGGTGGTGTAGCTCACTGCCTGAGCGCCGGTCTCCTTGTAGGCGGCCTCGTGCGAGCAGTTGTTGTAGATGTAATAGGTGGATGGCTTTCCCTCCTTGTCAAGGCCGGAGATGCGGCATCCTATGGAAGTCTCGCCCGTGTAGTTCTCTCCGAGAGAACCGGGGTCGGGGAGCACGGCCTTGAGGAACTGGATGGGTATTATCTCCTGGCCGTTGTACATCACGGGATCTATGCGTGCCATGCCTATGTCCTGGATGCAGCGCAGATGGGTGAGATACTCCTGGCCGAAAGTCATCCAGAAGCGGGCGCGCCTTATGGAGGGGAAGTTGAGCACGAGGCTCTCCAGCTCCTCATGATAGAGCAGATAGCTCTCCCGCTCCCCTATGCCGGGGTAAGTGAGCGGGCGGTGTATTTCAAGATTTTCGGTCTCCACCCATTTCCCGTCTTGCCAGTAGCGGCCTTTCTGAGTTATCTCGCGTATGTTGATTTCGGGGTTGAAATTGGTGGCGAAGGCCTTGCCGTGATTGCCGGCGTTGCAGTCTACAATGTCGAGATACTGCATTTCGGAGAAGTGGTGCCTGGCAGCGTAAGCCACGAAGATTGCTGAGACGCCGGGGTCGAAGCCACAGCCGAGAATGGCAGTGAGTCCGGCCTTCTCAAAGCGTTCGCGGTAGGCCCATTGCCAGGAATATTCGAAGTGGGCCTCATCCTTAGGCTCATAGTTGGCAGTGTCGAGATAGTTTACCCCACACTCAAGGCAAGCGTCCATAATTGTGAGATCCTGATAGGGGAGGGCGACGTTGATGCAGAGCTCGGGCTTGTGGCGGCGGAAGAGCTCGCATAGCTGAGGCACGGAGTCGGCGTCCACCTGGTCGGTGACAATGTTGCTTGCTCCGATTTTCTCGGCAAGCGCGTCGCACTTGCTCTTAGTGCGGGATGCTATCACTATTTCGGAGAAGACTTCGGGATGCTGGGCGCATTTGTGGGCTACGACAGTGCCCACACCGCCGGCTCCGATGATGATTACTTTTGCCATGTCTTGACGGTAAATTTATGTGAGTGAGAAGTTTGTGATTTTTCTGTATTATTTTTCGGCAATGCCGGTCTTGCGCCAGAGGTAGAGCCTGTCGGAGGGTCTTATCTTCTCCGGGACGGGGATGGAGAAGTGCTCTCCTTTCTCCACCCGCTCCACAGCTTTGAGGTCTACGCGTATCTCGCTCAGGGTGAGGGGAAGAGAGCCGGTGGTGGGGCCTATGACAAGCACCTCATCGCCCACGCTCAGGGATCCGGCCTCAAGCTTGAACTCCGCCACGCCGAGGCGGGAGAAGTATCTTATGGCCCTTGCGGCGTAGACTTTCACGCGGGTGGCCGAGGAGCCGTATTTCGCGCTCCACTCGCCGGCGTTGTGCCCCTGGTAGTATCCGTCCCAGAAGCCGCGGTTGAACACCATGCGCAGCCTCTGCTCGAGCGGTGCGAGCATTTCCTGAGAGAATTCGCCGGCGGCTATGGCGTCGAGCGCCCGGGAGTAGGCCGTGACCACCTCATGCACATATTCCGGGCCGCGCGCGCGGCCCTCGATCTTGAATACCGTGACGCCTGCCTGCACCATGCGGTCGAGGAAGGAGATGGTTTTGAGGTCTTTGGGCGACATGATGTACTTGTTGTCCACCACGAGTTCCTGTCCCGTCTCATTGTCGGTGAGGCGGTAGGAGCGGCGGCATATCTGGGTGCATGCGCCCCGGTTGGCGCTTGATCCGAGCTGATGCAGACTCATGTAGCACTTGCCGGATACCGCCATGCAGAGTGCTCCGTGGCAGAACATCTCAATTCTTACGGGCTTGCCCGAGGGGCCGCATATGCCTCTGCGTCGTATCTCGGAGCTTATGAATGCCACCTGCTCCAGGGAGAGCTCGCGGGCCAGTACCATCACGTCGGCCCATTGCGCGTAGTGCTCCACTGCCTCCACATTCGTTATGTTCACCTGGGTGGAGATGTGCACTTCCTGGCCTATGGAGCGGGCATGGAGTATCGCTGCCATGTCGGAGGCTATCACTGCCGAGATGCCCGAGGCCTTGGCCGTGTCTATGATCTCGCGCATCACCGGGAGGTCATCGTCGTAGAGCACGGTGTTGACCGTGAGATACGTCTTCACTCCTCTCTCCGTGCATGTGGCGGCTATTTCGCGCAGATCGGCCAGGGAGAAGTTGGCGCTTGAGCGTGAACGCATGTTGAGTCCCTGCACGCCGAAGTATACGGCGTCGGCACCGGCCTTCAGGGCCGCTGCAAGAGATTCGCGGCTGCCCACGGGCGCCATCAACTCAAAGTCGCTGCGATTCATAAGCATTTATACTCTGTATTAGCTTGCAAATATACCACTTTTTTTCAAGATATGGGCCGATAGGTGTGAAAAAAGTGTTCGCACCTATCCCGGTGGGAAGCCGGAGAAAAGGGGCTTTAGCGTGTAATGCATTAATATATAATGTATTACAGCAGTGTGTGATGTGTTGATGCAGCTATTTGCGGGGCAGGCGCCAGCGGTTATGGCTCCACAGATAGGCCGGAGGGCAGGAACGTATCTGCTGCTCAAGACAGGCCGCATACATCGCCGTGAGGCGTCCCGGCTCAAGAGAGCGGGGAGAGGTGGTGAGAAGGCGTATATCCGACATGTAGCGGCCTCGCGAGAGCACCCTCGTGTCGAATATCATCACTACGGCGTCGAGCTTTGCGGCCAGTTCCTCGGTGCCCCCTATGAAGGGTGTGTCGCCCCCCATGAAGGGCACTGTGTAGACCTTTCCGGCGTGCGACGGCTTCTGGTCGGAGAGAAAGCCGGTGATGAAGCGTGTGCCCTCGTGTCGCCATGATATAAGCTGGCGCAAGACTCTCTTCATGGGTATCGACACATTGTAGCGGGAGCGCAGTGTGAGGAACCATCGGTTGAACCAGGGTTGCCGCAGAGGCCTGTAGACATGGCTGAACTTCGCCGTGGCCGACTCCCGGCACCACAGCCCCATGGAGGTGATCCACTCCCAGTTGCCGAAGTGTGATGTATAGATGATTATGTCTCGCCCCGAAGCCAGGGTGCTGTCGATGAGTTCGGTGTTCTCGAATGTCATGTGCCTCTTGAGCTTGCGCGCGCTCATGGTGCGGAATTTCAGGGTCTCCACGAAGTAGTCGGTGAGATGGCGGTAGAAGCGGTGCTCTATGCCCCGTCTTTCGCTCTCGCTCTTCTCGGGAAAACAGAGGGCGAGGTTGGCACGTATCAGAGTCCGCCTGTAGCGCACCATGTCGCGGGCCACGAAGGCCAGGCAGTCGCTCAAGAGGTAGAGAAGCCGCAGGGGCAGGTGGCCCAATAGCAGGAGCAGCAGGCCGAGAGGTGCCATGAGCACCCTCATGGGAGCGGGGACAGGGGCGTCGTTCATGGCAGCAGGATTTCTCCGCCGAGGCAGCCGGCGTCTACGGGCTGGCCGAGCCTCACGGGCGTCACGGTGTTGATGAGAGAGGCGCGGAACGGGGCTTCCACGCGCAGATAATTGTCGGTGAATCCGTGCATGACGGAGCTGTCGTCATGCGGCTGTTCCCACAGCACGGGGCGCACTGTGCCCGAGGCGGCACGCATGAAGGAATCGTATTTTTTCTCGCTCACTTCTATCAGGCGGCTCACCCTGCGGTGCTTCTCCTCATTGCTCACGGCCCCTTCAAGACCGAGGGCGCGGGTGCCGGGCCGCTCGCTGTAGGGGAACACATGCAGCTGCTGCACCGGCAGGGAGGCCGCGAAGGCAAGGCTCTTCTCCCACTCCTGCGGAGTCTCGCCGCGGGCGCCGGCTATGATGTCTACCCCGATGAAGGCATGAGGCATGAGCGAGCGGATGCTCTCCATGCAGGAGGCGAAGAAAGCCGTGTCGTAGCGGCGGCGCATGAGCCTGAGCACGGCATCGCTTCCGCTCTGCAACGGCACATGGAAGTGGGGCATGAAGGCGCGGGAGGATGCCACGTATTCCATGATGGAGGGGGTGAGAAGGTTAGGCTCTATGGAGGAGATGCGATAGCGTTCCACTCCCTCGACCTCATCAAGGGCCTTGATGAGGTCGAGGAACGTCTCTCCGCGCTCTCGGCCGAACTCGCCCACGTTTACTCCGGTGAGCACTATTTCTCTGGCGCCGGCTGCCGCAGCCTGCCGTGCCTGCGAGACGCAATCGGCCACGGTGGCGGAGCGGGAACGTCCGCGGGCCATGGGTATGGTGCAGTAGGAGCACCAGTAGTCGCATCCGTCCTGCACCTTGAGCCAGAAGCGGGTGCGCTCGCCTCGTCCGCATGCGGGCACGAATGTGCGTATGCTCTTGAAGTCGTCCACCTGCACGGCGCCCTGCTCCTCGCCGGCCATCATCTTCTCGATGAACGAGGCCATCTCGGCCTTCTGAGCCTGTCCGAGCACGAGGCTCACTCCGGGCAGCTCCGCCACCTCGGCGGGCTTGAGCTGGGCGTAGCATCCCGTGACCACTATGCGGGCGCCGGGATGACGGCGGTGGAGCATGCGTATGAGCTGACGCCCTTTCTTGTCGGCCGCCTCTGTGACGGAGCAGGTGTTCACGAGACACAAGTCCGGTTCCTCGCCCGCTTGTGTGCGCACCCAGCCCTTGTCGGTCAGCATGCGTGCAAATGTGGAGGATTCGGCGAAATTGAGTTTGCAGCCAAGAGTGTGGAACGACACCCGGTGCTGGAGTGTGCAGGGATTCATAGAGTTACGATTAGAGTCAGAATGCCACTTCCTTGAAGGCATAGCGGCGAAGTTCGGAGTCGGCAGTGCGGAGCACCATGTGGCCCAGCGGCTCTATGGCATAGATCGAGGCTTCAAACCGGGTGCCTGTGGCCATGTCTGTCCAGGTGTGCATCTTGCCGTCGCCCCTCCATAGCAGTTTCATGTATCTGTCATGCAGCTGTGTCTCAAATTCCGGATCGCTCCAGAGCCTCTTCACCGATAGCTCTATGGCAGCGGCCAGCTCGCGGAGCAATAGCGAAAGGTCATGGTCTTTGCCGGTTATATTCTTGAGACTCACAGGATTGGGCGCGTCGGAGAGGAAGCGCGTCTGATTTATGTTAACGCCGGCACCTATTATGGTGTGGCGTATCATGCTTCCCTCAAGAGAATGCGAGATGAGGATTCCGCATATTTTGCCCACGCGGCCCGAGGCAGGGTCGAGGGCATATATGTCGTTGGGCCATTTCACTAAGCATTTCACACCCGACAGCCGGCAGAGAGTCTCAGCTATAGCCACAGCCACAGCTTCGCTTATGAGAAACTGGCGGCGCGCCGGCCATGAGTCGGGGCGCATTATGGCTGTGAAGGTGAGATTCATGCCGGGTTCGCTCTCCCAGCAGTTGCCGCGCTGTCCGCGTCCGGCCGTCTGCGAGGGGGTGTGCACGAGTGTGTCGCTCTCAAGGGAGGCGGCATGGTCGGCCACATATGTGGAGGTGGAGGGAAGTTCCGGAAATTCTATAAATTTCATGACCGTAGAGGGGGCTTGGGTACTGTGTCTCAGTCGAAGATGAGGGAGCGCGCTCCGGTGGTCTCATCCACACGTATCTCCACCTCCACCGTGTCGGCCGGCAGAAGGGGGGCGGCCACATCGGGCCACTCTATGAGGCAGAGGGAGCCGGAGTGCAGGTAGTCATCGAATCCTATGTCCATCACCTCTTCCGCGTCGCGCAGGCGATAGAGATCGAAGTGATAGATGTGGCCGGAGGGACTGTCATAGTCGTTGACAATGGCAAATGTGGGTGAGTTCACCTCAAGCGCGTCAGCACCGAGATGGGCGCATAGAGCCGAGATGAAAGTTGTCTTGCCCGCGCCCATGGGGGCGTGGAAAGCCACAGTGCGACGCTCTCCGAGGGCGGCTGCGAATTGAGCCGCCGCTCTCGGAAGCGCTTCTGTGTCGGGGATAGTGATTATCATATATCGGGGTAAGGGCGTGAGAGGGTTATAGTCCATGTCCGAGTTCGGGATGGGCGTTGCGGTAGGCCTCGGAGAGGGTCGCGCTGCGCTCGAGATCTATCTTGTTGATGGTCTCAGCGAAGGGGGCGAGCATCTCTTCGGAACCTCCGCTCTGGAGGAATTCGGCCAGGGCCAGGGCAAAAGCCGAGTCGATGTGCTGCTCCATCTCCGATGCCTTGCGGTATTCCTCGGGGGTCTTTGCCTGCATCTCAAGCACGATCTCGGCCCATTTGCCCAACTCGGAGGCATAGCCGTCAAGCCCTTCCGCTCCGGAGCCGCTGCTTGCCGCTCCGGGAGTGACCGACTCGGTGTAATATTGCTTGAGCCTCTCAAGCGTCTTGCCCGAGATTCCGCAAGAGGCGAGGAGCTTTTCGGCTGCGCCTGCGCCGGCATAAGTGTCATAGGCCTGCACCATGGGATAGAAGCTGTACAGAATAGCCTGGTTCTCGGGAGTGGTCATGGCGTTGACCTGAATGGTGGAAGTGCCGTCCTGGCCGGAAGCCTGGTAGGTGCCGTAGCGTTCGGCCAGCGAGAGCATGTATCTCACGTTGGCGGCATAGCGTTTCAGGCCCTTGGCAAGGATGTCGAGGCCATGCTTCTTGATAGCGTCGTCGTGAGTCTCATCGCCTATCACGCAGTAGATTGAGCCGAGTGTATAGATATCGGTGAAGCCTGCGGGACGCACGCCGTCGCCAAGCTTCTTCTCATACTTGCGCACAACCTTCAGGGCTCGCTTGTAGTCCCCTTCCTGTGTGAGAGCGTTGGCCAGCTCAAGCACAGTCATTCTTACGCCCGAGAGCATGCGGCCGGCAGTCTCATCGAAGTATGCGCGGCCGTTTTCGGCGCCACCCCAGCGATATTTGTTCATCACTATAGGATAGGCGAGGCGTGTGTCAGTGCTCTGACGGGCCTCATATGGCACGAGCTGGAGCGCCATGCCTGTGGCACGCAGATAGGGGGCAAACTGTGCGTATTGGTCGGAACCCACGGTCATGGCCCAATATATGGGGCGCTTCCATCCGTTTTGAGCGTTGGTGGCTATGATGTCGAGCATCAGGAGCTTTCCGAGGCTCATCGAAGACAGGCGCACCGGTATCTCGCTCAGTATCTCGCCGGCCCGGGATGCGGACACGAGGCCCGACTTCACCACGGCTGCTGAGTCGACCGGTATGAATGTATTGGCATGCAGCACTGCGGGGAGATTGTATCCGCGGTCGATGGCTTCGGGGCTGTATATCTCTTTCAGGGCTGAGAGCAGCGGAGTGGGGGTTGAGAGATCGGTGATACGGGTCACGTAGGTCACATCGCGGCGTCCGTAGGCGTAGTCCTCGGGGCGGGCTGTGAAGTCCACCGGGGCTGCCTTGTAGGTCTGGAGGCGCTGCTGATTGGCATACCAGGATGATCCGAGATATGAGAGATTGATGATTTTCACGTCGGGGCGCACGCCTTCCACTTCCTGCGCGTACCAGAGCGGGAATGTGTCGTTGTCGCCGTTGCAGAATATTATGGCGTTGGGCTCAAGACTCTCAAGATAGTTGACGGCGTAGTCGCGCGCCGCATATCGCCCGGAGCGGTCGTGGTCGTCCCAGGTCTGGCTCACCATCTGCAATGGCACGAGCAGGCCTATGGCTGCGGCCACCCATGCAGCGATGCGGCCGCGGCGCGGGTCGATGTCATGTGTCGGGTCGATTCCTTTTTCGGTGGCAGCGGGGGTCTCCTTGCGTGAGCGATGATTTAGGAATGCGCACACTGCATGCCAGATTCCGGCCATGCCCATGCCGATCCATATGGCGAAGGCGTAGAAGGATCCTGCGAAAGCGTAGTCGCGCTCACGCGGCTGCAAGGGAGGCTGATTGAGATAGAGCACGATGGCTATGCCGGTCATGAAGAAGAGGAAGAACACCACCCAGAACTGCTCTATGCCCCGGCGTCCTCTCAGAGCCTGCCATAGAAGGCCTATGAGGCCGAGAAGCAGAGGGAGCATGAAGTAGACGTTGTGGCCTTTGTTATTTGAGCCGAGCTCGGAGGGGAGCAGGCTCTGGTCGCCGAGACGGGAATTGTCGATGAACGGTATGCCGGAGATCCAGTTGCCGGCATCCTTCTCGCCGTACTGGTTGTTGATGTCATTCTGGCGTCCTGCGAAGTTCCAGAGGAAGTATCGCCAGTACATGTGGTTCAGCTGGTAGTTGAAGAAAAATTCCAGGTTCTGGCCGAAAGAGGGACGACGGGCCGTCTCGGTGGGGAAATAGTATTCGCCCGCCTCGTTCACCTGCGGCTGCTGCGAAGGGAGCGGCACGCGGTCATTGGCCACGGGATCCCATGCCGTGAGCTCCACTCTCTCAGCATCCTTGAGGGAAGGAACCCAGAGCTGATAGGCGTCGGCATGGCCGGGGGCGCTGGAGTGGATGCGGGGCAGGAGCACGTTGAGCTCGGGGTTCATCTCATATTCGGATGAATAGTCATAGAGGGCATAGAATTCCTCACCTTTCTTCCCACGCTCCTCTATGCGGGAGGCCTGATCGGGAGAGAGGAATCCGTAGATATTGTCGGGAGAGGCGTTTCTCACCCCCTTGGCATACCGGGGCTTGCCCTTGGTGATGCGGGTGCGGGTGTGCTCCGTAGGCTCGCCGGGGCCTATTCCTTCGCGGGGATCTACCTCAGAGGTGTATTCCTGCATGGGGCTGCTCTCAAAGGTATAGCCGTAGAGCAGGGGAGTCTCGCCGTATTGCTCGCGGTTGAGGTATGAGGATAGGTCGAAGACGTTGTCCGGCCTGTTCTGATTCATGGGGGGAGCGGCTCCGGAGCGTATGAGTATCAGGGCGTAGGAGCTGTAACCCACGAATATCACGCATATGCTCCACATGGCTACGTTGAGCCATCTCACGGGAATGCCGCGTTTCTTTCCCCAGAAGAGGAAGAGGAAGAAGGCCAGGGCCAGGGCGAGCACTATGCCGAGAGTGATGCTGCTTCCTATGAAGAGCATGCCGGAGAGGAGCACTGCCGAGAAGAAAGAGATGCGGATAAGTGTGGCCGACTTCTGTCGGTATAGCTCCACAAGAGCCCATATGAACACGAGCATCGTTATGAGAGCGTAGAGCGTGGTGCCGGAGTTGAATGTCATTCCAAGGGAATTGACGCACAGAAGCTCAAACCATTGTGCCACTTTGATGAATCCGGGCACGAGGCCGTAGAGCACAAGCACTATTATGGCGAAGCTCACTGCCAGAGCGAGCAGTGATTTCTTCACGTTCATTGCCGGGAAGCGGCGGTAGCAGTATACGAGCACTATGGCCGGGATGCAGAGCAGGTTGAGCAGGTGCACGGCCACGGAGACGCCTATGACGTAGGCTATGAGGATGAGGTAGCGGTCGGAGCGCGGTTCGTCGGCCCTGTTTTCCCACTTGAGTATAAGCCAGAATACCAGGGCTGTGCAGAATGAAGAGAAGGCATATACCTCGGCTTCTACGGCTGAGAACCAGAAGGTGTCGCTCCAAGCGTAGGCCAAGGCTCCGCATATGCCTGATCCCATTATGATCAGGTATTGAGTGAAGGAGGGCTCACCCTCATCGCTTACATGGCTGCGCGGGGAGTACATAACCAGGCGGCGCACCAGGTGGGTCACTGTCCAGAAGAGCAACAGAATGGTGAGGGCGCTGAGCAGTCCGCTCATGGCATTGACCATGAGAGCCACGCGGGCGGAGTCACCGAAGGCGAAGTTGGAGAAGAAGCGTGCCGTGAGCATGAAAATAGGGTTGCCGGGCGGATGTCCTATCTCAAGCTTGTCGGCCTGGGTTATGAATTCACCGCAGTCCCAGTAGGATGCGGTAGGCTCCAGTGTGAGCCAGTAGGTGAGCAGGGCGATGACAAATACGCCCCAGCCCAGCAGGTTGTTGATGCGATTGTATCGCGCGCTGAACGTCATATCGTGCTACAAAATTCGTTTAACTCGCAAAGGTAGTGAAAAAATCCCGTTACGGCAAGGTGCGGTTCGTTAACGAACCTAAAAATTCTCATTCTCAGCGTCTTTCCGTGGCGATTGCGTATTGCAGGAATGCCTCAAGAATGGTGCGGCCGTGAGTTGATATTATGCTTTCGGGGTGGAACTGCGTTCCGAATAGAGGATGCTTCACATGCCTGAGAGACATGATGTTGCCCTCTTCATCATATGACGTGGCCACGAGGGAGGCGGGGAGAGAGGCAGGGTCGACGATCCATGAGTGGTAGCGTCCTACGGCGGGGCAGCTATCTGCCAGAGGGCCTGTCACGGGGTCGCTTCTGTCGATGTTGCGCAGATGCGACTTGTGGCCGTGGCGTGGTGAGGGGAGCTGCGTGAGGCGGCCTCCGAAGCGTTCCGCAATGGCCTGGAAGCCGAGGCAGATGCCGAACATGGGGATGCTTTCGGCAAATCGCTCCAGCACTTCGGGCATTTTTCCGGCCTCGCATGGCAGCCCCGGGCCGGGCGAGAGTATGACGGCGTCGTAGAGAGGGATCTCCTGCAGGTCGACGTCGTCGTTGAGCCGCACATCCCATTCAAGTACCGGGATGGCACCGCCGTGACGTATCTCTCTGAGCAGGCCTACAATGTTATATACGAATGAATCGTAGTTGTCTATGATGAGTATACGCATAATCTTTGGAGGGCAAAGTTATGAAATATTCGTTAATTTTGCGACATGATTCTACTGGATAAAGAAACTCTGCGAGCTCAGATGAACAGTTGCGGCCTGGCGCGCCGGCCGTTTCTATGGTGCGTGTCCTTTAATCTTGAGAAGGGATTTCTTATAACTGACCCTTTGGCTCAGGATGAGGTGTTGTGGCGTGTGGGCAGACATGGCAGTGATTTACAGGGTAGCAGGGGCGCCGCTCCGCGACTGGAAGTGGTGGAGCCTGTCTCACCCGGCTGCTACTCCGGCATGTTTGCCACTATAATGGGCGGCTTGCGCCGGGGCAATTCGTTTCTTGCCAATCTCACCGGAGCCACGGAGGTGAGATGCACCGGCAGTCTGCGCGATGTGTTTCTGCATGCTTCGGCTCCATTCCGCCTGTTGATAGGGGATGAGTTCGTGTGCTTCTCTCCCGAGCCGTTTGTGAGGATTTCCGGACGTGATATTTCCACATTCCCGATGAAGGGCACTGCCGATGCCTCAGTGCCCGGTGCGGCCCGTGAACTTCTTGATGACTACAAGGAGACTTGTGAGCATCACACGATTGTGGATCTCATGCGCAATGATCTTAATTCCGTGGCGGAGGGAGTTACGGTGAGTCGCTTCAGGTATCTTGAAGAGATAACTACGGATTCAGGCTCGATCTTGCAGACAAGTTCCGAGATACGTGGCACACTCAGGGAGGAGGATGTCATGAGATTCGGCGATGTGATATTTCCTCTGTTGCCGGCAGGAAGCATCACGGGCGCTCCCAAGCGGGCCACAGTGGAGCTGATAGAGAGGGCCGAGAGTGTGGAACGGGGCTGGTATACCGGGGTGTTCGGATATTTCGACGGAGAGGAAATGCTCACTGCGGTCATGATAAGGTGCATGCAGCGCGGGGCCGACGGACGCCTGTATTTTCACAGTGGCGGGGGAGTGACTGTGAACAGTGTGGAGCAGGAGGAATATGCCGAGCTTATGGCCAAGGTGTATCTCAGCCGGACTCCGTAATGCTGCGTCTTTGCCGCACTGCAAGGTTATTGCGCCACTGCAGGTGAGCAAAAGAGGGTCGAATCCAGTCATAGAGGGAATCTGCCGCAGGTGTGTCTAAGCCCCCTCATGGCAGTGAGAACGGCACAGCCGATTCGAAACAATAGTGCCGGCCGTCGAGAGGGAAAGTGAATTCCAGCTTATGTGCATGCAGATGAAGGCGATCCGTGTCGTCGCCGGCATTCTTGCCATAGAGAGGGTCGCCGGCAATTGGCATACCGAGTCCCCGTTCCGAGGCTGCGTGCACGCGCAGCTGGTGGGTGCGTCCTGTGAGGGGGCTGAATGTGATGCGGCTGTGGCGGGTCGAGACGTCGGTGAATTCGTAATCGGTGACAGCATCCTTTCCGCCGTCGAAGTCTATCCGCTGGCGCGGACGGTCGAGCCAGTCGGGAGAAAGAGGCAGCGCGATGCGGCCGCGGCGCGGGAGCCCACGAGAGATATAGTCACCCTGGAGATCGGCCACATAGGTCTTTTTCACACGCCGTGTGGCAAAAAGAGACTGCATGGTCTTGAATGATTGTTGTCCGAAGGTGGCTACGATCAGTCCCGATGTGTCGCGGTCAAGACGATGTGCCACTTTCACAAGCCGGTCATGTCCATACTTCTCTTCGAGCCATTGCTGCAGAGATATGGCTGAACCTTTGCCAGGCACGGAAAGCATGCCCGATGGCTTGCTTACTATGCAGAACCATCGGTTCTCATAGATTACTTCAGGCGTAAATACACCAGCCTCCCGGCTATCGTCGCCGAGAGGAGGCTCGATGTCAAGTCCTTGGAGCATCCATCCGAGCACCGGCAGACATTTGCCACGGCATGCCGGATAGTGCGAGCCATGTATGCGCACTTCCCCGCCTTTGGGTCGCCCGTACCAGTATTCAGCCATAGCCACGGGGGCCCAGCCTCGCAGATAAGTGGCCTGCAAAAGTTTTGGCGCACAGCACTCCCCCGCTCCGGATGGAGGAGTCTTCATTGGCGTTTCAGCGAAAATATCACTGAGGCTTCTGCTTTCACCTCTGGCGTTGAGCAGGATGAAATTAGAGAAGAGCCATTGCTGCAGGGCTTCGGAATCCGAACGGCGCCGCTCCTTCATGGCATCGAGACGCGATCTGGCGTTTTTAAGATTGGCAGCCAAGGGTTCGAGACGTGCGGCCATCCGCTTTTTAAGACGCTGAAGTTCAGCTTTCTCAAATTGGCTCTGGCGAATCATGGCTGCCAGCCGGGCCTCATCGGCGATACCGGCTTCTCTTTGCTCCTTTCGTTTCAGTTTTGACAATCGGCACCTCTCTTTATATTCAGCGACATCCTCCTCCATTCTTTTTCTAGCAGCCTCATATTCCAGGTTTGTGCCGGATAAGATCTCTTTTTCGAAAGAGGCTATCACTGCATTCTGGCGGGAAATGTCGGATTCCTTTGTCTTGAAATGACCATAGGGCTGCAGATAGTCGAACACCGGGCCTACAAATCCGCGATAATGGAAGCCTCTGTCGCCAAGCTGGCCGGAGAAAGCATACAGCTCATGGCGCGCGCCGCTGGTGTCGGCGGCGATGAGAACGCCAAGCATTTTTCCGGCTTCGAGTTCCCGGCAGAAATTGATGTCATCGGGGTTGTCGCTCCTCTTGAGCTCATCCACACGGGCAGTCAATTTCCGGAAAGCCTCCTCACATGCGATATCCGGAGTGTAATCAAAGGGATTGTTCATAATTTCACCGGAAAATTACGAAATATTCCTGAGCCGCGCAAGAATATTTTGCCGCCGGGGGCCATGAAACAACATGGGATAAACAAATTTTCATCTGCTTATCCCGTGCGTATCTCTTAATTATAAGAGATGTCAGGCTTAGTATTCCTCCTCGTTGAAGAAGAAGTCTTCTTTGGAGGGGTAGTCGGGCCATATGTCTTCTATGCTTTCGTAGGTGTCGCCCTCATCCTCTATTTCCTGAAGATTCTCTATTACTTCAAGAGGGGCGCCGGAGCGCTGGGCGTAGTCTATGAGCTCTTCGCGGGTGGCGGGCCAGGGCGCGTCTTCGAGCTTTGATGCAAGTTCAAGTGTCCAGTACATATCGTTGAGTATTTTTTATTATTTGATTCCTATGGTGTTGCAAACTATAAGCCATGCAGGTGCGAGCTTGCCTGTTAATTGGAGTGCGTTCGGATCTAAATGTTCTTGTTACCGAGAAGTGTCTTCCACTGATTCGGTCTGAATTCCAACATACTCTTAACGCCTGAGTGGCCCGAAAAGTGCGCGAAATTATAAAAACTTTTTCAATTTTGCAATAGATTAACGCTATGTATGGTGCAACTGGTTGATAATCCGTATGTTCCCGTCTTTTTCTATCGTAGCCGGCAACATACGGCGAGGCATTTTGGGGTTTTTGATGATTTTTTTCTAATTTTGCAGTTTAAACAGCCTCTTATTTATGGACTATAATCACAAGGATATAGAGGCGCGCTGGCAGCAGTTCTGGAAGGACGGCCGGGTGTATCGCGCCGAGATAGATAAATCCAAGCCCAAGTATTATGTGCTCGACATGTTTCCCTATCCTTCGGGAGCGGGTCTTCATGTGGGCCATCCACTGGGCTATATCGCTTCAGACATATTTGCACGCTACAAGCGGCAGAAGGGCTTCAATGTGCTTCATCCCATGGGGTATGACGCCTATGGCCTCCCAGCCGAGCAATATGCCATACAGACGGGGCAGCACCCTGAGGTCACTACCCGCGCCAACATAGCGCGCTATCGCGAGCAGCTCGACAAGATAGGCTTCTGCTTCGACTGGGATCGCGAGGTGCGCACCTGCGATCCGGCCTATTACAAGTGGACTCAATGGGCTTTCATGCAGATGTTTGACTCATGGTATGACCGCTCTCAGGCAAAGGCGCGCCCCGTAAGCGAGCTTGTGGCCCACCTTGAGGCTCATGGCACTGAGGGGCTTGATGCAGCTCAGAGCAAGGAGCTCCGCATATCGGCCGCCGAGTGGAAGGCGATGGATGAGAAGCAGCAGAGGGAGACGCTCATGAACTGGCGCATAGCCTATCAGGGCAACTCTGTGGTGAACTGGTGTCCCAAGCTCGGCACTGTGCTGGCCAATGATGAGGTGAGCGAGGGAGTGTCGGTGCGAGGAGGCTATCCTGTGGAGCAGCGTCAGATGACCCAATGGCTTCTCAGGGTGTCGGCTTATGCGCAACGCCTGCTCGACTCGCTCGACTCGCTGCAGTGGACTGATTCGCTCAAGGAAACCCAGCGCAACTGGATAGGCCGCAGCGAAGGAGCTGAGATGCGTTTTCCCGTCAAGGACAGCGACATTGAGCTGGAAATATTCACTACCCGTGCCGACACTATTTTCGGAGTGACCTTCATGGTGCTTGCTCCCGAAAGCAAATATGTGGAGATGCTCACCACTCCCGGGCAGAAGGCTGCCGTGGAGGAATACCTTGCCCTCGTGCGCCACAAGACGGAGCGCGAGCGACAGATCGAGAAGAAGGTGAGCGGCGTCTTCACAGGCGCTTATGCCGTCAATCCTCTATCCGGGAAGGAAATACCCATATGGGTGAGCGACTATGTGCTTGCCGGCTATGGCACAGGTGCCATTATGGCCGTGCCTGCCCATGATTCCCGCGACTATGCCTTTGCACGTCACTTCGGTCTGCCGGTCATTCCTCTCATCGAGGGCGCCGATGTGAGCGAGCAGAGCTTCGACGCCAAGGAAGGCATAATCATCAATAGTTCCGGCCCAAAGCTTTCTCTCGACGGACTCACGGTAAAAGAGGGCATAGCCCGTACCAAAGAATTCATCGAGACCGAAGGCCTGGGTCATGTGAAGGTCAATTACCGCCTGCGTGACGCGATCTTCTCCCGTCAGCGTTACTGGGGCGAGCCTTTCCCCGTATATTATAAGGATAACGTGCCCTATCTCATGGATCAGAGCATGCTTCCGCTGGAGCTGCCCGAGGTGCCGTCCTATCTGCCCACAGAGAGCGGCGAGCCTCCGCTTGGCCGCGCCGAACACTGGCACACCCCCGAGGGCTACCCCATAGAGCTGTGCACGATGCCCGGATTCGCAGGTTCCTCCGCCTATTATCTGAGATATATGGATCCTCATAACTCCGAGGCCCTCGTAGGCCGCGAGG
This sequence comes from uncultured Muribaculaceae bacterium, assembly GCA_910579305.1. GTDB lineage: Bacteria > Bacteroidota > Bacteroidia > Bacteroidales > Muribaculaceae > Lepagella. The sequence goes on from CAJTTA010000034.1 coordinate 17,942, forward strand.
CCAACGACTACTGGCAGGATGTGGATCTCTATATAGGTGGCACAGAGCATGCCACGGGTCATCTCATCTATTCCCGCTTCTGGAATAAATTTCTCTTTGACATAGGCGCCGTGTGTCGTGATGAGCCTTACCGCCGGCTGGTGAATCAGGGCATGATACAGGGCCGCAGCAACTTTGTCTATCGCATAAAGGACACCAACACATTCGTATCCTACGGACTGAAGGACAGCTACGATGTCACTCCGATACATGTTGATGTCAACATCGTGAGCAACGACCGTCTCGATCTCGATGCTTTCCGCGCCTGGAGACCGGAATACGCCGATGCTGAATTCGTGCTTGAAAACGGCGAATACATATGCGGCTACGCGGTGGAGAAGATGAGCAAATCCATGTACAATGTGGTCAACCCCGATGACATAGTGGAGCGTTACGGTGCCGACACACTCCGTCTCTATGAAATGTTCCTCGGCCCTCTTGAGCAGAGCAAGCCATGGGATACCAATGGTATCGACGGTGTGAGCCGCTTCCTCAAGAAACTATGGAACCACGCCATGAAGGCTCTTGCGCCCGAGGCCCCGGAAGCCGCCACGCCCGAAGAGCTGAAAGCCGCCCATAAGTTGATAAAGAAGGTGAGCGCTGATGTGGAGAATTTCTCATTCAATACGTCGGTGGCCGCATTCATGGTGGCCCTGAGCGAACTCTCGGCCACAGGCAAGGCATCCCGCGAGGCTCTCGGCCTCTTCGTGCGCGTGCTCGCTCCGTTTGCCCCTCACATCTGCGAGGAGCTGTGGCACCGTCTCGGCCATGACACATCTGTGGCCGACGCCCCCTGGCCTGAATGGAATGAGGACTTCCTCAAGGAGGCCTCAGTGAAATATCCGGTGAGCTTCAACGGCAAAGTGCGTTTCACTCTTGAATTGCCGGCCGACTCTTCCCGCGAAGAGGTGCAGCAGGCCGCTCTCTCCGCCCCGGCTGCCTCCAAATGGCTCGACGGCAAGGAGCCGCGCAAGGTGATTGTGGTGCCCGGAAAGATCGTAAACATCGTGATATGAAGCAGATAGTATTCGCCACCAATAATGCTCACAAACTCAGCGAGGTGCGCCGCATAGTGGGCGATAAATTCGATATTCTGTCGCTGGCCGACATAGGTTGTCATGATGAGATTCCCGAGACTGCCGACACTCTTGAGGGCAACGCCCTCATCAAGGCGCGATGGGTGAAAGAGCACTATGGCTACGACTGCTTTGCCGATGACACGGGACTCATGGTAGACGCTCTCGGAGGCGCGCCGGGTGTGCTCACAGCACGATTCGCAGGCGAACACTGCACTCCGGCTGACAATGTGGCGCTGTTGCTGCGCAATCTCAGTGGCGAGACTCGGCGCTCAGCCCGTTTCAGCACCGTCATAGCCCTGATACTCAATGGCAAGGAGTATGTGATGACTGGCACCGTAGAGGGTGAGATCTCTACTGAAGAACGCGGAGCCGACGGCTTCGGCTACGACCCCATTTTCATTCCCGAAGACACAGGGCTCACATTTGCCCAGATGGGCGCCGACGCCAAGAATGCCATCTCCCATCGCGGGCGTGCCACTGCCGCTCTGATAGATCTCCTCGCCTCTGAATAAAAAATGATGATAGAGCGCCCGCCATTGCCGTTGCGCTTTCTCATGAAAGGTGCGCTTTTCCGGATGCTACAGGCCCCGGGAGAGCGCACCGTATATCTAACATTCGATGACGGCCCCATTCCCGAGGCCACTCCATGGGTATTATCATGTCTCGCTTCTTTCGGCGTGAAGGGCACGTTCTTCATGGTGGGCGACAATGCCCGCCGCTATCCGGCCCTTGTAGAGGCAGTGAGGGAAGCCGGTCATGCCATAGGCAATCACACCATGCATCACCTGCAGGGCCTCCACACCCCTTTCCCCGTATATATGGATGATGTGGAAGAGGCCATGAGATACCTGCCGGATACATCGGCCTCCAGGCTTTTCAGGCCTCCACACGGCCTCATGCGCCCGTCCCAACGCCGCTGCATGCTGGCCCGGGGCAGAGTAGTGCTATATGATGTGCTCACGCGCGATTACTCCCGTCGTGTCGATGCCGCACACGTGATCCGCACCGTGAAGCGCTACACCCGTCCCGGCAGCATAATAGTCTTTCATGACTCCCTGAGGTCAATCGAGAAACTGCGCACGGCGCTTCCTGCCTCCCTTACATGGCTGCAGGAGCAGGGCTATGCCTTCGGCACCCTATGACGCGGGAGCTTCTTGCCTCCGTAGCCCCCCAAACAAGCATCCCGCCCGGGCATAAGCTCAGGCGGGGTGCTTGTGTTCCTGCGTATATGGGTACGGCAGGATAATCAGTTATTGCGATAGGCTGCCGGGAGAATACTGTCGGGACTCACGGTGTCGACTCTCACCACCACTGTGCGGCAATTCCCTTTCCAGGGAAGAGCGTAGCGATAGGTGCGGTATTCCACACGAAGCGGACGCCCTGAATTCTGAAATGCGCGGAGCGTAGGTCCGAGTTTCTCCGAGGTGGAGAAGATGAAATCTCCGGAGTATACTCGTGTCGTGTCGTGCAGCGTCTTATAGGGAAGCATGTTTCCCTCATAGGTCTTGAAGATAGTGCCGCTGCGCTCCACATGATCTATGTAGCCATACTGCACGGCGTCATCTACTGCCGGCGAAAGGAAGAACATACCCGTGAGCCATATCAGTATCAGCGCCAGGATGCCTGCACCCGATAGAATCACCAGTCGCTTGAAGCGCGAGGGGCGCAGATGCTCCCATTGGTCAGGCTCCCTATCCCAGTATCGCGGGTCATCGGGATGAAGGCGCGGAGCTCGCGGCTTCCTGGGTTCCTCAGGTTCGAATCCGTCGTAGAAACCCTCTTTGTCGTCATCTTCGTCATTATTGAACATAGGTCAGCTCTTCTTCTTTTTTCCACCCGTGATATAGATGGCAGTGAATATTCCCAGCAGAATGAGCATGATGGTCTGGGCGCTCCACACCACTATGCTCATAGATGTAGCCTCAGCCTCAGCCACTCCGTAGAGCATCAGGCCGAATACCACGGCCACATTCCAGGGGCCGAGACCGCCGTTGGAGGGCACGGCCATTCCTATCGAGCTGAGCACAAAGGCTACCAGGCAGGGCAACAGTCCGGCGGCCGTGCCGCTCTCGAAGCATAGGGCGCGGGTGCAGTCGAAAGCGTAGAAAGCAGCGTAGAGCTGGAAGAAATAGCAGCCCCATATGGCAAATGTGTAGAAGATAAATAGCCCCTTGCCCTTCATCTTGCCTACGGCCGCAAATCCTCTCCAAAGGTCGAGCAAAAGCGTGCGCATCTTCCTCACCACTCTATTCTCTTTCATGAATCGGAACACGGCCCATACGGCCACGCACAGTCCCACTGCCGCAGCCCAGAACCAGGGCGAGGCAAGCAGGGCGAGCATATCCTGGCCTACAGGATACTCTCTCATGAAAGCCATGATCTTGTCGTGGGCCACTACAAGGGTGAGCACCAGCAGGGCAAGCACCATGAGAGTGTCCGACAGGCGGTCGGCCACCATCGAGCCGAGCACTTTCGTGAACGAGGCCTTCTCGCGTGTGGCTATGTAGGTACAGCGCCACACCTCGCCAAGGCGCGGAAACACCAGATTGAGGGCATACGTGCCGAAGATGCTGCAGCACAATGCCATGAGAGGAGGCTTCACATCCATTGCCATGAGCTGAAGCCGCCATCGCAGTGCGCGGAAGATGTGGGAAAACACGCTGATTCCCATGGCAAGAAGAATCCAGTTGTATCTCACTCCGTGGCGCACGGTCTCCCACAAGTCGGAGAAATTAATCTTTGTGAACATATACCACACGAGTAATACGGTGATACACAGTGGTATAAGATAACGCAAAGCCAGTCCCGCAAAGCTCTTGAAGTCTCGGCGGGGAGCCGAAGGCGCACATTTATTTAAAGAAGAATTATCCATAAGTCAATGCAAAATTAGTGAAAAAGCCTCATGAGGACAAAAAAGTAAGCTAAAAATTTGGTGGGATGAGAAAAAAGTCCTAACTTTGCACCCGTAAAACGAGGTTCGCTAGCTCAACTGAATAGAGCATCTGACTACGGATCAGAAGGTTACAGGTTTGAATCCTGTGCGAATCACAGCAAGGAGAGTCCCAGCAAAGGCTCTCCTTTTTTATATTTAAGCATTCTATTAAGCAATCTAAAAAACGCTGACTGTATTGCTATAAAATGTTGATTCCTGAACCCGGGCTGTCGCGGGTGTGTTATATAGATGCTTAGACACAAGTTTTTTTACCGTACAATCAATTTACCGTTTTTTTATTATTGCTGTCCGATAAAACTTTTTGAGGTCTCAAAAAATTAGGACTGATT
>CAJTTA010000035.1 GCA_910579305.1 uncultured Muribaculaceae bacterium
CGCATAGCTCGCTATGCTCCTTCCTCAACTCGCGGAATTCCCTCAAAAAATCCTCCCAGCCTTAATTTGATTTAAATTCAAACACTCTCTAAGACACACAGGGCCTTATGTGAGTGCGGGGTCTAAGGAGGGGCGGTTGGATTGTTCGATTATTTTTCTTAATTTTGTGGATGATACCCTGAGTTGAGACACACAGAGCCCCAACCGTTAAATGTTGCAATTATGACAGGATACAAAGCCCCTGCTTTCTGGCTGCAAGTGCGAGAAAATTATATTATTGACAATTTCGATGCGATGGTGGATTATCTTTACGGCTACAGATATTCGCCTGATGAGTTGTTGCCTGAAGAGCTTGATGCCACGCTCCGGTGCCTTGAGTCGCTTTTGCTCGGTCTTAATGACAAGATCTCGGCAAGTTCCTTCTACGAGCCTTTTTCATTTGATCTTTTCCCGGGTAAGGATCTCGATCTCGCGCGCCTTTCCGCTCTCTATGAAGTGGGGATACTTGGACTGCATAAGTTCGGGCGCAGCCCGCATAGACTCATTCTCGGTTTTATCAATCTTATCTTCCGCTCCGGAAAGACTTTCCGCAATGAGGTGGTGAAGAAATTATGGGATATAGCGGTGGCAGCTGTCAGAGGATATGAGTTTGTCAATCTCGGGTTGTCGTGGAATGATATAAAGAGCCGCAACATGAGCAATTTCTGTATCATGATAGAGAAGTGTGCGGCTCATGTGTCATTCCGGGTGCCGGCATCGGGAGAGTGCATGAAATATTATGAAAACGAGGGACTTGTGTGTTTCGGCAATGAGACGGTTGTCTCCGATGTGAACCTCGATACGTATCTGCGCTCGGAGACATCCGATCTTGTGAATCTCGTGGGCCTGCTCAAGGTGCGGGTGAAGAGGGAAGACAGGCTGCGCCACAACACATTCGATGAGCTGGTGCAGTCATCCAAGGCGCTATTCAATAATCTTCACGGCTTCCGTCCCACTCCTGGCAGGAATGAGAAGGAGTATGCCGACGGCGATGAGATATTTGTGAGGGTTACTGCGGTTGACGGCTGGCGCATCATGGCTGTTACGGTCGACCCGGAATACAAGAGGGTAGCCAGCACGGTCTTTACCGGCTATAAGTTCGACAGGGTGCCGGAGGTGAGGCATCTCATGCGTATCTTGCGTCCCGGCGATATTCTTAAGGTGAAGTATCATCCTGATGTGAGCATGAAATTCAATCTCGGAGAGATCACGTCGGCCTATTACTGCACCGAGGCCATGGAGCTTGCCGCCCGCAAGATGCCCTGCATATATGTGGGAGAGTATCCTGCCGGCACTCAGTGGATCACATATGGGGGCTTTATTCTCAGCATCGACAATCAGTATCTTGAGAAATGCAATGATGATGTGAGGGACGCCGTGGATATAGCCATAAGTGAAGATAAGCCTCTGATGCTGAATGTGTATTATAAGGTGAACAATCCGTCGGCTATATATGCCAATGTAGACATGTCGGGAGGGGAGTGCAAGCACTTCACGGAGGTGGATGCCTGCGAGAACTTCTATGATGATTTCCTGTATTGGTGCGACCGGGAGTGCCCCGGCTATGGAGTGGACATAAGGGATTATGAGATGCTTGACTCGCGAGATGTGCTCACGCCGCTGGTCAATGCCTTGTGCTATATCATAGAGAATACGCGGATGAGTGCCGGAGAGAAATATGAGTATGCCGTGGCAGCGGAGCTTCTGAGCAATATGTGCGGACTCACTCTCAACACTGAGTATCTGCGGCTGTGTCGCCAGTATCAGAGCCGTCTGCTTGATTTCAGCTGCAACCGCGAGGTGAGGTCTCTGCCGCTTCCCGAAGCACTGAAGGAAAACGCCGATGCCATGGCATGGAGCGAAATAGTGGGCCATCTTGCCCAGTATAAGGTGAATGAAATAGAGGTGGAGAGCGAAGGGCGCATGCCGCTTGGCGACAAGGTGGCCAAGCTGGTGGAGGCGGCCAATAATCTCAACGGCACGATATCGCTCTCCGAACAGAATAATATCAAGCTCGTAATAGCCCAGACCCTCAGGGTGGAGGATGAATTTATCCCGCTCAACACGGAGGCCGAGAATTTCGGCATAGAGAGTCAGGTGCTTGAGTTCAAGCAGTCGATAGTGTTTCCGCCTAAGAGCCACCGCCAGTTTGCAGGGTCGGCAGCCGATCCCGAGATACAGAAGTGGGCCATACTCAAGGCCGTGTGTGGCTTTATGAACTCCAAGTTTGGCGGCGAGCTGCTGCTGGGAGTCAACGACAAGGGGTTTGCCACCGGAGTGGATTCCGACTTCGATGAGCTTTACAAGCGCGGGCTCATCAAGGCACCCAATCTTGACAACTATTCCCGCTATGTCACCGATGAAATAAAGAAGGCATTCTGCGAGTATGACTCCGATCGCTCTGCCTCCGACATACACTTCAATAATGTCTCCTACAGCCAGGAGCAGACGGAGAGTGGCAAATATATCATACGCATCACGGTGCGCCCCAATCCCCGCAAGCCTGTGAGATTCAGGGAAGAGAAGCGTCCCGCGGGAATAGAGGAGAGCTATGTGCGTCTTAATTGCGAGACCATTGTGCTCACTGCAGAGAAGAAAGATATTGTTGCGGCCGAGAAGTTGCGCCGCTGATGACAAGGAAATAAGAGAAAGAGAATATGATAGATGAAATATTGAGCCATAACAGGGACTTTGTGGCCTCCCGAGGCTACGAGAGGTTTCGCACCTCCAAGTATCCCGACAAGAAAATAGCCATAGTGACCTGCATGGACACCCGCCTTGTGGAGCTCCTGCCTGCAGCTTTAGGGATAAGAAACGGCGATGTCAAAATCATCAAGAATGCCGGCGGCACGATCACCAATCCGTTTGACTCCACGATGCGCTCGCTTCTTGTGGCTGTATATGAGCTGGGAGTCAATGAGATCATGGTGATAGGTCATACGGGCTGCGGCGTGCAAGGCATGAACTCCGCCGAGATGCTCTCGCTGATGCGAGAGCGGGGAGTGGATGAGGAGCATATATCGCTGATGCGGCATTGCGGCATAGATCTCGATGGATGGCTCCACGGCTTTGAGGACACGGATGAGGCTGTGCGCGAGACCGTTGACCTCATTTCCCACCATCCGCTCATGCCCGGAGATGTGCGCACTGCAGGCTATATCCTTGATTCGGAGACAGGTGCGCTTCGCGCTCTTGAATAGTGATGCGTAATTCCGGAGCCTCTGACGGACATGATATAAAACAGCAATCCGGCTTGAATCGCGATTCAAGCCGGATTGCTGTTTCCGAATAGTCGGGGTTAGGCGATTCGAACGCCCGACCTCTACGTCCCGAACGTAGCGCGCTACCAACTGCGCTAAACCCCGAGTGATATGATCCGAAATCTCCGGTTAAGAAGATCTCTTCTTGCACAATGAAGCCTGATGTGACTCCTCTTTGCGTCTGCAAAGTTACATATAAATTTTATCATGACCAAAATTTGACATTCAAATTTCATGAAATTCCTAAATTGTGCCTTGCAAGAATCAATCGGGGGAATAGGTACCGGTTCAGTTGATGTCACTTCCATCTTTGAGCGCTGGCCCCAGCCAAGCCAAGACGCATAGGATTATGATAAGAAAAGTCATAAGAGTGCAGGATTTAAAAGTTTTTCTGTTGCAAAGTTAAGAGGCGTTATGTGCCGTTTTTGTGCACAGATGTATTAATAAATGTTATGGGATGATTGTGAAGCGGATAAAAATCATTAACTTTGCGAAGTGCGGTCTCAGTATTTGAGAGCAAAGCCGTAAAATGTAACAATATGAATATGAGCGAAATACTTTCTCAATATCATCTGCTTGGCCTCGTGATAGGCGTGTGCACATTTGCCATAATAGGCATTTTTCATCCCATAACGATTAAGTGTGAGTATTACTTCGGCAGGAGCTGCTGGTGGTGGTTTCTTGTGTTGGGCATGGCCGGCATAGTGGCTACGTTGCTCGTGGAAGACGTCTTCTGGTCATCCTTGCTGGGAGTCTTCTCGTTCTCATCTTTCTGGACGATAGGGGAGATCTTTGAGCAGGAGAAGCGAGTGGCGCGCGGATGGTTTCCGGCCAATCCTGCGAGGAAGAAAAAGAATGGATAAAAACAAAGGAGCCAAATCATGCGACTTGACTCCTGGGTTGTCTTACCAGGATTCGAACCTGGACAAACAGAACCAAAACCTGTTGTGCTACCATTACACCATAAGACAGTGTTACTAAAATATCAGTAGCCCGAGGCTCATGAAGACTCTGCGGTTTAACGCTGCAAATTTAGCCAAATTTTTTCGAGTGGCCAAATTTTCATTGTTTTTTTAGGTGAACTATAACTTTTTGCACCTGCTTACGTTCATATAAATAGTTAATAATAAATAGTGGCGGATGCGGTGTGCGTCTCCGTCAGGTGTAATATAACCCTAAAATTAAGTTTTAATAATTATGGATAAATTAAGTTATGCGTGGGGACTGGCCATGGGTCAGCAGCTTCGCGGAATGGGGGTCAATGACCTTGATGTGGAAAGCTACGCCTCCGCAGTGAAATCTGTGATGGACGGCACCGAGCCCGAGATGAAGCCCGAAGAGGCCCAGAAGCTCATCAACGAATATCTGCAGAAGCTTCAGGGCGAGATGGAAGCCCGCGCGCGTGAAGTGGGCAGCAAGTTCCTGGCTGAGAACAAGCTGAAGGAGGGTGTGAAGGAGACAGCCTCCGGCCTTCAGTATGTAGTGGAGAAAGAGGGCACAGGCGCCAAGCCCGGCCCGGAGGATGAAGTGACAGTGCATTACACCGGCAAGCTGCTCGACGGCACAGTGTTTGACTCTTCAGTGTCACGCGGAGAGCCGGCTACTTTCCCTCTCAACCGAGTGATCCCGGGCTGGACAGAGGGTGTGCAGCTCATGAGCGAGGGAGCGAAGTATACGTTCTTCATCCCCTCCGATCTGGCCTATGGCCCGCAGGGTGTGCCCAATGCCATTCCTCCCCATTCCACTCTTATCTTTGAAGTGGAGCTCATCAAGGTCAATAACAAATAAACAGCCGCAGCAAAGTAATGAAGAAGATTCTTTTTGTAGCTGCCCTGGGCCTTGTCTTTGCCGCATGCTCAGGCAAGTCAGACGCCGCATCATCCGAGAGTGCGACTCAGGTGGCAGAGGAGACTGTATCTGCAGTCGAGGCTCCTGAGGCAGCCATGGAGGTGAAGATCGACACCGTAGGCTACACCACCACCGCCAGCGGCCTGAAATATAAGGAAATCAAGGCAGGTAACGGCGCTCAGCCCGTGGCCTCCGATGTGGTGAAGGTGCATTACACCGGCAAGCATCTCGACGGCAATGTCTTTGATTCATCCGTAGAGCGCGGAGAGCCTGCAAGCTTCCCTCTCGGTCAGGTAATCCCCGGCTGGACAGAGGGTGTGCAGCTCATGAAGGAAGGCTCGAAATATCAGTTTATTATTCCCGCCGGCCTGGCTTACGGCGAGCGTGGCGCAGGCCCGATCAAGCCGGGAGAGACTCTATATTTCGAAGTGGAGTTGCTTGAAGTGGAGAAATAAACCTGATTACTATAGCTGATGGCCGGAATGTCGCAGCATGTGCTGTGGCCTTCCGGCCATTATGCTTGCATGTGGAGAGAGTCGCTTCCCGTTGACATAAATTAATACACGGTTATTTGCACAGATGAGAGCAATTATGTAATTTTGTCGTGTGGAACAAATCCGCTTATAGAAATCAATGTATTATAACTTGAGACGATATATGCCCCTGGGGGCCTGCTGCGTGCTTCTTGCAGCCTGCGGCTGCAAAGGACGTCATGCCGACGCCACGCCCACAGGCGAGACCGTGGAAGTGGCGCTGCAAGAGATGACAGCGGCCGACACTGTCGCAGCCCAGCCGGTTGTGCCGGTAGCCGACACTGCCGTGGCGCCGCAGGCTCCGGTTGCAGCACAGAACACGGAAATCACCGCCGTTCCTGCCCGCCAGGAGCAGGAAGAAGAGCAGGAGGCGGCACCCTCTGCCCCTGCCGGGCTTCCCGAGCCGGTGCTCCCTGCCGCCCGCTGAACAGCTGAATAATTACATAAATAACAATAATATGAAAATCAAAGTATTGGCGCTCTCTGCAATGAGCGCAGTGATGCTTGCAAGCTGCTCCGGCAGTTCCGACAAGTGCGCACTCACCGACAAATCCACTCCTGTAGACTCACTCAGCTATGCATTCGGCCAGATGGCAGGCATGCAGCGTGCAGTGACGTTTGAGCAGGATTCCACACTCAAGAGCGATAAGGCTCAGAAGAATTTCAACACCGGTTTCGATGAAGGCTTCAAGCTCCTTCACGCCGATGATGAAGCCTACAATCAGGGCCTTCTCCTCGGCTTGCAGCTGGCCATGCAGGTGCAGGACATGAATAAGAACAGTGGCGTGCAGCTCAGCCGCGACCTGGTGCTCAATGGCTTCAACACCACAGTGCCCGACAGTGTGGATCCGCGCGAATATCAGAAGATTCAGGAAAAAGCCGGCCGCCTCTTCTCCGCCGTGATGAGCGAGAAGGTAAAGGGCAAGGTGGAAGAGCTTGCCAAGAAGGGCAAATACCAGAATAAGCAGAATGTGTATTACCTGGTGAACCGTCCCGGTAAGGGCGCCAACCTCACCAACGGTCAGCAGGCAGTAATCCGCTTCAATATCATGGACAAAGATCACAAGGATCTCATCCCCGGCCTCAAGGAGCAGGAGACTCCCTGGGTTGTGGGTAACGGACAGCTCGCTGTGCTCGACAAGGTGCTCCCCATGATGAACGAAGGCGCTTCCTTTGAGGTGCTTGCCACTCCCCAGCAGGCCTTCGGCGCACAGGTGCCCCCCATGGTCGACCAGAAGGAACCGGTGATCATCACCATCGAGGTAGTGAGCCTTGACGTGCCCGCCGCACCCACCGACAGCGTCGCTGCCGCCAAGTAAGCGGAATGCGTGACATGCCCCGAATGCATAGACAAGGGGCTGAGATGCAAAAAAATCACCCTTTCTCTTTGGTTTTTAACTAAAAAGTGACTAACTTTGTGCACTTTTTCAGCGTTATGATGGTAGGATGTACTGCCTGAATACGGTGAGGAAGTGCGCAAGTCTTTTATAGTCAGCGCATAAAGCCTCATGCTTCCCGTTGAGGGGAGTGTGGGTGGTGTTATGTATGATTTCTATGCATATGAGCAAGAGCAATCCATATAAGCTTAACATAGCCTCAATACCCTCAGGGGTAAGTGAGTATGACTTCATGCTTACAGGCGATTTCTTCAGCCATATGGGTAACTCCGACATACTTGATGCCGACGTTGCGGCTCACCTGAGCATAACTCACAAGAATGAGGCCTATTACTGTAGCTTCATTCTCAAAGGCACGCTCACGCTGAGCTGCGACCGCTGTCTTGATCCTATGTCGCACCAGGTGGACACGCGCTATGACGTGACGGTGAAAAGCGGCCCGGAATACGATGACTCCACGGAGGGACTACTTGTGATTCCCGACAATCAGGCATCCCTTGATGTGGCCGACATGATGTATGACACAGCCGTGCTCACCATTCCCATGAGGCATGTGCATCCCGACGGGGAATGCAACCCGGCCGTGGCAGGACTTATCGACTCGGCTGATGACGAGTCGGAATCAGATGAATACACAGATGGGCCGCAGGACTGACACGCTCCGGCTCAGACTCAAAAAATAGAATAACAAAAAAAGAAATAACAAACAATGGCACATCCTAAACGCAAACAATCAAAGACCCGCACAGCAAAGCGTCGCACTCACGACAAAGCTCTCGTTCCCACTCTGGCAATCTGCCCCAACTGCGGTGCCTGGCACGTTTACCACACCGTGTGTGGCGAATGTGGCTACTATCGCGGCAAAGTGGCTATCGAGAAGGCTGCGATCTGATATCATCTCTTCGGGAATGACAAACACCCTCCCGGCGGATATATCGGCGTCTCCGGCTCTCAGCTGAAGCGCCGCGAGCTCTTCGGGCGAGTAATTACAGTTTGCACCACATGCGGAAGCACTCCGCATTGTGGTGCCTCACCATTACATGTATAGAAACGAATATGCTCAACGCTAAAATCACAGGCATAGCCTCATATGTGCCCGATGACATTCTGGACAATGAGATGCTCTCGAAGATGGTAGACACCAACGACGAGTGGATTACCACCCGCGTGGGCATCAAAGAGCGCCATATCCTCAAGGATCCCGAGAAGGGTTCAAGCTTCATGGGTATCCGGGCCGTGGACAAGCTCCTGCAGGAGACCGGCGTGGACGCCTCGGAAATCGACCTGCTCATATGCGGCACTTCGAATCCCGATTACCGCTTCCCCTCCACCGCCTCGATAATACAGCACGGGTGCAACCTCTCAAATGCCTATGCCTTTGACATACAGGCTGCCTGTGCCGGATTCATCGTGACCTGCCAGGCCGCGAGAGCTTATATCCTCTCCGGCATGGCCAAGAAGGTAATAGTGGTATGTGCCGAGAAGATGAGCTCAATGACCGATTACACCGACCGCGCCACCTGCCCCCTCTTCGGAGATGCAGCCGCAGCCGTGCTCATTGAGCCTACCGAGGAAAAGCTGGGCATTATGGATGCCGAGGTGCACATAGATGGCTCCGGACTCCACCATCTGCTCATGAAAGCCGGCGGTTCGGCCCGTCCCGCATCCCACGAGACTGTAGACGCACACGAACATTACGTCTATCAGGAAGGTCGCGCCGTCTATAAGCATGCCGTAGTGGACATGCTCACATCCACAGTTTCCGTCATGAAGCGCAACGGCCTCACGGTGGACGACGTGGACTGGCTCGTGCCTCATCAGGCCAACCTGCGCATCATCGAGGCTGTGAGTAGCCGCGCCAAGTTCCCTGAAGAGAAAGTGCTCGTAAACATCCAGGATCACGGCAACACTTCGGCCGCTTCAATCCCGCTCTGTCTCGATGAATACAAGAACCGTCTGCACAAGGGCGACAAAATCATGATGACAGCATTCGGCGCCGGATTCACATGGGGGGCGATGTACCTCATCTGGGCGATCGATCCCAAGGAATAATCCTGTTTCCGGCCCTCGCATTCCCCTGCCATGGAGGTGGCGAGCGGCGACTTAGAGAGCGTTTGAATTTAAACCGTATTAACAATTAAAGAGAATGGGCGTAAAAACTTCAAATTAATCCTGAGGTCTTTTTTGGTCAATTCCGCCAAGTTTCATCAGTCGCATAGCTCGCTATGCTCCTTCCTCAACTCGCGGAATTCCCTCAAAAAATCCTCTCAGCCTTAATTTGATTTAAATCCAAACACTCTCTTAGAGATTGTTTAAATTCAAAACCCTCTCTTACTTAGAGGAGACACGATTCTCACATCGCGCTCCCCCGTGGCTCATGCGAGCTGCGGGGGAGTCCGCATTTTGGATAAATGCCGAACATTGCAGCCTCTCAACGCGTTATGATTTATGAGAGTGTGCATATCCGCGCGCCTCATATTCATAACAGGGCCGTCGACGGAGCCGCTTGAGCTCCCCTTAGGCCAATACACTTCCGAATTATGGCAGAACATAGATTAATATCCTCGCCCGAAGACCTCGAAGTCTACGACACGCTCAAGATACCCCGCCAGGCCGAAGATCAGCTCGCCACTTCCTCCCCAGAGGCCACGGCCGAAGGGCATAAGGCCGGCTTTGTCAACATAGTGGGCAATCCCAATGTGGGAAAGTCCACGCTCATGAACGACCTCGTGGGCGAGCGCATTTCCATCATCACATCCAAGGCCCAGACCACGCGTCACCGCATAATGGGCATAGTCAACACTCCGGCCTATCAGATCGTGTTTTCCGACACCCCCGGCGTGCTCAAGCCCAAGTATAAGCTCCAGGAATCCATGCTCGATTTCTCGGAAGGCGCCCTCACGGATGCCGACATACTGCTGTATGTGACCGACGTGGTGGAAGATCCCACAAAGAATGCCGATTTTCTCTCCAAGGTGGCGGCCGAAAAAATACCTGTTCTGCTGGTTGTCAACAAGATAGACCTGCTCAAGGATAATGCCGAGCTTGACTCAATAGTGGGGCGCTGGAAAGAACTTCTGCCCAATGCCGAGGTCTTTCCCTGTTCGGCCAGGGAGCATTTCAACGTAGATAATCTGCGTGCCCGTATAATAGAACTGCTGCCCCCGTCTCCCCCTTTCTTCGGCAAGGACGCGCTCACCGACAAGCCTGCACGCTTCTTTGTCACAGAGATAATACGCGAGAAAATTCTGCTGCAATACGACAAGGAGATAGCCTATTCGGCCGAGGTGCTGGTAGAAAAATTCGATGAGAAGGAACATGCCATCCACATAATGGCAGTGGTCTACGTGGAGCGCGACTCCCAGAAAGGCATCCTCATAGGCAAGGGGGGCGACAAGATAAAGCGGGTGGGCATAGAAGCACGCAAGGATATAGAGAAATTCTTCGGCAAGCGCGTCTATCTCGAGTTGTATGTCAAGGTGGAGAAAGACTGGCGCAATCGGGAGAATAAGCTTCGTGCATTCGGCTATATAGACTGAGACGCGGCCTGAATACAATCTTTTCTCTCTTGACAGCCTCAGAGAAGCCTCTCCGGCAAATGTAAAGTAAGATTATGAGTAAATTAGTAGCAATAGTAGGGCGGCCCAACGTGGGTAAATCCACGCTGTTCAATCGCTTGACGCAGACACGCTCCGCCATAGTCGATCCCACGGCGGGCACAACCCGCGACCGCCAGTATGGAAAGGTCGACTGGTGCGGACAGGAATTCTCCATCGTCGACACAGGCGGCTGGGTAGTGAATTCCGATGATATTTTTGAAGAAGAGATCAACAAGCAGGTGCATGTGGCCATAGAGGAGGCCGACGTGATAATGTTTGTGGTCGACGCCTCCAACGGCGTGACCGATCTCGACGACCATGTGGCGCAGATACTCCGCCGCTCCAAGAAACCGGTGATTCTTGTGGCCAACAAGACCGATGTGGGCGACTCCCGCTTCAACGTAGCCGAGTTCTACAGTCTCGGCCTCGGCGACCCCATAGACATAAGCGCGGCCAACGGTTCGGGCACGGGCGACCTCCTCGACATGATCGTGAAGGATCTCCCTGAGAACGACAGTGAAGACGAGCATGAGGCCTCCATTCCGCGCTTCGCCATCGTGGGACGCCCGAATGCCGGCAAGTCTTCGATCATTAACGCATTTGTGGGGGAAGACCGCCACATAGTCACCGACATAGCCGGCACCACCCGCGACAGCATCTATCACCGCTACAACAAGTTCGGCTTCGACTTCTATCTCGTGGACACCGCCGGAATCCGCAAGAAGCAGAAGGTGAACGAGGACATAGAGTATTACTCGGTCATCCGCTCCATCCGTGCCATAGAGAACAGCGACGTGTGCATCCTCCTTATCGACGCCACCCGCGGCATAGAGGCCCAGGACGCGAATATCTTCTCGCTCATACAGCGCAACAAGAAAGGACTTGTGGTGTGCGTGAACAAGTGGGACATAGCCGCCGACAAGAGCCTCGAGGCACAGAAGCGTTTCGAGGCCGCCATACGCGACCGCTTCGCCCCCTTCACTGACTTCCCCGTCATCTTCGGCTCGGCCCTCACCAAGCAGCGCATATACAAGGTGATCGAGACGGCCGTGGAGGTCTATAAGAACCGCACGCGCATCATTCCCACCTCCCAGCTCAACAGCTACATGCTGGAAGTAGTGGCCATGACGCCGCCTCCGAGCAACAAAGGCAAATTTGTGAAGATCAAATACGTGACGATGCTCAAGGATTCCGTCATCCCCACCTTTGTCTTCTTCTGCAATCTGCCGCAATGGGTGAAAGAGCCTTACCGTCGTTTCCTGGAGAACAAGATACGCGATCACTGGGACTTCCACGGCACACCCATAAGCATATTCATGCGCGAGAAATAGACGCTCTGCGACATAATATCAAGTCAGGCACCGCACCCCCTGCTATGGGAGTTGCGGTGCCTGTCATATTTTTCCAACCCATGATGCGCGATCCTGCTAATCGCCGGCAAGGGGCGGTTACCGCCTCACTTTACGAAAGGCACGAAGCGGCTCCACCAGTCCTGCTCGTTCTCCTCTGTCACGCGCAGGTAAGTCGTCTCCATATAGGACTCGGGATCGAGCTGATCGCCGGGAATTTCAATATCGAAGCCCTTATATCCCACCGGAAGGATGCCATACTCTTGCCGGAAGACAATTCTGTCTTCATCCACCGACACGAGATAGAGACTGTGAGTGTTGACATTGTAACTGTTCAGCGGAATGTCGCAATTGATCATACCCGTGTTTTCGTCATAGGTGTAGCTGCAAGTGCGGCGGTGGAACTTGGGGAATGTCTCTGATACTCCGAGGCTTGTCTTGTTAAACTGAGTATACTCATTGTCGGTGATATAGAACCCTACTCTCCAGTTGCCTCCTCCGGTCCAAGGGGAATGCTTAAATTCATCGCCGTCACCGTTTCGGAACACGCTGAGGGAAGTGGAGTCAAAAGTCTGTCCCTGCCCCCACACGTGTCCTACCACGTACTTCTCGAAATCCTCGGCGCTCACATGCTTCTCTGCCGGAGTTTCGCCCTCACTCTTCGGATTAGTAGAGTCGTCGGAACCCTTAAAGGAGGGTTCATCATCGCTGCAGGCGCTGAACGCTACGGCCACCAGCCCTGCAAGAAATATCCGTGATAGTTTCATAGTTGCTTATTTTAGTTTTTTACAAATAACGTGCAGATTAAAAGATAGATTAGTTTTTTCATTGGCTTGCTGGTTTTTGAGGTTAAACAACAGGATTTTTGTGTCTTTTTTGTTTGTGGGTGCAAGTTACAAATAATATTTTGATTTGCCAAATATTTCTTCATCTTTTTTTAAAAAAGTTTTTTGCATCGGTATTGTCTATGAATTTCTAAAATAATATTACCTTTGCAAAATGCTTGAAACCGGGTATATGCGTCCGCTAAAGGCCGCACTGCTGGCCGAAGCCCTGGGGCGATACGAAGATCTCTCCGGGAGGTTCGGTGTGGCTTGCCATGTCTCGCGCGGCAGATATGCGCCCCGCCCGGGCAGAAGGCGTCCCGTGCTCTGGAGCGATTGCTTCTCTGTGCGAGTGTTGAAGCGCCTTCTCTGCGACCTGATTCGGAAAAGAAAGGAGGGCACGACATGAACCGCCGCACGGCAGCATATGAATGGGGGCTTGAGGCCGAGAGACTCGCCTGCGAGCATCTTCTGCGAGAGGGCTACACCATACGCGAGACCAGGTGGCGCCCCGGCCCCGGTCACGATGAAATCGACATAATAGCGGAGCTTCCCGGCGTGATGATATTCGTAGAAGTGAAAGCCCGCACTCCGGCAGCCGGAGAGAACATCGAAGATGATCCGGCCTCGCCCGCCGAGGCTGTGGATCTGCGCAAGCGGAAGCGCATGAGCCGCGCCGCCGACATCTACCTGCGCGCCCGGAGTGATGACTATGATTATCGCTTCGACATCATAACGCTCCTGGGCAACCCCTCCCGCCATGTACTCACGCATATACCCGATGCGTTCATCTCTCCCGTCACCTCGAGATAAACAATAATTCCATTAACCTAAGAGAGCGTTTGAATTTAAACCGTATTAACAATTAAAGATAATGGGAGTAAAAACTTCAAATTAATCCTGAGGTCTTTTTGGTCAATTCCGCCAAGTTTCATCAGTCGCATAGCTCGCTATGCTCCTTCCTCAACTCGCGGAATTCCCTCAAAAAATCCTCTCAGCCTTAATTTGATTTAAATCCAAACACTCTCTAAAACCTATCGCATCTATGAAGAAAAATTTATTTGTTCTGATTCTTGCCCTCATAGGCATGACCACGGCAATGGCCGCCGATTTCGCCTATATCACGGGTAAATCCGTCAACTTCCGTGCCACTCCCTCGACTTCAGGCTCAAAAATCTCGGCTTTAACCTTCGGTGAAGTCGTGGAATATGTGGATACCAAGGGCGACTGGATAAAAGTCCGTGTCAAGACATGGGACAATCGCACTATGACGCAGAAGATACACACCGGATATGTGAGCGCCGCCTATGTGACCCGCATCATATCCTCGCCCATCCCCAAGGCTGTGCTCGGCAGCGATTTTGAGCTTATGGCCTCCGATGGAGACGTGGCGGGCTACCTTTCATTCGAATGGTCGGGAAATACCCTCGAATACTTCTATCGCATTGTGAGCAACGAGATGCGCCAGGCCGGAGGCAGCGGCACTCTCGACGCCGGCAACGGCGACGTGGTCTACGCCGCCGAGTCACTTGCGCCGGTCAACGGCGATCCGAGCATCTACGATGCCGCTCAGGGGCTGTTCTATTTCAGCGGCATTCTCTGGAAAGTGAGCAAATAAACATACCCGCATACTCATGGGTCGCCCGCCCCGGCATTGTGACCGGGGCGGGCGCATTGCATCCGTCCCCTCCTGAGGTATCTGCCTATGATGCCTGCCGGTGCACGTGCCTATAGGCATTGTCGGAAGTGATTGCTCAAGGGCGCTTATGCAAGCAAAATGATATTGTGATGCGATGTCTGAAATGTGTGGAATGTATCGTATTTAGGCCTTAGTTTTAAAAAAAGAGTAAAAAATATTTGGAATTTTAAACAAATAGAGTTAACTTTGACGCCTACAAACCAAATACATTATATATCATGAAAAAAATTATCTTCTTTTTCTTGTTAGCTCTTGTTATGGGGAGCTGTGCTTCAGAGGATGATCTCCTGCTGAAGAATGTTGAACCTTCCTCCTCATCGGGCGGTTACAAAGTCTCTTTGCAGGACGCCGTAGAGCGGGCCCGGCAGGCCGTGGGAGAATGTGGGCCTGTAGCGACACGTAGCGGGCTTAAAGCGCGCGTTGATGTGATTCGGTCGAAGCCGCTTACCCGTGGTGGTGCCGAAATGCCTGACACTCTCCTCTATGTTGTCAACTTTGAGGACAATGGAGGCTTCGCCGTTGTCGGAGCTGATGAGCGAGTGCTTCCTATCTATGCCGTGAGTGATTCGGGTGAATTGAACATAACCGAAGACAGCAACGAGGCTCTCAAGCTGATTATGGAGGGTATAGAAGAAGATGCCGCTATGCGTATTGCCTCAATGAATCAAATCGAATCGGGAGGGCTTAATGTTGCAAATCCAAATGTACCGGGTACAAGCCCTCGTTTCCCCAATCGCTTTTATGGATGGGAGACTAGTCATACATCACGACCATTATTAAGTTTCTATCAAAGTCGGGTGCACTATAATGATGAATATTCCAAATATATTTTTACAGCTGATGGTTATCCGACATTAAGCGGATGCGGTGCTGTTGCATTAGAGCAGTTGCTCTCTTTTTATAAATGGCCGACATCCATTGACGGATACAATATTGATTGGGATAAGATAGATAAAGAAAAGGATGTAGACGCAGTTGCAAAGATTTTGTACTTGTTAGGCCAACAGAAGTATTTGCAGATGAGTTATAAAGTAGAAGAAGGCACCCATAATCCTTGTGTGGGTGAAGTGTGGACGAATAAGATTTATGAAACACTGCGAAAACTTGATTATAGTGTTGATTCTTATTATACAGACTTTCTAAATAATGAATCATTGGCGAGAGAAATTCTAAAAAATGACCCATTGTTTATGTTTGCACAGGCTATAGTTGAAAAAAGTGATGGTAAATTAGATGTAAGTGGCCACTATTGGATTATTGATGGGTGGAAGTGTTATGAATGGGTTACTCCATTGATGACAGATCCTGATGAGGATGGATTAATTCTCAATAATCATACCTATGAGCTAGATCCTAAAGGGTATCTCTATCATTGTGTATGGGGTGGTCGTGATGGTGATTGCAATGGATTTTATTATATTACGACGGTGGATAATCGTCGCGGATTTTATGGAGAACCTGATGAATTTTGGTCAAGAGATCCGCGAACCACAACTGAGGCGCAATGGCATAATCATAATAGTAGTATTGAGTTCTTAAATAATGTGAAACCTTTAAGATAACAGAAAATGAAGTGCAAGTATTTTATGTATCTGCTGCTCGCGGTGTCTCTTGCGAGTTGCAGTGATGACGGGCCTGAGAATCCCGCCGAGCACCCTACTAAGGCTGAGTTCGAGCGGATCGTAAAAGGGCGCACATGGTCGGCCTCCGACGTGAAATACATAGATTCCCGTGGTAACTCTTTCGAGTGGTGCGGACTTGCGGGAGGATATACCTATCAGCCTTCGGGATTTCTGCTGCGGGATGATGACTGTCTCTTTGCCGCGTATTATTATATGGCGGATCAAAGGCGCCATACGCTGCATTGGACATATGATGAGCAAAAAGGAATGATGTATTTCTATAATGCTTCTCCGAATGAAAACGACGGTTGCTACATCGAGTCACTTTCCGAAGATGAGATCGTAGTGCGCAAAGATTTTGGTATCTTGCCGAAATGGTTCTACGAAATGGAGAATAGACTCGAATTTGACCTTGAAGACATGGGAGCGGATGAGGGTTCATATGCACGGTGTGTCTATACTCCTGTTGCAAAAGAAGATGAGGACAGCTATTGGTCTGCTTACCCGGTGATTGACGGCCCGGTCTACGGCATTTCTCCCGCAACGAAATGACGTGTCAATGACAATTTATAAGAGGAGCAAAAGAAATTGATTCTGTTATAAGACGTAGCTATATGTTTTAACCAGTTGCACCTATAAAATAGAGATGATTATGAAATGCAAGTATTTTATGTATCTGCTGCTCGCGCTGTTGCTTGGCGCCTGCAGCAGTGATGAGCCGGCTCCTCCCGATAGCGGGCATCTGAGAAAATCTGAATTCGAGCGTATCGTGAAGGGGGCCTGCCTGGAAGATGCAGGATTGGGAATATGTGGATTCCCGTGGCAACACCTTCGATACAGCCCTGATTGGTTACATCTGTGGGCTTGCCGGCTTCCAGCTCAACGATGATGACTGCTGGTGTGGACATTATTATTATATGTCGAGTGCCGAGCGTTACAGCATGCAATGGTTGTATGACGAGGAGTCGGGAAAACTCTTTTTCTATTCCACGACTTTATCTCCGAATAACGACGGATATTACATAGAATCCGTTTCCGAAGATGAGATCGTGATGCAGTGCGACTTTGGACTCCTGCCGAAATGGTTCTATGAAATGGAGAACGGCCTTGAGTATTACCCGGAAGGATATGACGACGGTTCCTATGCGAGGTTGCTCCTTAAGCCTGTGACGGAAGAAGACGCCGACAGTTTCTGGGCTCGTTTCCAGGAGGAATAATAGAATTGCTGAGAGAGTGATTGAATCATAACACTCCCTGAAATGGAAACAGGAGGCGGACATGAGAGTCTGCCTCCTGCTTCAGATTATATCGGATGGGGTTTTGATCAGAGCTTGGGACCGGCGGCTACGAGAGCCTTGCCTGCCTCGTTGTTCTCAAACTTCTTGAAGTTCTTGATGAACATTTCGGCGAGAGTCTGGGCCTTTGCCTCCCATTCCTTGGGATCGGCGTAGGTGTCGCGGGGATCGAGAATCTTGGGATCCACGCCGGGGAGCTCGGTGGGTATCACGAAGTCGAATATGGGGAGCACCTTGGTGGGAGCCTTGAGGATGTCGCCGTTGAGGATGTCGTCGATGATGCCGCGGGTGTCGCGGATTGATATGCGCTTGCCGGTGCCGTTCCAGCCGGTGTTCACCAGATAAGCCTTGGCGCCGCTCTTCTCCATCTTCTTCACGAGTTCCTCGGCATACTTAGTGGGGTGAAGGCTAAGGAAAGCCGCGCCGAAGCATGCGGAGAAAGTGGGAGTGGGCTCAGTGATGCCACGCTCGGTTCCTGCGAGCTTGGCAGTGAAGCCGGAGAGGAAGTAATACTTGGCCTGCTCAGGGTTGAGGATGCTCACGGGAGGAAGTACACCGAAGGCGTCGGCGCTCAGGAAGATCACCTGCTTTGCGGCGGGGCCCTTGGAGACGGGCTTCACGATGTTCTCGATATGATAGATGGGATAGGAGACGCGGGTGTTCTCTGTCACGCTCTTGTCGGCGAAGTCGATCTTGCCCTCAGCGTCTACAGTCACGTTCTCCAGAAGAGCGTCGCGGCGGATTGCGTTGTAGATGTCGGGCTCGCTCTCCTTGTCGAGGTTGATCACCTTGGCATAGCAGCCACCTTCGTAGTTGAACACGCCTTCGTCGTCCCAGCCGTGTTCGTCATCGCCGATGAGTTTGCGCTTCGGGTCGGTGGAGAGAGTGGTCTTGCCTGTGCCGGAGAGGCCGAAGAAGATAGCGCTCTCGGTCTCATCCATGTTGGTGTTGGCAGAGCAGTGCATGGAGGCGATGCCGCGCAGGGGGTTGAAGTAGTTCATCATGGAGAACATGCCCTTCTTCATCTCGCCGCCATACCAGGTGTTGAGTATCACCTGCTCCTTCTCGGTGAGGTTGAAGGCCACTACAGTCTCGGAGTGGAGACCGAGCTCCTTATAGTTTTCCACCTTGGCCTTGGAGGCGTTGAACACCACGAAGTCGGGGGTGAAGTCCTTCAGCTCCTCCTCGGAGGGACGGATGAACATGTTGGTCACGAAGTGAGCCTGCCAGGCCACTTCCATGATGAAGCGCACTTTGAGGCGGGTGGCGGGGTTGGCGCCGCAGTAGCAGTCAACCACGAAGAGAGTCTTGTCGGAAAGCTCCTTCACGGCCTTTGCCTTCAGCTCATTCCACACGTTGGTGTCGATGGGCTTGTTGTCGTTCTTGTATTCTTCAGAAGTCCACCATACAGTCTCTTCGCTGGTGGCGTCCTTCACCAGGTATTTGTCTTTGGGGGAACGGCCGGTGTAGATGCCGGTCATTACGTTGACGGCGCCGAGCTCGGTCACCTGTCCTTTCTCGTAACCTTCCAGGCCGGGAGCGGTCTCATACTCAAAAAGCTGATCGTAAGAGGGATTGTGGATGATTTCCTTTACATCCTTGATGCCGTACTGGCTAAGATTGATTTCTGCCATAGCTTAATTTACGGGTTATGAAATAATTGTGTTGTGTAAATACTAAACAATCTATCTATCTTCAAAGTTGCGCCCGCGGCGCGTTAAATCTTCCGCAAAAGTACAAAAAATTGCTGATATGGCAGCGCCTTTTCCCCGTTTTTTAAAATACTCCGAAAAAAGCTTCTGCCATTGCTTGCTAATGTACGGTTTTATTCCTAAATTTGTCGCAGATTTGAAAACCATACGATATGAAGAAACTTCTACTTTCAATGGCCCTCGTGGCAACCGCATCGGCTTGTTTCGCTGATGATTATGAACTCTACATCGGCACAGAAGCCGAAAACGGAGAGGTAACCGATTACGTGCTCGTGGAAGAGGGCGCCAACTATGTGGCCCATCGCGAGAATGTGACTCAGTTTCCCGCTCTTGTGGGCTGCGACGCTTATGTGAAGGCTGTCAACAACACCGGCGCTGCCGCCAATCTGCGCATCGCAGTCACTCCGGAGTATGACAATTCCATAGGCTCCGCAGGTCTGCAGATATGCATCGGCACCAATTGCCGCGGCGACGTTGTCGAGGAGACCGTGGCTGCCAATAGCACCATCGGCGGATCTACTGCCGACCACATCGGTTATTCCGACTTCGTTATTGCGGCCGATATGGCTGATGCTCTCAAGTTTGACAGCAAATACAGCGTGACCATGTCTCTGGGCAACGTAGAGCGTCATTTCACCATCACTTTCTCCAACGAGACTGCTTCCGTAGGCTCCATCGACCTTGGCTCTTCCGAGGCGGAATACTTCAGCCTCCAGGGTCTCCCCGTGGCCAACCCCGAGAAAGGCTGCATCTACATTGTGCGTCAGGGCGGCAAAGTGAGCAAGGCCGTGGTGCGCTGATTTATCTTATCGCTTGAATGGAGATTCCTCCGCAGTTGTCCCGTGCCCCTTTCGTGGCATATACCGGGGCCCTCTGCGGAGGAATCCTGCTTTTTTATCGTGTGGGGCTGCCGGCATGGTCTGCCATTCCCGCAGCTGCGTCGGGGATATTGCTGTGGCTTGTGTTGGCCGCAGGAGCGTGGAAGCTTCCCTATTCGTTGCGCGACCTGCGATGGCTCCCGCCGCTGCTATGTTTTCTTGCCCTGGGCATGGCCGTGGCCTATGTGCATCAGCCTCTCGGAGAAAAAGATATACCCGACGGTTATATCGCCCGCGGAGTGGTGAGGGAGAGCGTCTATACATCCTCAGGAAGCCGTCTCACGGTCGATCTGCTCGCTCTCTCTCCCAGGCGCAGTGGAGAGGGCAGGGCTTTGCGCGCCGGCATCTGTCTGTACACGGATTCCGTAGCTCTGCGCCCGGGCGACTGCATCGCTTTCCCGGCTCTGCTCGATCTCCCCGAGACCTCGGAGGATTATGGCAGATTCCTGTTTGGCCGGGGCATCGACTTCACAGCCTCGCTTCCCGCCGACCTCATAGCCTGCACAGGTAGAGATTCCGGCATCACAGCTTGGGCCGCAACCATGAGGGAGCGCACGGCCGCTCTCCTTCAGGCATCCCGGCTTCACTCCTCCACGGCATCTTTCCTTCAGGCATTGCTCGCGGGCCACCGCGCCGGATTGGAGCCTGACACCCGCAGCGCCTTCGCCTCTGCCGGCATAGCCCATGTGCTGGCTGTGAGCGGACTGCATGTGGGCATACTCGTAGTGCTTCTTCTCGTAGTGTTGAAGCCGCTTGATCTCACGGGAAGCCGCATGCCGCGCTATCTGCTCGTAATGCTGCTCGTGTGGGCATTTGCTGTACTCACCGGTCTTGGCGCGCCTGTAGTGAGAGCCGCGGTGATGACTGCCTGCCTGCTTGCGGGAGTGATGTTGCAGCGGCCAGGGTCGGCTGTCAACTCCCTGTGTATCGCTGCCTTTGTCATACTGCTGTTCAGTCCCAGGGCACTGTATGATGCGGGCTTCCTGCTCAGCTTCGGAGTCACGGCCGGAATAATACTGCTTGCCTCCCCGCTCACCCCGTTTCCGGGCAGAGAGCGCCGCAGGCTGCATGCCATGCTCCTCTGGGTCACGGTGCCCTGCGTGGCCTTCCTTTGCTCCTGGGTCACGTCGGCCATCTTCTTTCACTCCGTCTCCCTGCTGTTTCTTCCGCTCAATCTGCTGTTGGCCCCTTTGCTTCCTTGTTATGTTTACACGGCGCTGCTTTATCTGCTGCTGTTGGCCTGCGGATGCGATTGCTCATGGATCGCCGCAGTGCTCGATGCCGGCTACTCAGCCCTTGAGGATAGTGCCGTGGCCATATCCTCGCTTCCCGGGGTCAGTGCCGGGATATGGCTTCCCGAGGCCGCGGGGTGGTTTTATCTGTGCGGGATGATATGCTTTGCCTGCATGCTTTCTCTCAAAGGGCGCAGATGGATTGTGGCCGGAGTGAGCTTCATGGCTCTGGCAGCGGCCACGGTCATTCTTCTTCCGTCGCCCGTGCCGCCTGCCACACTCTCATTGCGGGGCGACATGTCGGCCTGTGCCGTAGTCTCTTATAACCGAGGCGAGAGGAAAGTGCTCCTTATGCCGCGCGACACGCTTGCATTGGGACTCTTGCATGGCAAAACGATAATATTTCTTGACACGAATATAGATGCCCGTGTCGGCCGGGAGGCCCCGCTCTCCTGCCACTGGCTGATAGTGGGCAGCGGATACAAGGGTGGGGTAGCCGACCTGAATCTCTGTTTCAGGGCCGACAGCATACTCCCTCATCCCTCTTTGTCGCTCGACCGCAGGGATGAGCTGAATGAGGCGCTTTTCGGCCCGCAGCATGCATCATGCCGGCAGCCGATCGAACTGCCGAGAAAATCGGGCTTGCCCCAAGCAACCACGGAGCTTATTCAGCAGAATGACTGAAGCCTGGCAAGGAGATCCTCAGCCTCTATTTCACCCGCATGACGCCACATCTCTTTCCCGTCACGCATGATTATGAAGGTGGGCACACTTTCCACCTCGGCCTCCTGTGCCTCTTGCTGATGCCTGTCGATGTCGATCTGCACCACGCGTGCCTTGCCGGCCATGAGTTCTTCCACATGGGCCACTATCGGCATCATGTGCCGGCAATGAGGGCACCAAGTGGCGAAGAATTCCAGAAGTACGGTGCCCTTCAGTTCAGTGTCATTAGTAACGCGAGTTCGGGATAAGAAATGCTATAAAAAAGTTGAATAGGCAGCTTGAAA
>CAJTTA010000036.1 GCA_910579305.1 uncultured Muribaculaceae bacterium
TATAAAATAACAGGCTTTTCGGAAGCACAAGACTTTTTTAAATGAAAGAGCCGTGGCGGGGACGTGTGCCTACACTGCTTTTTTAGCCTATGATTGGTGTTATTTCGGTCTTTTTTACTAATTTTGGCAAATAATATCGGTGTGGCTGTTCGGCCTGCCTTATGTTGATTTATCCAAACAATCTATTATATCCTATGTCAAACAAGTTTATGCTCACAGCACTGAGTGTGCTGGTGCTTGCAGGCGGCACGAGCTGCTCTAAGAAGCTCGGCCAGTTCAAAAGCGATTATTTTTCTCTTAATCCGGAGCCTCTTGAGGTGCAAGGGCTGAATGTGCCGGCAGTAGTCTCGGCCAGCATCCCCGCAAAGTTCATGCTGAAGAATGCCCAGGTGCAGGTCACTCCCGTGCTTGTATATGAAGCCGGCGAGACCGCTTCGGCTCCTTACCTGATTCAGGGTGAGAATGTGCGTGCCAACGGCACTGTGGTGAATTATCAGAATGGCGGTTCTGTCATGATTCCTTTCAACGTGGTGTATACTCCTGAAATGGCTCAGAGCGCTCTGTATCTTGACTTTGCCGTGGATCAGAATGGCAAGAAGTATGCCTTGCCCCGTGTAAAGGTAGGCACCGGCGTAGTAGCTACGGCCACTCTCGCCAGTGCGGCTACTGTGACTCCGGCCACTGCCCGCGACGGCTTCCAGCGTATAATCAACGAAAAATATGCCGCTGACATCCATTTCCTTATCAATCAGGCCAATGTGCGCGGATCGGAACTTTCCAAGGAAGGTTATGTGGATCTCGGACGCCGTTTGCAGCAGGCTGCTGCCGACTCTACCCGTGTCATAGAGGGTATAACCGTAAGTTCCTACGCTTCTCCCGAGGGTGCCTATGATTTCAACAAGACTCTTGCAGAGCGTCGAGAGCAGACCACCAATGCCACTGTGCTCGGTCAGCTCAAGAAGGATAAGATCTCCGAATTCGGCGAGCTCACCTCGCAGTTCACTCCCGAGGACTGGGAAGGTTTCCGCAAACTTGTGGAGCAGAGCCACATTCAGGACAAGCATCTCATTCTCGACGTGCTTTCTATGCAGAATGATCCCGAGCTGAGAGAGAAGGAGATACGCAATCTGTCAGGTGTGTTCGACGAGCTGGCCGACCAGATTCTCCCCCAGCTGCGTTACTCCCGCGTGCAGGCTTCAATCAACGTGATTGGAAAGAGCGACAAGCAGCTCATGGATCTCTATGCCTCAAATCCTTCTGCCCTTACGGCCGATGAGATTCTCTATGTGGCCACGCTCACTTCCGACAACAATAAGAAGATGGAGGTATACAAGAAGGCTGCCGAGCTCTTCCCTCAGGACTACCGCACCTTCAATAATCTCGGTCTCACCCAGTATGTAGCCGGAGATTATGACGCTGCATATTCCAATTTTGAGAAGGCTCTCCGCCTCAACCCCCAGTCCCGCGAGCCGGAAATGAACAAGGGTCTTGTGCAGATGCTGCGCGGCCAGTACAGCAATGCCTATCAGAGTCTCGGAGCCGCAGCCGGCGTGCCTGAGGCTGGCGAGGCCATGGGTGTATACTATCTCCAGCAGGGCAATGTGCCTCAGGCCATCAGCTCGTTCGGCGATGTGAAGAGCAACAATGCCGCTCTGGCGCGCATCCTCAACAAGGATTACGCCGCTGCCCGCGACATCCTGGCTGCGATCCCCACTCCCGACGCCACTACCTATTATCTCACTGCCGTGCTCGGAGCACGCACCGGCAATGAGAGCATGGTTCTCTCCAACCTGCGTCAGGCCGCACGCCTCGATCCTTCGATGCTCGCGCGCGCCAAGCAGGACATGGAGTTTGCCCGCTATTCCCTCTCTCTGCTCTGAATGACCGAGGCTTTATAACGACACTCACTAAAAATAGAATCGACTGCCGTGGCGACATTCTTCCCCCGGCAGTCGATTCTATTTTTCCTTGTACTCACGACAGATTATTATCTGAGGCTCAACCTACGCCGCAAGGTGCTGAAATTTATCGCTTCTTCCCTCCCTATGAGCTTCGGGCAATAGCGGTTGCCGAGGCGTATCATCGGCGCCATAAGGAGCAATGTGACTGTCATGACACATATGCCGGATATGAATGTGAACGGAGTGTCGGTCATGGCAAAGGCCACGTAGAACATCTGCACCACCATGTAGTGCATGCCGAGCACTACATAGGAGTTACGTCCGTAGAAATGAAAAAAGCGTAAGACACGCACTCGGCTCACATAGCGGAAAAGCACTATAAGAGACATGACAAGCGCTATATTGAAGAGATAGGACGCAGGAAATTGCCATGGATGATCTTTACCGGTAGCGATGATGAATGTAGCAGCCATGACTGCAACGCTCGCGGCTGTGAGCATCGACCTGTGGCGGCCACTCTTTTCCACAACCTGAAGCAGAGACTTGCCATAGAGGTGGCCGAATGTATAGTAACCGAGATATTGCAGTGAGCGGCCAAACATGAAGTAGGACTCATGAGGTAGCATCCAGTAGTATCCGGCCAGACTCAGGGAGACAGCAGCTGCCATCACCATCCAGCGCCTGGGCAGACTCCTCACAAGCACATGGAGCATGATCTGAAGGTTGATCAGAGCCGCAATGAACCATAGGGGAGTGTTCACAAAGAAACCCGTCTTGCCATCGTGGGGAGCAAAGAGGTCGAAAAATATATAGGGATCAAAATCCACACCCTCATGCGTGGGGCTTATTCTGTATTCCAGCATCATGTAGAAGTAATAAATTACATAGAACACGAAGAAGGGTACAAGAAGCTGATTGGTCTTGCGTGCGGCATAGGTGTGGAAAGGCACTATCTTGAAGAAAATTCCTGAAAGGAGGAAGAAGAGCGGCATGCGGAAGGAGAAGTTGAGCCACTCGGGGTGCGGCGAGTGAAACCACACAACACAGATTATAGACAGGCCTTTGAGCCAGTCAATGTAGTCAATACGATTATTTGCCATAGTAATTGATTGTACGGCGCAAAGTTACGCATTTCACCGCCGGACTCCAATTATTTAGCAATTTTTAGCACGAGACAGTCCGGGAAGATATTGCATGAAGAAAATTCCCATTCAGCCTGGGAACGTATGCAATTACCTGTTACGGCGCGGAAGCATCCTGGCCAGGCCGAAGATGTAGCGGCGGAATCCCGGCACATATGCCAGTACGGAATCGAACCATCCTATGCGACACGTCACAAATTTTACTATAAGCCCTACATAGACCATGGCAAAGAGTGTGCCCGGACCTATCACATTCCACAGCCATGCACCGAAGAAGTAGTAGCACGCGACTATGGCAAGCACCACGAGCAAAGTGTCGACACATATCTTGACCTTGGCAAAGGGCTGCCCCGTGACCTTGCTCAGTGCGATGGAGATACCCTCGCCAGGCATGGCAACTGATCCGCATCTCACCTCAAATGCTATGCCCACTCCCATCACCGTGCACCCTGTGAACTGCGCCGCGATCTGCGAATAAAGCGTGTCGCACTCCAGCGATGCGAACAGAGCCATATTCAGGTCGATGAGCCAGCCGAAGAAGAAGCCTATCACGAGCTGAAACAGCTGAACCGGCTCAAAGCGGCGCCTGAGCACCAGAATCTGACAAAAGACCAACACGAAATTCATTATGATAGTGTAGTCGCCTATGGTGAGCGCCGGAGCGAGAGACGCCTCGCCTGCAAGAGAGCACACCAGCGGCAACGATGAGATCACGCTGCTGCCCAGACACGATTTCACGCACAGAGCCACACCGGCCGTCATCAGGTCAAGCGAAAGCAGCAATAAGATGTGCTGCCATAAAAAAGATAAAATTCTTTCTTTTCTCAGAATACCTACAGCTATATTCATATATTATTCATTTTTGTCTCTTATGCAAAAATACCCAAAAAACCGTGATAAGCTTGTGCGATACGAAAAAAATATATACCTTTGCGCCCACAATTCTAACGGTGGACAAATTTGGCTGCTTGCAACCACCCTAAAAAATGCTAAAACTGCACCTCCATATCGAGCGGAATCTCACCGCTCGCAGAGACGCACGGAGGCATTCCTTGGGATAATGGCAAGGCTTGTTTCCTGTTTTTTTGTCTGCCGTATAAGCCGTTATTAAACACATTAAACCATTATGTCTTACCTGTTTACATCCGAATCAGTATCCGAAGGGCATCCCGATAAAGTAGCCGACCAGATTTCCGACGCCCTCCTTGATAATTTCCTCGCCCGCGACCCTCAGAGCAAAGTGGCCATCGAGACCCTCTGCACCACCGGCCAGGTCGTAGTGGCAGGCGAAGTGCGCAGCCAGGCCTATGTGGACATTCCCGAAGTAGTGCGCGAAGTGATCAACGACATAGGCTACAACCGCGGAGCCTATCGCTTCGACGGCGACTCCTGCGGCATCCTCTGCGCCGTGCACGAACAGAGCGCCGACATAAACCGCGGTGTAGTGCGCGAGACTGCCGAAGACCAGGGCGCCGGCGACCAGGGCATGATGTTTGGCTACGCCACCGACGAGACAGAAGATTACATACCCCTCACCCTCGACATCTCCCACCGCCTGCTGCGCGAGCTCGCTTCCATACGCCGCACATGTTCGGCCATGACCTACAACCGCAAGGGGCGCCCCGTCACCTATCTGCGTCCCGACTCCAAGAGCCAGGTGACAGTGGAATATGCCGACGACGGCACTCCGCTGCACATCGACACCATAGTGGTCTCCACTCAGCATGATGAATTCATCGAACCCCGCGACAATTCTCCCGAAGCGCAGCAGGAAGCCGACCGCCTCATGCTCGCCACCATAGAAAAAGACGTGAGAGAGGTGCTCATCCCCCGAGTCGTGGCTTCGCTGCCTGAGAAGACTCAGAAACTGTTCTCTCCCGAGATGAAGGTATACGTCAACCCCACCGGCAAATTCGTGATCGGAGGCCCCCATGGCGACACCGGCCTCACCGGCCGCAAGATAATCGTGGACACCTACGGAGGCCGAGGCGCCCACGGCGGCGGAGCCTTCTCCGGCAAAGACCCCTCCAAGGTAGACCGCTCGGCAGCCTATGCGGCACGCCACATAGCGCGCAATCTCGTGGCCGCCGGTGTTGCCCGCCAGGTACTCGTGCAGGTATCCTACGCCATCGGTGTGGCCCGCCCCGTCAACATCTTCATCGATACCTACGGAACTTCGCTCATACCCTTCACCGACGCTCAGATAGCCGATAAGGTCGCCACCCTCTTCGACATGCGCCCGCATGCCATAGAAAAGCGCCTCAAGCTGCGCAACCCCATCTACGCCGAGACGGCATCCTACGGCCACATGGGACGCACACCCCGCATCGTGAAGAAAAGCTTCCTCTCACGCTACGAAGGGGGCACACCCATAGAGATGGAGGTGGAACTGTTCACATGGGAGAAAGAAGACATGAAGGAGCAGATACGCCTCGCATTCGACATGTGACTCATCTCCACGATATAAACGTCCTGACGCCGGACGGCCATCAAGGCCCGTCCGGCGCCTGTCTTTTTTATGAACAGGGCTACAAATAAATGTTGGAATTTTCAGCAAAATATATTAACTTTGCCCTCTAAATATGCCGATTCAGTGGTAAAGATGCCGCTATTTCGGCCCTTAGTATCATGCGTATTGTATATTCATGCTATAATATGCATGTCAAACAGAATAATTACCGAATAATTAATATATATTTATAGCTATAAATCACTAATGGCAACACTTGAAAAAATCAGAAGCAAATCTGTCTTCTTAATTGTGGTCATAGGCATAGCGCTGCTCGCCTTCATCGTGGGCGACGCTATCACTAACGGCCGCAATCTCTTCGGCAGCGGCTCCACTGTAGCCGAAGTCGACGGCGTGAAAGTCGACATAGCCGAATACCAGGATCAGCTCAACAAGCTCCAGGAAGCCATGCAGGCCCAGGGGCAGGATGTAGACCAGCAGCTCCTTTCGGAATATGCCCTGGAGTCAATCCTCAACCAGAAACTCATGGCTCGCGCAGCAGAACGCCTCGGCATCAACGTGAGCGATGAGCAGGTCACCTACTACATCATGACCAATCCGCAGAAGCCCATGCAGGACTTCATCTCCACCTATGGACGTCAGCTCGGCACTCTCCTCGCACAGGAAGGGAAAATAAGCCCCGAGACCCAGCTCACTCCCCAGGTGGTATATTCATTCGTGTTCACTCCCGAGAAATACGGCCTCACCGAAGACCAGGTGCTCGGTGCAAAGAAAGCATGGATGCAGATGGAGAAAGAGACACGCGAGACCATCGCCCAGATTCTCTACATGAATCTCCTCACATCGGCCTACAAGCCCAACGCCCTTGAGCTTGACGACCTTTATGCAATGCAGAACGGATCGGCCACAGTCGATGTAGCCCGCAAGCCCTTCGGCACTCTCGATGAGAAGAAATATCCTGTGAGCGATGCAGAGATACAGGCCGAATACGACAAACGCAAAGCCGCTTACCGTGTGCTCGAGCCCACCCGCACCGTAGCCTTCGTGGCACAGAACATCACTCCTTCTGCCGAAGATGTGAAAGCCGCCAATTCCCTTAAAGAGCAGACCCTCAAGGCCATGCGCGCAGGCCAGCAACCCGGCAAAGACCTCACTAAAGAGGGAGTGCGCTATGACCGCCGCACAGCTGCTGCCTCTGCCGCCGACCCGCAGATCGCATCTTTCCTAAAGTCGGCCCCCGTTGACTCTCTCGGCGTATTCGACCGAGGCGGATCATTCCACATCGTGCGCGTAGTGGCCACTACAGCAGCCAACGACTCTGTGGAAATAATACCCTTCTATGCGGCAACCGACGTGGCAGACCAGGTGAAAGAGCGCATCCGCGCCGGCGTGAGCGCCGACTCTCTCGCCACCCTCTTCCCCCAGAAAGCCCAGGCCTCCGCAGCACAATGGCAGCGCCTCCAGAACCCCGCTTCTCGCCAGGGAATGCCCCCCGCGGCTCTCGCAGCTCTCGACTCTGTGAGCGCAGGCTCTTTTGTCACTATCGAGACAAGCGATGAGGGTTCGGCCATAGCCTACGTAAAGAGCGTGCGACCCAAAGTCACCGTATATGAATACGAAGACGCATACTACGATCTCTACCCCTCCGACGACACTGTAGATGCAGCCCGCGAGGCATTCGAGAAACTCGCGGCCGCCAACAAGGATCCGAAGAAATTTGCCGATGCCGTGAAGAAAGCAGGCTACTTCTATCAGACCTATGCCGTGAACGCATCCACTCCCGCCTTCCAGCAAGGCCCTCAGAGCTACTTCCCCAAGAGCCGCGACCTCGTGGAGTGGGTTATGACCGAGGGTGAGACCGGCGCCGTGTCACCCGTCTTCAGCAACGACGACAAGCAACAGCCCGTAATATACATGGCATATGTAGAAAACGAATACGATGACTTCGCTCCCGCCACCGACTCCCGCGTGCGCAAAGAGCTTGAGGCCCGCGTGCGCGCTTCCAAGGCCGGCGACGCCCTGGTCAAGCAATACAGCGGCAAAGGTTCCGTCGAGGCCACGGCCCAGGCCATGGGTGTGACTCCCGTCACCGATGAGCAAGTGCGCTTCTTCGGCTCGATGAATGTGCAGGATCCCGCTGTGGCTGCAGCCATTTCCGGCACACAGCCCGGCAGCAAGGTATATGTAGTGAAAGGCCAGGATGGCGTCTACGCCTATGTAGTGAAGGCACAGAATAAGCCCGAGGGCATCCGCCTCGACCAACAGCTCCGCCAGACCTACCAGCGCGCGCTCAACCCCGTGAGCCTCCTGCGCGGACGTATGCCTGTAGACAACAACATCTTCAAGCTCACACGCAGCCACTGATAGAGATACATCCACGCATGACATGCGTGAACCGATAAACGCGACAATCCCCGGGGCCGGCAAAAGCCCCGGGGATTGTCGCGTTTTTTTCAATACTCCCCTTTTAAGAAAAATGCTCTTTACAGTAATTGAGACAAGAGGCTTTTTCACCGTGCCTCAGGAAGCTCTATGCGGAATGTGGTGCCCTGTCCCGGCTCCGAACGCAGCACATATATGCGGCCGCCATGATACTCCTCCACTATACGCTTCACAAGAGTCAGCCCCAGACCCCAACCCCGCTTCTTCGTAGTGAAACCTGGATTAAACACATTCTTGAAATTCTTGCGCGCTATGCCCTTGCCCGTATCAGTGATATCAATAAAAAGATGACCCTTCTCCCTGCCTGTGGCAATCGTGAGAGTTCCGGCACCCTCCATGGCATCCACCGCATTCTTCGTGAGATTCTCCATAACCCACTCCATGAGAGAGCGGGAGAGCATCACGCCGTGATCCTCAGGTGAAAGCTCCATGTCTATAGCCACGCGGCCTGAGATGCGCGAGCGCATGTAATCGAGGCTGCGCTCCACTGTGTCGTTGAGATACTCCAGCTCTAGCTCCGGAATGGAGCCTATCTTGCTGAAGCGATCGGCAATCACCGAGAGGCGGTGCACATCCTTGTCAATCTCTCCCACCACATCCTGCGGCACACCATACTCCGTGAGCAGCTGAGTCCATGCCATGAGAGAGCTTATGGGAGTGCCGAGCTGGTGGGCCGTCTCCTTAGAAAGGCCCACCCACACGCGGTTCTGCTCGGCGCGCTTCGTGTAGATGATCGTCATCAGCACAATGATGGCCAGAAAGATCATCACGCCGAGCTGAATGTAAGGATACCATGCCAGGCGGCGCAAAAGGTCGGAGTCCTCATAGTATATGTAATGATAGGTCTCCTCATATACACGTATGCGCATGAAGTGCGGATTGTCGGCCGTAACCTCCGACAGAGGCCCCTCGCCGGCAGCCTTACGCATGCGCCCCTCCAGATACTCGCGGTCACTCTCGCTCAGCTCCGAGGCATTGAGCCTTCCGCGTCCGGCCTCCGGGAGATTGAAGTTGCGGAATTCAAGCACGTTGCCCTCATCATCCACCATCATCACCGGGATAGTGTTATTCTGCTCTATTATGGAAAAAAGAAACTCTATGTCGGTGCCCGCCTCCTGCTGCACAAGCCTCTGCGTGGCATCGGCCCATATCTCCATTCTCTCCCTTTCCTGCGCCGCGAGGCTCTTCACCAGCGAGTTGCTGATGAGCAGGAAGATTATTATCGCGCCGGCCGAGATGAGCAGGAATACAAGCTTGCCCAGGCGCTGCCTGTCGTAGAAAGAATATCTCATTGCAACTCCGAAAGCCAATGCATGAGAGATGAGCCTACAGCGCCCAGAGTCTCGCGCGAAATGTGTGCCATGTCATCCTTAAGAGTATGCCATGTAGGCAGGAACGACCCTTCCGGCGAGAAAGCTATCACATCGATTGCCGGAATTCCGGCCTTTATGAATTCCAGATGATCATCGGTTATGGCAGGCCCGGTCTCATTGGAAAAGAGCGAGGCATGCCCGGCATCGCGAGCCGCGGCCCAGAAGGAGTCGAGCAGCTGCGGAGCATAATTCTGCGAGAAATACTCCCTGGCGAATACAGAGCCTTCGCCCCCCACCATGTCGAGCAGCACGGCCCGGGCAGGCACATAGCCGGGCACAGGGGGATTCTGCACGAAATATCGTGCGCCGAGCGCCCATGATTCCTCCACATCCTCCGAGCCATAGTCCTCGGCATCCACGAAGAGAATATCCACCCCCGCCTGCGTTCCGCTCTCACGGAGCTGGCGGGCCACTTCCATCAGGACACCCACGCCGCTGGCACCGTCATTGGCCCCGGGCACAGGCTTGTCGCGATTGCTCTGTGCGGGATCGTTGTCGGCCCACGGGCGAGTATCCCAGTGAGCGAGTAGCAAGGTGCGTGAAGGAGCCTGCGGATTGAAGCGGGCCATGATATTGCGTGCCGGCAGAGGCGTGCCGTCAAACGCTCTGAGCGTCACCCTCTGCGAGATCACCGTGTCGGCATATTCCTTCATGCGTCCCTCAAGCCAGTCGCCGCATGCGGCATGCCCTGAAGTGCCGGGCACACGCGGCCCGAACGCCACCTGCCGCTCCACATAGGCATAGGCACTGTCGGCATCAAACGGGGTGGGAGACGATGCCACAGACGGTGTGGCTGGAGTGCTCTCGGCTGATGCCGAAGCTCCCCGGCCGCAGCCCATGAGGATACCTGCGGCCAAGATTGTGAGTGCAATTGCTTTCATATCACAAAATTAATCATTAACTTTGTAACTTCAAAGCGCCACACAAGGGCCGAGACAGGCTATTTAATGCCAATAAGCTA
This sequence comes from uncultured Muribaculaceae bacterium, assembly GCA_910579305.1. Classification (GTDB taxonomy): domain Bacteria; phylum Bacteroidota; class Bacteroidia; order Bacteroidales; family Muribaculaceae; genus Lepagella. The sequence continues at coordinate 10,290 of CAJTTA010000036.1, forward strand.
ATATACTGACAGATAAGTTTTTTATTACACACATCCAAGAGTGCGGGCGTCGCAATGCATACGCTCTCGGGCCACTGCAATGACGGATGCCCCCGCATGTGTAGAGATTGTAAAACATACTTTAACTTACACAAGCCAAATGCAGAATAAATTCAAGCGTACCCTCATCACCACAGCTCTTCCATATGCCAACGGTCCCGTGCACATAGGCCACCTGGCCGGCGTGTACGTACCCGCCGACATCTATGCCCGCTACAAGCGCCTCCGTGGCGAGGAGGTGCTTCTCATAGGCGGAAGCGATGAGCATGGTGTGCCCATCACCATCAAGGCCAAGAAAGAGGGCGTGACGCCTCAGGATATAGTCGACCGCTACCATGCCATAATCAAGCAGAGCTTTGAAGAACTCGGCATAAGTTTCGACATTTATTCACGCACCTCCTCGGAGATGCACTCCAAGACGGCTTCCGACTTCTTCCGCAAGCTCTACGAAAAAGGAGAATTTATAGAGAAGACCTCACGTCAGCTGTATGATGAAGAGGCGGGACAGTTCCTTGCCGACCGATACGTGACCGGAACATGCCCCCATTGCGGTGCCGACGGAGCCTATGGCGACCAGTGTGAGAAATGCGGCACCTCTCTCAATGCCACTGACCTCATCAATCCCCGCTCGGCCATAACAGGAAATGTTCCCGTGCTGCGCGACACGAAGCACTGGTATCTGCCGCTCGACAAGTGGGAACCGGCTCTGCGCCAGTGGATTCTTGAAGAGCACAAGGAGTGGAAGCCCAACGTCTACGGCCAGTGCAAATCGTGGCTCGACATGGGCCTGCAGCCGCGTGCCGTGAGCCGCGACCTCGACTGGGGCATACCCGTGCCCGTGGAGGGTGCCGAAGGCAAGGTGCTCTACGTATGGTTCGACGCGCCAATAGGCTACATCTCCAACACCCGCGAGCTCCTGCCCGACTCCTGGGAGAAATGGTGGAAGGATCCCGAGACCCGCATGATCCACTTCATAGGCAAGGACAACATCGTGTTCCACTGCATCGTGTTTCCTGCCATGCTCAAGGCCGAAGGCTCCTACAATCTGCCCGACAACGTGCCTGCCAATGAGTTCCTCAATCTCGAGGACGACAAGATTTCCACCTCCCGCAACTGGGCCGTGTGGCTTCACGAATATCTCCGCGAGCTTCCCGGCAAGCAGGACGTGCTCCGATACGTGCTCACTGCCAACGCCCCCGAGACAAAAGACAACAACTTTACCTGGCGCGACTTCCAGGCCCGCAACAACTCGGAGCTTGTGGCCATACTCGGCAACTTCGTGAACCGCGCCATGGTGCTGTGCCACAAATACTTCGGCGGGCAAGTGCCCGAATGCGGCGAATATGCGCCCATCGACCGCGAGGCAATGGCCGAAGTGGACAAGGCTGTGGAGCGCCTGGCCGACAACCTTGAGCACTTCCACTTCCGCGAAGCCCTGAAGGATGCCATGGACATAGCCCGCACAGGCAATAAGTATCTGGCCGACACCGAGCCCTGGAAACTCATCAAGACCGATGAGGCCCGCGTGAAGACCATCATCAACCTCTCGCTTCAACTATGCGCGAATCTCGCCATAGCCTTTGAGCCGTTCACTCCTTTCATGGCTGCGTCTCTGCGCCGCCAGCTCGGCCTCGGCTCTCTCGGCTGGGACTCTCTCGGCAACTACTCTCTGCTCCCCGCCGGCGCGGAAATAGCAAAGCCCGAACTGCTCTTCTCTAAGATAGAGGATGACGTGGTGGAGGCCCAGGTTAAAAAACTTGAAGAGAGCCGCAAGGCCAATGAGGCTCAGGCCTGGAAGCCCGAGCCCGTTGCTGAGGAGGTGGACTTCCCCACGTTTGAGAAGCTCGACGTGCGCGTGGGCACTGTGCTTGAATGCACCAAAGTCCCCAAGGCCGACAAGCTGCTGCAATTCAAAATAGACGACGGCATGGGCGGACGCACCATCGTGAGCGGCATAGCCAAATATTACAAGCCTGAGGATCTCGTAGGCAAGCAAGTGTGCTTCGTGGCCAACTTCGCTCCCCGCAAGCTCAAGGGAGTAGTGAGTCAGGGCATGATTCTGAGCGCCGTGAATTCCGACGGATCCCTGCGTGTGATAACCCCCGAAACTCCCGTAGCCCCCGGATCAAAAGTGGGCTGACACATTATAAGCCGGAGCCTCACGCCTCATCGCGGCCCAAAGGCTCCGGCAGATTTTTTTGTATATAATCAATCATTCAGCATATGCAACTTTCTTCCCTCACGGCCATCTCCCCCGTAGACGGCCGCTACCGCTCAAAGTGCGAGCGACTCGATGAGTATTTCTCCGAATATGCCCTCATACGCTATCGCGTGAAAGTGGAAGTGGAATACTTCATAGCCCTGTGCCGCCTGCCTCTGCCGCAGCTCGAGGCTGTAGAGTGCGCCGCCTGCGACAGCCTGCGTGACATATACCGCGACTTCACCCTTGAGGATGCCATGCGCATCAAGGAAATAGAGAGCGTCACCAATCATGATGTGAAAGCCGTGGAATATTTTCTCAAAGAGAAATTCGACGCCATGGGCCTGGAGGCATTCAAGGAATTCATACACTTCGGCCTCACAAGCCAGGACATCAACAATACTTCGGTGCCGATGAGTGTCAAGGATGCCCTGCATGAAGTGTATATCCCTGCCATAGAGCAGCTGATAGACACCCTTGAGGCCTATGCCGAAGAATGGAAGGATGTGCCCATGCTCGCGCGCACCCATGGCCAGCCGGCCACTCCCACACGCCTCGGCAAGGAAGTGAACGTATATGCCTATCGCCTGCGCAAGCAGCTGGAACTGCTGCGCGCCGTGCCCGTCACAGGCAAGTTCGGCGGAGCCACAGGCAATCTCAACGCTCACCGCGCCGCTTATCCCGAAATAGACTGGGTGGCATTTGCAGCTTCTTTCCTGCATGACAGCCTCGGCATAGAGCGCGAGATGCTCACCACCCAGATTTCCAACTATGACAATCTCGCCGCCCTCTTCGACGCTCTTCGACGCATCAACACAATAGTGATCGACCTCGATCGCGACTTCTGGCAGTATATCTCCATGGAGTATTTCAAGCAGAAGATCAAGGCCGGAGAGGTGGGCAGCTCGGCCATGCCACACAAGGTCAACCCCATTGACTATGAAAACTCTGAGGGCAATCTCGGCATCGCCAATGCCATATACGCCCATCTCAGCGCCAAGCTCCCCGTGAGCCGCCTGCAGCGTGACCTCACCGACTCCACTGTGCTCCGCAACATAGGCGTGCCCATGGCCCACTCCGTGATAGCCTTTGCAAGCACGCTCAAAGGCCTGGGCAAGCTCCTGATCAACCCTGAGGCTATCGAGGCCGACCTGGGCCACCGCTGGAATGTGCTCGCCGAAGCAATCCAGACCATACTACGCCGCGAGGGATATCCGCATCCCTACGAGACTCTCAAGGAACTTACCCGCACCAACAGCGAAGTGACCGAACAGAGCCTGCACGAATTCATCGCCACTCTCAATGTGCGCCCCGAGGTGAAGGCCCGTCTCATGAGCCTCACGCCCCTCAACTACACTGGTTTCTAATCTCTTATAATGGACGTAACCCGCATTCGCATAGCCGACTACGACTACCCTCTGCCCCAGGAGCGCATCGCCTCTCACCCATGTGAACCGCGCGACGCATGCAAGCTCCTGAGAGTGGGTGAGGATGGCTGTGCCTCCCACCATGCGTTCTCCGAGCTCCCCTCCTTGCTGGGAGACGGCACCCTGCTCGTGTGCAACAATACCCGTGTGATCAACGCCCGCATCGCCATGCGCAAGGCCACGGGAGCCGCCATCGAGATCTTCTGTCTCGAGCCGCGATTTCCGGCCGACTATGACCGGGCCTTCGCTGCCACCGGCTCCTGCAGGTGGAACTGCCTCGTGGGCAATCTCAAGAAGTGGAAAGGGGAGCCGCTGGTGAAGCATCTATCGCTGCCCGATGGCTCCGAGGTCACTCTTGAGGCCGGATACATCACTCAGTTGCCGGGCGCCGGCCATGAAGTGGAATTCTCCTGGACTCCCGCCGAGGCCACATTCGCCACAATAATAGAAGCAGCCGGATACATCCCCATTCCTCCCTATCTCAACCGGGCTTCCGAGCAGGCTGACGCAAGTGATTATCAGACCGTCTACTCTCGCATCAAAGGCTCTGTGGCCGCCCCTACCGCCGGCCTGCATTTCACTCCGGCCCTGCTGGAGGCTCTGCAACGGGAAGGGATAGAGCGCCGCGAGCTCACGCTCCATGTAGGCGCTGGCACTTTCCAGCCCGTGAAAAGCGATGAGATAGGCCAACACCCCATGCATACGGAGGTGTTCTCTATAGACCGTGCTCTTCTCAGCGAATTGCTTGAGGCCCTGGAAAGCGGCAGGACTGTGGCCGCTGTGGGCACCACCACCGTGCGCACTCTGGAAAGCCTCCCGTTCATAGGCAGGAGACTGAGCCGCGGCTTGCCGCTACATGTAGACCAATGGGAAGCCTACGACGGCGATTCATTCTCTACCGCCGAGGCACTGCAGGCCATAATAAGACACATGGATGACACTGGCACCGATCGCCTCACTGCCTCCACTGCCATCATGATAGCTCCGGGCTTCCGCTGGCGCGTGGTGAGACGCATTGTCACCAATTTCCATCAGCCGCAGAGCACCCTGCTGCTGCTTGTGGCCTCTTTCCTGCAGCGGCATGAAGACTCTCCGCAACCGGGCATGCCCCCGCTGTGGCGCCGCCTCTATGACGAGGCCCTGGCCTGCGGTTATCGCTTTCTCTCTTACGGAGACGCCATGCTTCTCACCTGACAGCCACGCTGCCCACGACGAGACAGGGGGTGGAACCTGCCCGAAGGCCATAGATGAATCTCTCGGCCGAAGGAGCAGGTCTCACTCCCAGCTTTTTTTCAAGCTGAGGAGCCGGGAGCGGATAATTACGTGTCACCACGTTGATCCTCTCCCCCTTGAGCGACTTGAGCGCTGCCCGCTGCGGTGTGGCTTCTATAATCAGAACCCGCCCGGGAAAATCCTCGTGCAGCCTGTCGCCCAGATAAAGATGGGTGCTTGACCCAAGTTTACGCAGACCTGCGAATCTCTCACTCAAGGCGCCCCAGGGAGCAAGCTTCATCACGGAGGCCGACGGCTCGTAGAGATACATGCCCGGCGCAATATCCTTATGGTAATCCACATACTCCGGCTGCGACACACAGGCTTGGGAATCTACAGCAAACTCCTTTACGTTTCCTTCCCGGTCTATATCCACGGCCACCATCATGCAGTCGCCACCCTCGGCACGTGCCTCCAGCAGCAGCTCCTTGCACTCTCCGGCCACACTCACCGCCCTCACTACAGTGGTCTCCGGCACTTCCCTAAGTACCTGGGTGACATCGAGAAGCGGGGAAGCCTTGACCAGCAGCCGGCGGCTCCGGGCAAGCAGCAACGGCCTTATGGCAAGAAGGTCGGGCACACAGTCGGAAAACCCATAGGCGCGCTTGCCGGCCGAGTCGCGGCGGGCCGGGTCAATGAATATCACGTCAGCAGAGCGCTCGGCGGAGCTTCCGAGCCATTCCACGCTGTCGCCACACACCACTTTCAGAGATGACGCGCCCATGGTCAGCGCATTGTCGCACAGAGCGGAGGCGCGTCCGGCATCAAGCTCTATCGCCGTCACAGAGGCTCCGGCCATCGCCATACTCATGGAGTCGATGCCAAGACCTGCCGTCATGTCTATGACCGAAATCCCGCCACCCGCCAAGGCGGCATGGTAGCGGGCCACATGCTCATGCGAAGCCTGCTCGGCACACACCATGTCGGCAAACCGGAAACTCTTTTCTTCCAGAAAACGTGCCAGCTTGCTCCGGCACTTGCGGCGGCACTCCACCTGCACCACAGCCTCTTTAAGAGAGAAAGGCCATTGCCTGCTCCCGTCTCTCAGCAAAAGCGCCGAAGACTGTTCGTGCAGATGCGCCTGCACATATTCAATACACTCCTTGCTCAACATGGGCGCGAAGATAGCGAAAAATATTCGGTTTACGAGAGCATACAGGATTTTTTCAACCTATTTCCTTACATGCTCATGCCCTGCAAAAAACGTTAAGGACTTGGGTGTGACATGCTTTTTTCGTAACTTTGCACATTGAAGCAATGCGCTTACAGTATTTTTGTTAATTCATCCTTTACGAGCTTATCATCATATATGCAATTCATACAATACATTCTTCCAGCCGTAGCAGCCGCCATCGCTATTCCTGCGGCCGGAGTCTCCCTTGAAGTGCAGCCCGGCACACTGGCCTCGCTTATCACCGATGACATGCGGCAGACTGAGACCCTCACCCTCTCAGGCTCGATGGATCAGCGTGACTTCGATGCGCTTGACCTCCTCCCCGCGCTCAGAGATCTCGACCTGTCAGGCGTGGAGATAGCCCCCTATGCCCCCAAGAGAGTGAAAGGAATGATGTATGCCCGCTATGAGGCCGCCACGCTCCCTCCCGGCGCTCTGCTCGGAAGGCATCTCTCTGCCCTCACGCTTCCTGCCTCGCTGCAGGCCATAGGGCGCGGCGCCCTCGCCGGCAATGACTTCTCTGCGATCACTATACCGGCCGCAGTAACAAGCATAGATGATGATGCCTTATACGGATGCACATCCCTTGAATCCATACACATCCGCGCCACAGTGAAGCATATGGGTGAGAATGTGCTCACAGGCTGCACGGCCCTTACCTCGGCAATATTCGAAGGCGAGTCTCTGCCTCGCGGCACTTTCTCCGGCTGCACGGCTCTTGAATCAGTCACGCTATCCGGCGCTGTCAGAGAAATAGGCCCCGACGCATTCGCCGCATGCTCCTCCCTCAAGGCAATCACGCTACCGGCATCGCTTGCCGCCATCGGAGACAAGGCTTTTGTACTTTCAGGACTTGAGACAATCTCTCTGCCTGCATCTCTGAAGCAGGTGGGTGACTATGCCTTCGCTCTTTGTCCTGCCCTCTCCTCTGCTTCTTTCGCATCGGAAGCCACTCTCGGCCGCGGCATATTCTACTATGATACGTCGCTTGAAGCCGTCGACTTCAATGACGGAGAGAGCACACCCGAGCAGTTCCCCGACTATCTTTTCGCCGGCTCTACCCGGCTTGCACTGCCCCGCGGACTTGAAGGGGCACACACCATAGGCCGCTATGCGCTTAAGGATAATGCCTCGGCCACGCTGCATCTCGGCTCCACGCTGGAACATCTCGATGACGGCGCCTTGGAGGGGATGACCTCACTGGTCACTGTCGATGCAAGCGACCTCGGAACATCAGTGCCATCCCTGGGGAAAGACGTGTTTGCCGGAATAGAGCAGCCTCAGGTGACTCTCCTTGTCTCCGAGACAGAGCCTGTGGAGCCGTGGCATACAGCCGAGCAATGGAAGGAATTCAAGATAATGCGAGTGGCGGGCATAGACACTCCCGTAGCTCCGGAAGAGGAAATACAGGCATGGTTCAGCGGCATGATGCTGCAGGTGCATGCCTCGCAGGAAATAAAATGGCTGCAGGTGAACGATGCCTCGGGAAGGATACTCGTGCGTATCGCTCCCGGCGACACTGACACTGAAATAGACATGAGCGGCTGCGATGCACGCGTGTATATAGTGACGGCCACTACCGCGACCTCGGCCACAACCTTCAAACTTACTCGCTGATCATGGGCAAGAACAAGCTTAAGAAATTTGCCGCACTGGAGACGTATCCCCATGTGCTTCAATACAGTTACGCACGCCTTCAGGATGAAGGTTTCCCCTTGCGCGGACGATGGAAGACCGATTTCTTCCACAATGACCACCCCATAGTGCTGGAGCTGGGCTGCGGCAAGGGGGAATACACCGTGGGACTGGCCCGCAAGAATCCCGACCGCAACTATATAGGCGTGGACGTGAAAGGGGCGCGCATATACACCGGCGCCACCATGGCTCTGGAGGAAAAGATGACCAATGTGGCTTTCCTGCGCGCCTCGATAAGCGACATCCTCTCTTTCTTCGCCCCGGGTGAAGTGAGCGAGATATGGATCACGTTTCCCGACCCGCAGATGCAGTATACCCGCCGCAGGCTCACTTCTCCCCGGTTTCTGGAGATGTACAGGAATATACTCGCTCCCGATGCCCTCATCAGGCTCAAGACCGATTCCCCGTTTCTCTACACATATACCCGAAACCTCATCCTGCACAACAGCATGCCTCTCTCGGCCGACTCATCGGATCTCTATGCCGACTGCAATCCTGACCTCCCCGCATCCCTCCGGGAGATACGCACTTTCTACGAGCAGCAGTGGCTTGCCCGCGGAAAGACCATAAAGTATCTGGCTTTCAGGCTTCCTGCTCATGAAGTGGAGCATATCGATGAGGATGACATAGAGCGCGATGACTATCACGCCGTGTCGCGCGGAAATTTTCACGAAACACCATCGAAGTAAACATAGCAATTATGGCACTATATCCCAAACTTATTACCGACATACTCGCCACCGTGCGCTATCCCGGCAACGGCAAGAACCTCGTGGAGGCAGACATGGTGGAGGATGACATACGTATCGACGGCAAGAAGGTGACCTTCTCCCTGATTTTCGACAAGAGCACCGATCCTTTCATCAAGAGCGTGGTGCGCTCGGCAGAAGCCGCCATCGAGCATGCGCTGCCCGGCGAGGTGGAAATCAAAGGCAACATAGCGGTCAAGACCCGCAGGCCGGAACCTCCCAAAAACAAGCCGCTGCTCCCGGGCGTGAAGAACATCGTGGGCATCAGTTCGGGCAAAGGTGGCGTAGGCAAGAGCACTGTGGCCGCCAATCTCGCCGTGGCGCTCGCTGCCAAGGGCTATAGAGTGGGGCTGCTTGACGCCGATCTCTTCGGCCCTTCGGTGCCCAAGATGTTCGGAGTGGAAGGGGAACAGCTCTATATAGAGAATGTGGAAGGACGCGACCTCATAGTCCCTGTGGAGAAATATGGAGTGAAAGTGCTCTCCATAGGATTTATGGTAGACCCGGCAAAGGCCGTGCTGTGGCGAGGATCTATGGCCTCCAATGCCTTGAGGCAGCTCATAGCCGACGCCAACTGGGGCGAGCTCGACTACTTCCTCATCGACATGCCTCCCGGCACGAGCGACATCCATCTCACCTTGGTGCAGACTCTCCCCATCACAGGCGTGGTGGTGGTGAGCACTCCGCAGGAGGTGGCGCTTGCCGACGCACGCAAGGGTATAGCCATGTTCCGCGATGAGAAGGTGAATGTGCCTGTGCTCGGCATCGTGGAGAACATGGCATGGTTCACTCCTGCCCCGCATCCCGAGGAGAGATACTACATATTCGGAGAAGGGGGCGGCGAACGTCTTGCTGCCGAGACCGACTGTCCGCTGCTCGCCCGCATACCCCTTGTGGCTGAAATCGCCTCAGGCGCTGACTCGGGCATACCTGTGGCCCTTGCCTCGGGAGATGCAGATACCGCCGATCCGCGTGCCCTGGCCTTCCGCATGCTGGCAGATGACGTGGATGCGGCAGTGGAGCGCCGCAATCTCACACGCCCATCCACCAAGATAGTGGAGACGCATTGATACTCCCAAAATATACAGCCTCCCGCACATGGTCTCTGCCTGTGCGGGAGGCTTTGTTTTTCATTCACATACATAACTACATCACCATCTCGGCATCCAGTTCACGAAGCATTTCGGCGATAGAGGGATATTCACGGGTGATTTTATCGAGGAATTCACGCGAGGTGAGCACTCGGGGCCTCTCGCTCTGCGGCGCTATCGTGATTTTCAGTGTAAGAGCCGGCGCGCCCGTGGCACTTCTCAATGACTCAAGCAGCTCGCCCATGGAGCTTTCTATGACTTGCTGCTGCGTGAGATGGTCTACTTTCACCTCATATACGCCCGCATCTCCCGCAGGCTTAGGCTCTGTGTTGCGCATGGTGGCCACGAGCAGATGCCTGTCGCGATGGTCTAACATGAACTCGCGCCAGGCCTCGGCAAGTTTCTCCTCATCCACCCTTACGGGCCCTGCCGGTGTGGAGGCGGCGGCAGCGACAGGCTCCACCTGTGGTTCAGGACGAGGTGCAGGCTCGGGATTACTGATTCTTATAGTGGCCCCTACCCGCACCTGTTTAGGCTGCCTCACGGGCGCGGGCGCCGACACTATGCGTGACACGGGCGCGGCCTGCGGAGGCTCCGCCGCAGACACAGGCGTGGCCTGAGGCGCGGAGGGCACTGCGGATGAGGCTTGGGGTGCGGGCGTCGATATGGGTGCCAGCGATGAAGAGCCCGCTTGCTTCATCGCCGGCTCAGGGTTTATGAGCTGGCACAGGCGTATAAGGGATAGTTCCACCACAAATTTCTTGGCCGTGGTAGTGCGATAATTCATGTCGCAGTCATTGATTGTCTCCATAGCCCGGTAGGCCCACTGCGGCTTTATCAGCGCGGCCTGAGTCTTATAGCGTTCGGCTATGTCATCGCTCACCTCAAGGAGCGGAAGCGTCTGCGGGTCGGCCGCCACGAGCAGATCCCTCACATGAGCGCCGAGACCCGCCACGAAGCTCAGGGAGTCGAAACCCGCGTCGCACACCTCCTTGTATATAAGCAGCGACTGAGGCACATCTCCCTTGAGGAATGCCTCCACGAGACGGAAATAATACTCATAGTCCAGCACATTAAGATTGGCTATGGCACTCTTATAGGTGATGCGTCCCATGGAGGAAGCCGCCACCTGGTCGAATATTGAGAGGGCGTCGCGCATGGCGCCGTCGGCCTTGCGGGCTATCACGCCGAGAGCTGCAGGCTCGGCCTCCACTCCCTCCTGAGAGGCCACATAGGCAAGATGCTCGGCTATGTCGGGCACCGTGATGCGCGCGAAGTCATAGATCTGGCATCTTGAGAGAATCGTGGGTATCACCTTATGCTTCTCCGTCGTGGCCAGAATGAAAATCACATATCTGGGAGGCTCCTCGAGAGTCTTGAGAAACGCATTGAATGCGGCCACGGAAAGCATGTGCACCTCATCGATTATGAAGACACGATACTTGCCTATCTGGGGAGGCACCTGCACCTGGCTATTGAGCTCGCGGATATTGTCCACAGAGTTATTGGAGGCGGCATCGAGCTCCACCACATTGATGGAGCGTCCCTCATTGAAAGCCCTGCATGACTCGCACTCGTTGCATGCCTCCCCCTCGGGAGTGGGACTGAGGCAGTTTATCGTCTTGGCGAAGATGCGGGCGCAGGAAGTCTTGCCCACCCCGCGCGGGCCGCAGAAGAGATATGCCTGGGCCAGCCTGCCGGAGTCGATGGCATTCTTGAGCGTGGCGGTGAGCGCTTTCTGCCCCACCACCGAGCGGAAAGTGGAGGGACGGTATTTGCGCGCCGACACTATATAGGGTTGATTGTTGCTTGAGTCCATACCACAAAGTTAGCAAAATTTCCCGCTGACCCCGGAGACGGATTCGTTTCTTCACTCTTTTTAACACATATGTGCATGTGGGGTAACTATTCAGCGGACATGTTACGGCGATAATGTTGAATAGACGTTATACCGATAGAGGCGTTTAATCTGTTGATTTTATAGAAATTAGATGCGGTTTTATTTGCTTATGTCAGATGGAATTACTATCTTTACATCTGTGAAACAGCCGGTTAATGACATAACAGAAGTGCTGCGCGGATTATCCGCC
>CAJTTA010000037.1 GCA_910579305.1 uncultured Muribaculaceae bacterium
CTCCTACGTCAGTTTAGCAAACTGGTGGTTTCAGCCACTCACCCACCTCTCCTTTTGCGAAGCAGCCTATTCTGCTAAGGCGGATTTGCGAGTGCAAAGTTACGGGTTATTTTCCGTTTCTCCAAATTTTTTATCGTTTTTTTCTTAACCCTCACCTTTTACTACCCCATATACCCCTATTAATCAAATAGATAACTACACACTGTCCCCTATATAGAATAGTAATCCGACCCGAGTCTTGCACAGTGACGCATCTACAGCGGGACTGGTTTTAGCTGAAGATTTGCTTATTTTACAAAAAATTGCTACCTTTGCAGCCGAAAAGAAACTGATATATATGTTTCTTAAAGGTTAATGCCTTTGTAGTAACAGGACCGGTAGCTCAGTTGGATAGAGCAACAGCCTTCTAAGCTGTGGGTCAAGGGTTCGAATCCCTTCCGGTTCACCAGTTTTCCAAATACTACCGTAACGCAAATCATTCAGTATAGAAGATTTTAAGGTAATTAACCCCCAATTATAAAGATAGCATGAAGAAGAGTGCTCTGCAGCGGGTGCGCGCTGAGTATCAGCCCAAACTCCCGTTTGCCCTTCAGGGCCCTGTAAAAATCAAGGTCGGCGAAAAGACCAAATCAGTGGCCGATCAGGAAGAAATCGAAAATTTATTTCCCAACACATATGGCATGCCTGTGGTGGAATTCGAACGTGATGAGAATCCGCAGCGCGTGGAGGAGCCCTTCAATGTGGGCATTATCCTCTCAGGCGGCCAGGCCCCCGGTGGCCACAATGTAGTGAGCGGCATATTCGACGGCATAAAGAGCCTCAACCGTGAGTGCCGTCTCTACGGCTTCCTCATGGGGCCTTCCGGATTTGTCGACCATCAGTACATGGAGCTTACCGCCGGCATCATAAAGGATTACCGCAACACAGGCGGTTTCGACATCATAGGCTCCGGCCGCACCAAGCTTGAGACTCCGGAGCAATTCGACAAGGGCCTGAAGATTCTTGAGGAACTGAATATCAAGGCGCTTGTGATAATAGGCGGCGATGATTCCAATACGAATGCCGCCGTGCTGGCCGAGTATTACAAGGCCAAGGGGGTGGACGTGCAGGTGATCGGTGTGCCCAAGACTATCGACGGCGACTTGAAGAACAAGTGGATCGAGACCTCTTTCGGTTTCGACACAGCCTGCAAGGTATACAGCGAAGTGATAGGCAACATCCAGCGCGACTGTAATTCCGCCAAGAAGTATTATCACTTCATCAAGCTCATGGGGCGCAGCGCCTCTCACATTGCACTGGAATGCGCTCTGGAGACCCAGCCCAATATCTGCCTCATATCAGAGGAAATCCTGGCAAAGCGCATGACTCTCGACAATATCGTGAGCTATGTGGCATATGTGGTGAGCGAGCGCGCGAAACTGGGATGGAACTTCGGCACGGTGCTCATTCCGGAGGGTCTCATCGAGTTCATTCCTTCGATGAAGAATCTCATTTCCGAGCTGAACGATGTGCTCGCCCAGCACAGCGAGGAGCTTGCCGATCTTGACGACGACAACAAGCTCATCACCATACATTCATATCTCTCTGCTGTTAATGCAGAGCTCTACAAGAGCCTGCCCAAAGCCATAGCCCTGCAGCTCAGTCTTGACCGCGACAGCCATGGCAATGTACAGGTATCGCTCATAGAGACCGAGAAACTCATAAGCGAAATGGTGGAGAAGCGTCTTGAGGAGATGCGTGAGCAGGGGCTGTATGTGGGCAAGTTTGCCACCCAGCACCACTTCTTCGGCTATGAGGGCCGTTGTGCCGATCCCTCTAACTTCGATGCTGATTACACTTATGCCCTGGGCTTTAACGCCGCGATGCTCATCAATGCCGGACTCACCGGCTATATGAGTTCCGTGCGTAATCTCACCGGCCACACCGAGGAATGGATAGCAGGCGGCATACCCATCACTATGATGATGAATATGGAGCGTCGCAACGGCAAGCTGAAGCCTGTGATACAGAAGGCTCTGGTGAATCTCAACGGCCGTCCCTACCTCAAGTTTGCCTCTCAGCGCGAGACTTGTGCCCTCAACACCCTTTACCAGTATCCCGGGCCTATCCAGTATTTCGGCCCCGCAGAGGTGTGCGACCGTCCCTCCATGACTCTTGCCCTGGAGCATGAAAAGGAGGCATATTAATCCCGCTATCACATAAGACATCATGACTGCATCGGTAAGCTCTCGATCTGCTGACAAAGCCAAGAGCATGCCGATGCAGTCTGTTTCTGAATCCGGGCAGCACGCCCGTGCAGGCAATCCGTATCCTTTCCTTCCGGGAGAGGGGAGCCTGCTAAGGCGCATCGTCATGTTTGCGCTGCCTTTGATAGGCTCCGGTGTAGTCCAGCAGTCATTCAATTCTGTAGACGTGGCCGTAGTAGGGCAATATGTGGGAGACCACGCACTTGCGGCCGTAGGGGCCAACGGGCCTGTGATCTCACTTATCGTAACACTGTTTATGGGCATTGCCCTGGGTGCGAATGTTGTCATTTCGCGCTACATGGGCGCCTCTGACACCGACGGAGTGCGCAGGGCTGTGGCCACTCAGGCTGTCGTGGCAGCTGTCTGCTCAGTGATTCTGCTGGGCGTGGGACTTGTCGTGGCAGAGCCGCTTCTCGCGCTTCTCGACACTCCTGCGGAAGTGATTGACGCTGCCACATTATATCTTCACATATATGCACTTGGCTTTCCGGCAATGCTCGTATATAATTTCGTGAGCGCCGTGCTGAGGTGTGTGGGCGACACCAGGCGCCCGTTTTACTGGCTTGTGGCCGGCGGCCTGGTAAATGTAGTGCTGAATCTCGTTCTTGTCATAGTCTATGGACTTGGAGTGGAGGGTGTGGCCATTGCCACGGTGGCAAGCAATGTTCTTTCTGCCGCGGGAGTGACCTGCAATCTGCTGCGTGAGCAGGGAGCCATACGCCTTGACTTACGTCATATACGCATATATGGCCGGGAGCTGAAGTCGATGCTCGCCATAGGCATTCCAGCCGGATTGCAAGGGAGCGTGTTTGCACTCAGCAATGTGTTCATACAGAGCGCCATCAATGGTTTCGGGCCTAAAGCCATGGCCGGGAGCGCCGCTGCGCTCACCTATGAGCTGTATGCTTATTTCATCATAAGCTCCATGGTGCAGGCCTCGCTTACATTCGTGAGCGCTGCCTATGGCGCAGGACGACTGGACATGTGCAGGCGTCTGATGTGGATCTGCATGACAGCGGGGGTGGCCGGCAGTGCGGCGATCAACCTCTCGGTAGCGGCTTTTCCCTCATTCTTCTGCTCCATATTCACTGATGATGCGACTGCGCTTCACTTCGCGGTCATACGCATACGCGTCGTGCTCATGGTGCAATTTCTCGCATGCAGCTACGAGATCACGGCCGGGTGCATGAGGGCTCTCGGTTATTCGCTCACGCCCATGTTCATCACCATATGCGGCACATGTGTGCTGAGGGTGGTATGGGTGAAAGTTCTCACTCCGGGAAGTTTCGGAGAGCTTGTCAGCATCTACCCTGTCACATGGATCATCACGGGGCTCTCCATGTGCCTTACATGGGTTGTAGTCATGCGGCGCGTCAGGCTGCGGCGCATATAAAAATCGGACTTCTCCCCTATGAGGAAAAGTCCGTGATAATTACTGAGAAGCAAGGCTTAGTTAAGTATGATACCGCCCACAGCCGGCATCGCGGAATAAGCGCGGGCAAAATTGCGCAGGAAGCTTAATGTGGACTTGCGGGGTTTCTTCATAGCTTGCTCTTCAGAGATGAGTGATGGTGTGGAGTAGAGATTGCTCATAGGCACTGACGGTTTTGATAATAATTGTCGGAGTTTGCCGGAATATCTCGACATAAACTCAATAATTGGCTGTAACCTCTTATAGATGTTACATTTTATAAACGCATTCGGGGATGCTATATTGTGGAAGAATTCAAAAAACTTTTGTCTCTTATCCGGAAATTCACTACCTTTGGGGTCTTGGGTCTTTATCTCGGGATCCGGTCGTTAGTGTAACTATTTTTGAACTGTAATCATAATCAATGCGAAAGATTGAAATATGCTGTGGGTCGGTAGATGATGTAGTGGCGGCCCGTGTTGGAGGCGCATCCCGCATAGAGCTGTGTTCGGCTCTTGATCTCGGAGGAGTGACTCCCTCGGCAGGCCTCATCGTAGGGGCTATACGCGAGAAAGGAGAGATGAATGTAAATGTGCTGATACGCCCCAGGCAGGGCGACTTCATTTACACGCCTCATGAGGTGAGCGTCATGGAGGCCGACATTGCCGCTGCGCGCGAAGCTGGTGCCGACGGCGTGGTGATAGGCGCGCTGCTTCCCGACGGCAGTATGGATATGGCGACTGTGAGTCGCCTCGTAAGGGCAGCCAAAGGGATGGACATTACTTTCCACCGTGCCTTTGACGAATGCGCCGACCCCTTTGCCGCTCTTGAACAGCTCGTGGATCTGGGCATTCATCGCCTGCTCACTTCGGGTATGGCGGCATCGGCTCAGGAAGGGCTGCCTCTCATCTCAAAGCTTGTCAGGCAGGCGTCCGGGCGCATCTCCATAATGCCGGGAGCAGGCATCAATCCGGGTAATATCAGAGAGATAGCCGCTGAGAGCGGAGCCACTGAGTTTCATTCCACAGCTTCCGACAAGGAGGAGACTCTCAGAGTGTCGCGCCTCTTCGGACCATTGCCACGCGCCACCAAGGCGGAAACGGTGAGAGCCTTAGTAGAGAGTATAAGATAATCATCTGACTCATAATCTCTTGCAGAAATTATCAACATCTTTGAGTCTACTCACTTTGAATTCTCGGTTTTTTTTGCGAAATTTGTAATCCTTTTCGCGCCATCTCGGCGTAAGCACCGTTATCCTCTTCACCATAGATGACTCCTGACCATAGAACGCTCTGGCAGCAGTGCCTAAACATAATCTCCGGGAAACTGCCCGAGAAGGTCTTCAACACTTGGTTCACTCCTGCCGAGTCGCTTGCCTATGCCGACGGCAAGGTCTCCATAGGTGTGCCCTCGGAGTCATTCGTAGCACTGTATGAGAGCGATGAGTACTATGATGCTTTGCGCGACGCATTGCGCTCCGTCTATGGCCCGGGAGTAAAGATCGAGTATACCTACAATGTGGTGAGCACCGACCCCACTTCGGCCGTCACCATCGAGAGCTCGACTCCCAGCACGGGGGTCAACAACGTGCGTCAGGATGTAAGCAAGCCCCGCAATAAACCCCGGCACGAGCACGAGGGGGTGGTATATGAAGCGGTGGAATCCCAGCTAAACCCGGTATATAATTTTGAGAATTACTGTGTGGGCGATTCCAACCGTCTTGCCTATACCATAGCCGAGAATCTCGGCTCCAATCCCGGCAACACCGTGTTCAATCCTTTCTTCCTCTACGGCAAGACGGGGGTGGGCAAGACGCATCTGGTGCAGGCCGTAGGCATACGCGTGAAGGAGAAATTTCCGCGTGCACGTGTGCTCTACACCACTTCCCGCACATTTGAGAATCAATACGGCATTGCTGTGCGCGACAAGAAGGTCAATGAGTTCATCAATTACTATCAGGGCATAGACGTGCTACTCATAGATGACATTCAGGAGCTTTCAGGAAAAGCCGGCACACAGAATGCTTTCTACCCCATTTTCAATTATCTGCATCAGAAGGGGAAAATACTGGTTATGACCTCCGACAGACCCCCTGTGGAGCTGGACGGAATCATGGACAGACTTATATCCCGATTCAAATGGGGCGTGATCGAAGTCCTGCCTACTCCCGACCTTGAGCTGCGCAAGCAGATACTCCGACGAAAATCGGCCAAGAACGGGCTCAATCTCTCGCAGGATGTGATCGATGTGATCGCAGCCCATGTCACCGATTCCGTGCGCGAGCTGGAGGGAGTGGTGATCTCGCTCATCACCCGCGCCACTCTGCTTAATCAGGAGATTACTCCGGAGCTTGCGCAGATTGTGATGCAGAGTGCGGTGAAGCTCTCCAAGCGCAAGATTAATTTCGACATGATAGTGGAGGCCACTGCATCCCACTTCAATATCGATGTCGATGTCATATTTTCGCGCTCGCGCTTGCGCGACATCAATGACGCCCGGCAGATGATAATGTATCTTGCCCACAGGCTCACCGACCTGTCAAGCAAATCCATAGGCTATAAGCTCAACCGCACGCATGTCACCGTGTTGCACGGAATAAAATCTGTGGCCGACCGGATAGCCGTCTCTCCGGCCGCGGCCCAGGCGGCATCTGAAATAGAACATGCCCTGCAGTCCACCGATTGAGCAATGATGAATATTGATTCAGCACGAATCATATCCACAATCCGCTATATCTCAACACTTTATACCGATTTCACCGTGATTCATACAGCCTCTTCTCAGTGGGGATCAGCATGAATCACACCTCTCCGGCTATCTGCGAGGAAAAGAAGCTGTTTTATGAAAAAGCAGTGCGGACTCCGAATTGCTTCGAAGCCCGCATATCAGCTTAATGCAAGTAATTTTACTCTGATTACTGGGCGGCGTGGGGCTGTACGTTGATAAACTTACGGCCTTCCTTGCCTGTAGTGAACACTACAACGCCATCGATGAGGGCGAAGAGAGTGTGGTCTTTGCCCATGCCTACGTTGAGACCCGGATGATGCTGAGTGCCGCGCTGACGCTTGATGATGTTGCCGGCCTTGCAGGTAGACCCACCGAAGATTTTCACGCCAAGGCGTTTGCTTTCTGATTCGCGGCCGTTCTTAGAACTGCCGACACCTTTCTTATGTGCCATATGCCTGGATAGGGATAATTAAGCGTTAACGATGGTTTTTACTAATACTTTGGAGAACTGCTGGCGATGGCCGTTGAGACGACGATAGCCTTTGCGGCGCTTCTTCTTGAAGACAAGCACCTTGTCGCCCTTCACGAGGGGCTCGAGCACTTCGCAGCTCACACTGGCGCCTTCCACTGTGGGGGCACCTACTTTCACTGCACCGTCGGCGTCTACGAGGAGAACTTTGTCGAAGCTGATGGCCTCTCCCTGCTTCACCTCTTCGCCGAGATGATGAACATACAGAAACTTGCCTTCTTCGGCCTTGAACTGCTGTCCTTTAATTTCTACAATAGCGTACATGCTAATTTCTTGATTATTAAGTGAATCCGTTGGGCGGTGCGCTCCCGGCGCACACTTAAAATGCCTTGGCGGTATAAAAGCGTTGCAAAATTACTAATTTTCTATATATCAGACAAAAGTTTTCGCAAAAAATTTAGTAATTTTGCCTCGCGATATGTTATAATAGATATGAAGAACTTTATCCGTATAGCAATACTGGCTGTGGCAGTCTTTACACTCGCAGCAATCCCTGCTCAGGCTGGGAAGAAAAACGGCAAGGCTGCCGTTACGTTTGAGTCCTACCGCATGGAGCTCGGCAACGTTCCCGAGAAGGGAGGGCCGGTGTCCTGCGAATTCGCGTTCACCAATACAGGCGACGCAAATCTGCTTATAATCGACGCAAAGGCCACCTGCGGGTGCACACGTCCCGAATATCCCAAGAAGCCGGTTGCGCCCGGTAAGTCGGGAAAAGTAAAGGTCACCTACAATCCGGCAGGAAGGCCCGGGCCCATCGACCGCACTGTGACTATCACCACCAACGGCAAGCCAAAGAAGGTGAGGCTCCACATAGTAGGCAACGTGATTCCCGGTAAAAAATAACGGTTGATATGAGCAGGATTCTTGCAATGGCACTTCTCTTTACTGCGGCCTTGGTGCCGGCCCGGGGGGAAGTGACCTGGCTCTCCAAAACTTATGACTTCGGCTTCTTCCGCGAGGAGGCAGGCCCGCAACAGGGTGAGGTGAAACTCATAAACCTTGGCCCCGAACCTACTGTGATCAACCGTGTGAAAAGCACCTGCGGATGCACCGTGGCCGGATTCACCGAAGGCCTCATCGAGCCGGGAGACACGGCACGGGTATGGTTCACATATAACCCGGCCGGCCGCCCGGGCCGATTTGAGAAGCACATAAAGGTATATATGGGAGCCGACAATGACGTGACCTCCGTCACGCTCAAGGGCACCGTGATAGGCAATGCCTCCTCCCTGGCGGCGAAATATCCCGTGGAGGCAGGCCCCATGCGCCTCTCTGCCACTACGATCGACCTGGGCAAAGTGACTTATGGCCGCACCCGCCATGAGTTCATATCAGGATATAATCAGAGCACCGACACCCTGCACCTGGCCTGGACAGATGTGCCCGCTCCCGTATCTCCCGGAGTGAGCAGCAAGACCGTAGCCCCGGGCGACCTCTTCTCCATGGGCATTTACTTCAATTCCAGAGATGAAGTGCTCACAGGCCCGCTTGAATATGAATTCAAGCTGTATCCTGAGGCGGATGACAGAGCGGCTTACACCACTATCAGAATCACTGCCGATGTGGAGCCTGACACCTCGGCGCTCACAGAGCAGCAGCTCCGCGACGCCCCGGCGCTGACCATCTCCCCTGATTTGATTGACTTAGGCGACGTCCGACCCGGCGAAAAGGCCCGCAAGGTTACTTTCCGGATACGCAACGAGGGCAAGACCGAAGCCCACCTGAGCCGCATATGTATCCCCGGCTCCAAGGCATTGAAGATAAAGCAGATGCCCCGGCGCATAGCTCCCGGCGCGGCTCATGAAGTGAAAGCCGAGATTATAGCGGGAGAGCTTCCTCTGGGGCCCTTTGCTCTTGAAATCCAGGTGGTGAGCGATGACCCGCTGCATCCCTCAAGAACGGTGAGGCTTGCGGGAATCAAGCGATAAGTCACCCTTAAAAAAAAGATGAGAAGATGCTTACCCAAAGCATCTTCCACACATTTTCTTAACCTGAAATCAATATAACATGGATCATCCTGAAAACTCTAATGAATATAAAGGCCTGCAGGTGAACTCAGGCGTAAATTCAGCGCCCTCTGTCAATCCCTACCGCCGGCGCCGTGTCATACCCACGCTCTCGCCCGGCGACTACGTCGAGGGAATCCTCAAAGGCGATGTAAGCGTGCTCGGACGCGCAGTGACGCTGGTGGAAAGCATGGCCGAGCATCATCAGGTCATCGCCCAGGAAGTGATCGAGAAATGTCTCCCCTATTCCGGCCGCTCCAGGAGAATAGGCATAACCGGAGTACCCGGCGCAGGCAAGAGCACGTCGATAGATGAGTTCGGCCTGCACGTGATAGGCCGCGGAGGCAAGCTCGCAGTGCTCGCCATTGACCCCTCGAGCGAGCGATCGAAAGGCTCAATACTCGGCGACAAGACCCGCATGGAGAAGCTCTCGCAGCAGAAGGAGGCATTCATCCGCCCCAGTCCCTCGGCCGGCAGTCTCGGAGGAGTGGCCCGCAAGACAAGGGAGACCATAGTGCTCTGTGAAGCCGCCGGATATGACAACATATTTGTAGAGACGGTAGGCGTGGGCCAGAGCGAGACCGCGGTACACTCTATGGTCGACTTCTTCCTCCTCATACAGCTTGCCGGCACCGGCGATGAACTTCAGGGCATAAAAAGAGGCATTATGGAAATGGCCGACGGCATTGTGATCAACAAGGCCGACGGCGACAATATCGACCGTGCCAATCTCGCAGCTGCCCAGTTCCGCAACGCGCTGCATCTCTTCCCGCCCACGCCTTCGGGATGGACGCCCGAGGTGCTCACCTACAGCGGATATTTCGGACTCGGCATAGACAAGGTGTGGGACATGATAGACCGCTACTTCGACTATGTGATACAGTCGGGATATTTCACCCGCAAGCGCAACGAGCAGGCCAAATACTGGATGCTGGAGACTATCGATGAGCAGCTGCGACATAACTTCTACAGCCAGCCCCAGGTGGCCAAGCTCCTTGAGCAGAAGGAATTGAGAGTGCTTAATAACGAGCAGTCATCCTTCACGGCCGCCCGCGACGTGCTCGACTTCTATTTCTCCCTTATAGCCAGGTGACCCCTTCGGAGCAGGATGAATATATCCGTCTGCTGGAAGAGGATACCGAAGGGGTATGCGTGGAAAAATGCGTGCTCCTGTGCCGCTCCTTGCTCGAGGGCAGAATTCCGGCCGATCCTCTCGACTTGCTCGGGGCAAGAGAGGGATCTGCTCAAGGCATAAGAATTCATGCGGCCCTCTCGGGCGTGAGGCTCCTCGGGCAGGGAGACATTCATATCATAGACTGGAATGCCTCTTTGGGATTCCACACCATGGCCTTGCTGGAAGTGCTCACAGAGCGCGGGGCAATATCCCGCGTGAGGCATATATCTCTCATCCACCGTCACCGCGGGGCACTGACAAGAGCACGCGCCGCAGTGAGATGCATGGCAGCCGGATGCGACATCCACACTCTGTGCCGAGACATATCTGCCGGAACTGAAGAGGTGGAATTACTCCACAAAGCTCCTGTGACAATACACATTGCAGGCGACTGCCCCGTCATAGATGAGACTCACCCGGCGTGGCACTCTGCGCGCCGTGCATGCCTGGGCGAACGACATATGATGGTGTGGGTGAATGAAGCCTTGAGTGGTTCCTGCGACACCTCAAGGCTGTTGCGCTTTCTTCCCGGCGCAGAGGTATCAAAGATCTTATCATCCAGGCCTTACACAAATACGGATGACCACACGCCCATGAGCTGCCGGGCGCTGGTATGGCAATATGAGGCATGCGAGAAAGCGCCTGATAGCGAAGCTGAGACCTATGATCCCGTGAGCACTGAGCCGTGCATGGAAAACGCCGACACTCCGGAGGGGCTGGCCCGATGGTGTGACGCCGATCTCCCGACACAAGATCTGTTCAGCGATCTTTTCCGCATGATGTCTCCCGCCGACAGACTCCTGCCCCGGCCTGCCCTGCCTCCATATGCGGCTGACATAGCACTGGTGAGACCTCATCGCGGCCTTATGCTCGCAAAGATAATCCCCGCCGACACCGCAACCGAAGACTTCGCAGCAAGAGTGATAGCGGAAGCATCATACCTGCGCGACATGCGGCGGCTTCTTGCAAAGCACCTGCCCGGAGTGACAGGCCGCGCCACTGTGCGCGCCACAATCCGGCTTGCCGTAATAGCATCCGGCCACCGCTCCTGCAATCTTCCTCCCATAATCCCCGGCAGCGATGTGCGCCTACTGGCCTCCGATGCTTTTCACAGCTCTGAAGGCCGAAACATCTTCATGCAAGTAATCCCCCTGGAGGCCAGCCCGATTTTCAACGCAGATAACACCGCCAGAGTCATGGAGCTTCTGTTCCCCGTCTGGCACAGATCCATATCCGGAAAGCAGATCACTATTGACAGCGGACAGGCCGCAGGCGCCTGCCCCGCGGGGCCGCGTTGGGTGCTCGGATCGCCGGCCAGCGGCAAGACCACGTGTCTGCTTCTCAGAGCCATAAACGCACATAACATCACCGGCAGTCCTGTACTTGTAATTGTGCCCCAGGCTACCGCCCTGTGCGGCATGCGACATAAAGCACTCGACTTATCCGCCGATTTCCCCCTCGGCATGATCCATCTCGTAGCCTTTTCTGATCTTGCCCGCGCAAGAAACATCGACAACTCTCACCCGCAAGGATCTCTTGAGCCGACCCGCCACTGTCAATTCCGGCGATATCACACCATACTCATAGACGACGCCCACGCACTGACCGATCTTGAGATAGAATCAATCAAGCGCCACTGGCTTATGCCCGGAGGAGATGTATGCTGCTTCGCAAACCCCATGGAAGCCCGACACATCCACATATCCATGAATGATGCCGTAATGCTCACCGGCAACCACTCCCCACTGGCTCCCCTCACTGCTCCCCTGCTCTCCCGACTCGCACACAAAATCGACCCTGCGCTACCTGAAATCGCGAGCGGAGACACGAATTCGCCGGCCGTGACACATATCAACATTTCAGGCAATGGATTCGAGGCTCTATGCCCGGCAATACTCAAGGTTCTGTCAGACAACGAAATCCCTTACAGAGACATTATGCTCACAGCCGGCGATGAACGCCTTCTCCGTATAATACATAATTTCATAGAGCAAGAACACGGGCTTGAACCGATGACAACCTTCACTCCTGCAAAGGAAGAAATGCACTATCAGGCCACGACGCGTAATCCACGCGGAGCCATAGACCTGCATGCCGATTCCCTACGTCACCAGTTCGACCCCATGTATCATGGCATAAAACTCGCCTGCGCCACTCATCTGCAAGGGGTGAACGCGCCATGTGTAGTGATTCTTCACTGCAGGGGCACACAGCCCGATTACCGCAGCATATACCGCATGGCGACGCGTGCCACCAATCGGATTATCATACTGAGTTATCCCACACCCATCAGATAATGCAGCCACAACCGCAATCCCCTTTAGCACATATAATTATGATAAAATTCACAAGAAACCATATCCAAGCTTTAATTATTTCCTTAATATTCATGACCGCTGCAGCCATATTCCCGTCATGTAAATCATCCGGCGCAATCCGGGCCAATGGATCTTACACTGAAATGCTCACCGACACGATTTCAAAAATTGTGTCAGAGTATCCGGGAGAAATAGGAGTTGCTGTAATAATCAACAACTCCGATACGGTGACTCTCAACAATAGGAACGTCTACCCCATGATGAGTGTATTTAAGATGCATCAGGCACTTGCCATATGCAACTATTTTGACCGCAACGGACTTTCTCTTGACTCCATCATTACCATAAAAAGGGCTCACCTCGACCCCGACACATGGAGCCCTATGATGAAAGATCATCCGGAAGAGGAATTTTCACTGAGCGTCAAAGAGTTGCTGCAATATACGCTCATTCAAAGCGACAACAATGCGAGCAATCTCATGTTCAAGCACTTGGTAGACGCAGCCCACACCGACCACTTCATCGCCACCCTCATTCCCCGCTCAAGCTTCAGAATAGCCTATACGGAAGAAGAAATGTCTGCCGACCACGACAAGGCATATTCCAATCGCACATCACCTCTCGGCGCAGCCATACTGATAAACCGCCTCTTCACCGACAGCATAGTGAGCCGTGAAAAACAATGCTTCATCATCAACACATTAAAACAATGTCTCACAGGCAAAGACAGAATAATCGCACCGTTAATTGAAAAAGACGGAATCTCTACAGCTCATAAAACAGGTTCCGGATATATAAATGAGAAAGGCGAACTCGCGGCCCACAATGATGTGGCATACATCATGCTGCCCGGCAATATCCGCTATTCCCTGGCCGTATTTGTCAAGGATTTCAAAGGCAATGAAGCACAAGCATCCACAGCCATATCCCGCATCTCTGCCGCCGTGTATTCAGTATTGACCCAATAATCTTGTCTAATGACACCACACACGACAAGAGACATCGCATAAACATATCAATGCCACAAGACACTTGTCGGAATAAAAAATTTTTCGTATCTTTGCACCCGATTTGGACTATGCTCGCGCACTCGCGTCATAGGCATGCCAACATCAGCTATTCACAACATTTATTCATAACACAGAGAAATGAACAATTACGAAACCGTTTTCATTTTAACTCCCGTTTTATCTGACGTTCAGATGAAGGAAGCGGTAGAAAAGTTCCGTGACTTCCTCACCGCCAACGGCTGCGAGATGGTCAACGAAGAGACCTGGGGGCTGCGCAAGCTCGCCTATCCCATCGACAAGAAATCCACAGGCTTCTACTGCCTGTTTGAATTCAAGGGCGAGCCCACTATCGTCAAGAAGCTTGAGACTACATTCCGTCGTGACGAGCGCGTGATCCGCTTCCTCACTTTCCGCCTCGACAAGTATGCCGTGGCCTACGCCGAGAAGCGCCGCAACGTGCGTGCCCAGAAAGCAGCCGAAGCCGCTCAGGCTCCCGCAGCTCAACCCGAATCAGAAACCCCTAAGCAGGATTAAGCATCATGGCACAGAACAACAGCGAAATACGTTACCTCACTCCCCTCTCTGTCGACACCCAGAAGAAGAAATACTGCCGCTTCAAGCGTTCAGGCATCAAGTATATCGACTACAAAGACCCTGAATTCCTCAAGAAGTTCCTCAACGAACAGGGCAAAATCCTCCCCCGCCGCATCACCGGCACCTCACTCAAGTTCCAGCGCCGTGTGGCACAGGCCGTGAAGCGTGCACGTCACCTCGCCCTGCTCCCCTACGTTACCGACTTGATGAAGTAATCTCTAACTACTTAAGATCTCACACAATTATGAAAATAATTCTCAAGGAAAATGTAGCCAATCTCGGCTACAAGGATGATGTGGTAGAGGTAAAGGACGGTTACGGCCGCAACTATCTCATCCCCCAGGGCAAAGCCGTGATCGCTTCATCTTCCGCACTCAAGCAGCTCGCTGAGGATCAGAAACAGCGCGCCCACAAGCTCGCCAAGATTCTTGAAGACGCCAAGGCAGCAGCCGCAGCTCTCGAAGGCGTGGCTCTCACCATCGGCGCAAAGACAAGCTCCACCGGCACCATCTTCGGCTCCGTCAACAACATACAGATCGCCGAAGCCCTTGAAAAACTCGGCCACAACGTAGACCGCAAGCTCATCTCCATCAAGTGCGCTGTCAAGGAAGTGGGCCAGTACTCCGCCACTATCAAGTTCCACAAGGAAGTGGAAGTGGAAGTACCCTTCGAGGTGATCGCTGAATAATTCCACTGCGACTTCAGGCAGGGATGCAGCCACAGGCGTGCCGCCCTTATCCTGTCTACTCACTACTCCGGGGATGACGGCTTCAATGTCGGTCATCCCCGAAGATTTTTTTTAACGCGCGACAGCGGAAAGACCTCCCCCTGCGCGACTTACCCCCTCCCTTTTCCATCACCATGTATTTCGATGAATTAGATCTCGGCGATGACCTGCTGGACGCTCTCTATGAGATGCACTTCGATGAATGCACCCCCATCCAGGCCATGGCCATCCCTCCCGCTCTTGAAGGGCACGACCTCATGGCCATAGCGCAGACCGGCACCGGCAAAACCGCAGCCTATCTCCTGCCCGTTATAGAACGGCTCACATCGGGCAATTTCCCCACCGACGCCATCAACTGCGTCATCATGACCCCAACCCGTGAGCTGGCACAGCAGATCGACCGGCAGATGGAAGGCTTCTCCTACTATCTGCCCGTAAGTTCGCTGCCCATATTCGGCGGCACCGACGGCAGAGGTTTCTCGCAGCAACAGCACGGACTCATCGCCGGCGCCGACGTGGTGATAGCCACTCCCGGCCGTCTCCTCGCCCACCTGCAGACGGGGCGATGCGACCTCTCCCGCGTGGCATTCTTCATCCTCGATGAGGCCGACCGCATGCTCGACATGGGATTCTACGACGACATAATGGCAATAGCTTCACACTTGCCCAAGGAGCGCCAGACCCTCATGTTCTCGGCCACGATGCCTGCCAAGATCAAGCAGCTTGCCGCCTCCCTGCTCTCCAGCCCCGTGGAGGTGAAGACGGCTGTGAGCAAGCCGGCCGAAGGCATCGACCAGAGCATATTCGCCGTGCCCGAGCCTCAGAAGGAGAAAGTGCTCATACATCTCTTCAGGCAGGGATTCTCGCAGAGAGTAATAATCTTTGCCGCCTCAAAGCTGAAGGTGAAAGACCTGGCCCGCAACCTGCGACGCGCCGGATGGCAGGCAGCCGAGATGCACTCCGATCTTGACCAGCGACAGCGCGAAGACGTGATGCTCGATTTCCGCGCAGGACGCAAGGATATTCTTGTGGCCACCGACATTGTGGCACGCGGCATTGATATCGATGACATTGCAATGGTGGTGAACTACGATGTGCCGCGAGAGGCAGAGGACTATGTGCACCGCATAGGACGCACTGCGCGCGCCGGAGCCGGAGGCAAGGCCGTGACTCTCGTGAACGAACGCGACCGCGCTGCATTCTCTCGCATCGAGCATTTCCTGCGCACAAAGATACGCCGTGAACCATGGGAAGTATCCATCGATGAAAAGACGCCCTCTGCTAAGAAAAGCGCCGGATCATCCTCTCGTAAACGCCGGGGCGACAAGCAGTGCAAGGCCTCAGCTCATAAAGACGCGAAACCCGCCGGCAATGAGGAAGCCCGGCCGGCAAAGGCATCCGGGCCGCGTCGCTCCTTCAAGAGACGCCCCAAGCCAAAGCCCGCCGCCGAATAAGTCCACCGCCCGCACGAATCTACGGCTACACCCGTCTGCCGCTCCCTGGAGTCATACATGCACTTTCCATAGGTTGCGGCAATTCCCGTGATCCTATGCACATATAAAAAGGATGATTCGCGATTCACCCCTATGGAGGAGAGATGAATCACGAATCATCGCACAGACAGTATAATATACTGTAGATCAACTATTTTATAACATCACAGTGATTCGCGATGAATCATTGTGCGCATGCCTGAGCAGTCCACACTCCGGCATCGAGAATCATGCCTCATATCGCTGCTCGATTATCTCCCAGTCGACAATACCCCAGAAGGAACGAAGATAATCAGCCCTCATATTCTGATAGTCAAGATAATAGGCATGCTCCCACACATCTATGGTAAGTATAGGCTTCAGGCCGTGCCTCATAGGATTGTCGGCATTCTGGCCTTGAGTGAGGAAGAGATGCCCCTCCGTATCGGCCGATAGCCACACCCATCCTGAGCCGAAGAGAGTAGCTCCGGCCTTCTCAGCCTCTTTCTTGAAATCTTCGAATGAGCCGAAATCATCCACAATCTGACGGTGGAGTGCACCATGAGGCTCACGGCGTCCTGCGGGAGAGAACTGGAAGAAATAGAAGATATGATTCCATGCCTGTGCGGCATTGTTCAACAGAGGCCCGGGCTCGGCCTTGCGTATTATATCCTCGATGGAATCATCGGCATACGGAGAGTCAGGCAGTAGACGGTTGAGAGTCTCGATATAAGCCTTTTCATGGCGCCCCCAGTGATAGTCAACGGTCATCTGGCTTATAGCCGGAGCGAGAGCATCGGGAGTGTAGGGAAGTCTCGGTTGTGTAAAATTCATAGCTTTGTCAAGATTTGGAAATTATAAAAAAAACAGATTCTAACTCAATTTATTGATAAATTCCCTGATCGATTCAGTGAGCCGCGATCCTGAAGAGTCGATGGAAGCATCTATGGCCAGGGCATTGGCCCCCGCCTCTATAAGCTTCATGGCATTGTGCAGACCTATCCCTCCTGCCGCCACGAGCGGGGCCTCGATCACCTTCTCATTTAGAGCGGCAGCTATGGCCGTGACATCGTCAGCAGCGGCAGTGTCAGCATCAAATCCCCCCTCGGCTTCGCGGAAAATATAGTCCACGTCATGGCCGCGGAGCATGGCCACGTCATCGGCATTCCTCACACTCACACCCAGTATAGGCCACGCCTCCAGAGCAAGCCTCACCTTAGAGACAGGAGTGTCGCGGGAATACATGTGCACGCCATCGGCCTTTATATCCCTGGCGAGTTCATAGCGATCGGCTATTATAAGCACGGCATTGTTTCCGGCCAGCTCCGTCCTGAAGTCTTCGACTGTGGCAGAGATGTCAGCATCGCTGACAGATGAATGAGCCTTGATTTCTATCCACTGACACCCGGCGTCGACGGCATGACGCATCTGCCGGCGCATATCCTGAGTGTCAGAGGTCTTGAGGATGTATTGCGTGAGCATGTATGATTGATTTTTTTGAGGTTACAATTTATTAACGCTTGTATGCGGCGATAAGTTGTGTGGCGACCTTAACTTTTCCCTCGCGGCAGTGTTATAATTTTGTGGCACAATAGTTGTAAACATATCGGCAGACAAACAAATATATAAAGCATAAATCAATATGGCAACCGGAAAAATCGGGGTTACTACTGAGAATATATTCCCCGTCATAAAGAAATTCCTTTATTCTGATCATGAAATCTTCCTGCGTGAGCTGGTGAGCAACGCCGTTGACGCCACGCAGAAGCTACGCACTCTCGCTTCCTTCGGCGAATACAAGGGGGAGCTGGGGGAGTTGCGGGTAAGCGTGACTCTCGACAAAGAAGCAGGCACCCTTACTGTGAGCGACAGCGGCATAGGCATGGATGCCGGAGACATTGAGAAATACATAAATCAGATAGCCTTCTCCGGCGCCGAGGAGTTCCTCAAGAAATATAAGGATGTGGCCAACGGCATAATCGGCCATTTCGGCCTCGGCTTCTACTCCGCCTTCATGGTGAGCAAGAAAGTTGTGATACGCTCGCTCAGCTATAAGGAAGGGGCCAAGGCAGTGCAATGGAGCTGCGACGGCAGTCCGGAATACACCATGGAGGAGACCGACAAGGCCGCCCGAGGCACCGACGTGATCCTCTACCTCGACGACGACAGCAAGGAATTCCTTGAACAGGCAAGAGTTGACACCCTTCTCAAGAAATACTGCCGCTTCCTCCCTGTGCCCGTGATAAGCGGCAAGGAGCAGGAGTGGAAAGAGGGAAAGATGGTGGATACCGACCGCGACAATGTGATCAATGCCACAGAGCCGCTGTGGACACGCAAGCCTGCCGACCTCAAGGATGAGGACTACCTCCACTTCTACCATGAGCTCATGCCCGGCATGGAAGACCCCATGTTCTGGATTCACCTCAACGTAGACTATCCCTTCACTCTCACAGGCATCCTATACTTCCCGAAGATAAAGAATAATCTGGACGTGCGCAAAGACCGCATCCAGCTCTATTGCAACCAAGTCTATGTCACCGACCAGGTGGAAGGCGTGGTGCCCGAATTCATGACCCTCATGCAGGGCGTGATCGACTCCCCCGACATCCCTCTCAACGTGAGCCGCTCATATCTCCAGGCCGACTCCCAGGTCAAGAAAATCTCAGGCTATATCTCCAAGAAGGTGGCTGAGAAGCTCTCAGCCATGTTCAAGGATGACCGCAAGGAATATGAGGCCAAGTGGGACGACATAAAGATATTCATAGAATACGGCATGCTCACCGATGCCAAATTCTGCGACCAGGCCATGAAGTTTGTCCTGCTCAAGGACGTGGACGGCTCCTACTTCACTCTCGAGGAATACAAGAAGCTCACCGAGGCCGGCCAGACCGACAAGGATGGAAATCTGATCTACCTCTACGCCACCGACGTGCAGGGACAGTATTCCTACATCGAGGCTGCCAGAGAGCGCGGCTACAGCGTGCTGCTCATGGACGGACAGCTCGATCCCCATTTCATAGCCATGCTTGAGCAGAAGCTCGAAAAGACCCGTCTCGTGCGCGTGGACAGTGACATCGTAGACCATCTTATAGTCAAGGCCGAAAGAAAAGAGAGCAGCCTAACTCCGGTGCAGACCGACATCCTCACCACAGTCTTCCGCTCTCAGATTCCTACTGTTGAGAAAGCGGAATTCATAGTGCAGTTCGAAGCTCTGGGAGCTGCCGCCGCCCCGGCTACGGTGACGCAGAATGAGTTCATGCGCCGCATGAAGGAGATGAGTGCCATGCAGCCCGGCATGAACTTCTACGGCGAGTTGCCGGACTCCTACACGCTTGTAGTGAACACGGATCAGCCTGCTGTGAAGAAGATTACCGAGCTCGCCACTGCCGCACTTGCCGACAAGGTCGCTCCGATGCGTTCGGAGATCGAGAGCGGCAACGAGGCCATGACCGAAGCCCGCAGGCAGCTGTCGGAAAAGAAAGACGCCGACGATGCCGCAAAGGAAGCTCTGCAGAAGGAAATCTCCGAAGCCGAGAAACGGGTGGCATCCGCACGCTCCGAGGAAGAGAAGCTCGAGAAAGAGTATGCCGCCACACAGCCACGAGTGCGTCAGGTCATCGACCTTGCCCTGCTCGGAGCCGGACTCCTCAAGGGAGAGGCACTGGGCGCCTTCATCAAGCGTTCCGCCGAACTTATGGAATGATAGGTCGTTGAATATCGATCATATGAGTTCTCCGTCTTTTCCTGCAAGGGAAGAGGCGGAGTCTCTTTCATTCATGGTGATAGGGGTCGCCGCGCAGTATGGTCATGGCCCGGTAGATCTGCTCTGCAAAGAAAAGGCGCACCATCTCATGGGAGAAGGTCATGGCAGAGAGCGATATCTTCCCGTCGGCACGCTCATATACATCGGAGGAGAACCCATATGGGCCGCCTACGGCAAAGACCAGGCGCTTCATGCCCGATGCCATGCGCTTCTGCAACATGGCGGCGAAGTCCATGCTTGAGTATTGCCTGCCGCGCTCATCGAGCAGCATGAGGAAGTCGGAGGAGGAAACGGCGGCAAGCAACTGCTTTCCCTCGGCCGATTTGCGCTGTTCGGGCGTGAGGGCACGAGCGTTGCGCACATCGGGCAGCACCTTCATCTCAAAAGGCGTGTAGCGCGAGGCGCGTGCCGCATAGTCCGCTGTGAGAGAGGCCAATTCGCGCGAAACTGTTTTTCCTGTCACAAGGAGCGTGATTTCCATTTTTTTTGCTAATTTTGTGGGAATATTACCGCAGTTGTATTTACGCAAAATTAATCAAAAAATATATGAAAACCAAAGACGAACTCATAGATGATCTGCTCACCCTCTCCTTTGCAGAGGACGTGGGCGATGGCGATCACACCACCCTCTCCACCATTCCGGCAGAAGCACAGGGCAAGAACCGGCTCATAATCAAAGAAGAGGGGGTGCTTTCGGGAGTAGAGATAGCCCGTAAAGTCTTTGCCAAAGTAGACCCTAAGCTTAAGATGGAAGTCTTCATAGAGGACGGCGTCGATGTGAAGCCCGGCGACGTGGCTTTCACTGTGGAAGGCTCCGTGCGCAGCCTGCTCATAGCCGAGCGCACGATGCTCAATATAATGCAGCGCATGAGCGGCGTGGCCACGATGACCCGTATTTACCAGCAGCGCCTTGAAGGCACAGGCGCCCGTGTGCTCGACACACGCAAGACCACTCCGGGCATGCGCATGCTCGAGAAAGAAGCTGTGGCCACAGGCGGAGGCACAAACCACCGCATAGGCCTCTTCGACATGATTCTCATAAAAGACAATCACATCGACTTTGCCGGCGGCATCGAACAGGCCATCAGCTCTGCCCGGGAATACTGCCAGAGCACAGGCCATGAAGATCTCAAGATCGAAGTAGAGGTGCGCAGCCTCGACGACATAAGAAAGGTGATGGAAATAGGAGGAGTCGACCGCATAATGTTTGACAATTTCACCCCGGAGCTCACCCGCGAGGCCGTAAGACTCGTAGACCACAGGTATGAGACCGAATCTTCGGGCGGCATCACCCTCGACACCATCAGGGCATATGGCGAGGCCGGCGTAGACTTCATCTCTGTAGGCGCTATAACCCACTCGGTGAAGGGACTCGACATGAGCTTCAAAGCCATGAAATAAATACCCATTGCCACTTAACTCAATGATTCGGTAAAATTTGAGGTTGTTCAGCCTTGGCTAAGCCGCTAACTGAG
>CAJTTA010000038.1 GCA_910579305.1 uncultured Muribaculaceae bacterium
ACTTGAAAATTAGATGTTTAACAGCATAAATTTAAATTTTGTCATCTACTAAAATATTAAGCAGAAATAAAATATCTCGTTTTTCCAACTCACTCATACTGCAAGATGGTAGCATACGCTCTAATTCTGCTATATAGAACTCAGCAGTCTCATAATCTCTCATTCTGATAAAAGCGCGAGTGAGTTGATTATAAGCATCTGCATTATAATAATTCGGCTGTCTTCGGTGATCATCGGAATTAATTATCTTAAATGCAACCGCCATCGCTTTCATATACCACCCCTTGTAGTAGTAAAGACGTTCAAGACGCGACATTGCAAAATACTCTATTCCAGAGAAAGCCTTGCCTGTACTATGACTCTCAACTAATTTTTTATAACATTCAATAGCCTGAGTATAATATCCCTCCGCATACGCAATTTCTCCCTTGGCTTGCAGCACCTGTCGACACAGTGAATCATTCCCCTCCTTATTATATACATAAAGCACACTGTCAGCATAATTCATCCGTGCTACTGGAGACAAAGATTGATCCTCAATCTTCCCTTTCATATGTTCAATACGTATGTAGGAATCAGTATGCCTGTCGGCAACAACAGATATAGCACAGGTGATTATGGCAATTAAAATAAATATAATACGAATCATGATACTATTAATCTATAAAATGGGGATTATCGGACATTTCTTCTCTATCGCAAGTCTTATCTGATAATCCTACTATTACCTGCAAATTTAGCAAATTCTCAGCATCTATTAAAATTTAGTATTGAAAAATAGCTTATGACACGTAATATATTTTTCTTCGAAACAGTATTAAGCTCTTATAACCCTAATAATTTGATAAATCAGAATAAGATAGGCATGAAAAAAAAATAGCAGTCATCATAATAGATAGCTGCTATTTTTTCATGCCTTTAAACAGGTATTTATTTCAGAGGGCGTTCCAACGCAGGAATGCTTACAAGTTTTACGTCAAATACCAAATTGGAATACGCCTTGATGCTACCTCGAGTGTTAATTCCATATGCTTGATTATACGGAATAAGCACAGTGCAGCTGTCTCCTACATGCATGGCACCAAGAGCAATGATCCATCCTTGGATATTGGTGTTGAGCACACATTGATATATGCTGTCGGCCGGAGTGGTACGCAGATAAGAACTGTCAAGTCCGAGACCGTCGATATTCTGCACACGATATTTTACATTGATCGTAGAAGTTGAAATCGGACTGAGATTATTGGATGTGGCTGACCGATCGGTATGCCATTTCATCAAGACATACGCACTGGGATCCCAATCACAATTGACTCGGGTATATACCTTTTGGCCTGCTGCGTCAGTCTCTGCCTCTTTCTCTATAATCCAGGCATCATTCTTCTTCTTCCATTCCTTGTCAGAGCCGGGCTCATCGCCAAGACATGATGAAAGAGTCATCAAAGCCCCGGCTCCCAACATAGCTGCGTATAATAGCTTCTTCATTCTTCAAAGACTTGTGGTGCACGCTGAGCGCCCGCTTCGGCCTGGAACATCGACTTCTTCTGGAAGCCCATCATTCCGGAAATGATCACGTTGGGGAATTTGCGTACTGATATATTATAATCTTTCACTGCAGCATTATAAGCCTCGCGCGCAACCTGTATTCTATTCTCTGTACCCTCAAGTTGAGCCTGGAAATCAGAGAAATTCTTGGAACTCTTCAAGTCAGGATAAGCCTCTTTCACGGCATTGACATAAATATCAAGAGCCTTGCGGGCATTATCCTGCGCATCCATATAGCGCTGCATCTGTTGCTCATCGACAGGAGCCTGGCCCTGTGATACTGTCTCGGCATCAGCCTGGGCATTCATGGCAGCTGTACGAGCTTTGGTCACATTAAGATAAGTATCTCCTTCATGCTTTGCATATGCCTTGACAGTACGCTCAAGATTCGGAATAAGATCTTTACGACGCTGATACTGACTTTCTACATTACCCCATGCATTATCCACTGTCTGCTCTTGAGAGAGCATGCCGTTATAGCCGGATGCAATCCATATTATAAGGATCAAGATAACACCCAGTATGGCGAATAATATTATGCGTTTCTTATTCATATGTCTATATTAAATCAATTTACGCAAAAGAGAGTTGAGGCTTACGCGCTCCTTGAGCATACCTTCAAGCTCACTGACACTGACACGTTCCTGCTCCATGGAGTCACGATGACGCAGTGTCACGGTATTATCCTCCAGTGTCTGATGATCAACGGTGATACAGTAAGGGGTGCCTATGGCATCCTGTCGGCGGTAACGCTTGCCGATAGAATCCTTTTCATCATATTGACATGTGAAGTCAAATCTCAAAGCATGCTGTATTTCACGAGCCTTTTCAGGAAGTCCGTCTTTTTTCACAAGGGGAAGCACTGCACATTTCACCGGTGCCAGCGCGGCTGGGAAATGAAGCACTACTCGCGAGTCGCCTCCTTCAAGAGCCTGCTCCTCATATGCCGCACACAGCACCGTGAGGAACATGCGATCCACTCCTATTGACGTTTCGATTACATACGGCACATAGTTTTTGTTCAACTCATGGTCGAAATACTGTATCTTCTTGCCGGAGAATTTCTCATGCTGAGACAGATCAAAGTCTGTGCGGGAGTGTATTCCTTCCACTTCCTTGAAGCCGAAAGGCATACGGAATTCTATGTCGGTAGCCGCATTGGCATAATGTGCCAGCTTCTCGTGATCATGATAGCGATATTTTTCATCGCCGAGACCGAGAGCCTTATGCCATTTCAGGCGCGTCTGCTTCCAGAAGTCGAAGTACTTCAGTTCTTCTCCTGGACGCACAAAGAATTGCATCTCCATCTGCTCGAATTCACGCATGCGGAAGATGAACTGACGGGCTACAATCTCATTGCGGAAGGCCTTTCCTATCTGGGCAATACCAAAAGGCAGACGCATGCGTCCCGTCTTATAGACATTCAGGAAATTGACAAAGATACCCTGCGCTGTCTCCGGACGCAAGTATACATCCATCGCGCCATCGGCAGTCGAACCCATTTCGGTCTTGAACATGAGATTGAACTGCCTTACGTCTGTCCAGTTCTTTGTTCCGCTCACCGGATCTACAATTCCATAATCCAGTATGATCTGCTTCAGATCCTCAAGGTTATTATCGTTCATGGCGTTGGAGAAACGCTCATGCAGCTCATTACGCTTTTTAAGGTGCTCAAGCACTCTCGGATTTGTCTGTCGGAACATCTCCTCATCGAATGACTCACCAAAGCGCTTGGCGGCCTTGGCGCATTCTTTGGCTATCTTGTCATCAATCTTCGCTATCTCATCTTCAATGAGCACGTCGGCACGATAACGTTTCTTTGAATCGCGATTGTCAATCAGAGGGTCATTAAAGGCATCGACGTGGCCTGAAGCCTTCCATATGGAGGGGTGCATGAATATCGCGGAGTCAATACCCACAATGTTATCGTGCAGCATTGTCATGGCTTCCCACCAGTAGCGCTTTATGTTATTCTTGAGCTCTACTCCATTCTGTCCGTAATCATACACAGCCGAAAGCCCATCGTAAATTTCACTTGACTGAAATACAAATCCGTATTCCTTGGCATGAGACACGATGGTCTTGAAGACATCTTCCTGTTTTGCCATAATTATTATTGTATGTCGTTAATCTTAATGGTTTACATGTTGACCTCCCATGTTTTACACGGAAGCGTAGTGACTACAAAGGTAGTGAAAATTTGCCACTCCACAAAAAAATGACTAAATTTGCACCTCGTATAACTGTCGCGGAAGTAAATCCCGCCATAAAAATTCTTACTATAATGCGTACTGAAAATGAACTTGAAGGGGTGACCTTGCTGGGCAATCAAGGCACTAAGTATCCTGATGACTATGCCCCCGGAATGCTTGAGACTTTTGAGAACAAGCACCCGGAGAGAGAGTATGTGGTGACATTTGATTGTCCTGAATTCACCACTCTCTGCCCGAAGACCGGTCAGCCGGATTTCGGACATATATACATATCATATATACCCCGACACCGCATGGTGGAGAGCAAGAGCCTGAAGCTCTATCTCTTTTCCTTCCGTAATCATGGGGACTTCCATGAGGATTGTGTAAACATAATCCTAAATGACTTGTGGGAACTCATGGATCCTCTTTATCTTGAAGTAAAGGGAATATTCATGCCCCGTGGAGGGATAAGCATTTACCCATTCGCCAATAAGGGGGATGCTGATCATCAGGAGCTGGTGAAACTTCGCCGACTTGACAACTTCAAAAACTATTGAAAATCCCGATGCTATGAATGACAAAGACACGATTCTCATCCTTTCAGGCGGCATGGATTCTGTTACTTTGCTTTATGACAAAGCCGAGAATATTGCTGTCGCCATAAGCTTTGATTACGGTTCCAATCATAACGCACGCGAAATCGAAATGGCAGCAAAGCATTGCCACCGGCTCCATATAGAGCATGTGGTAATACCTCTGTCCTTCATGAAGCAATACTTCGAAAGCTCGCTTCTCTCCGGTCCCGAAGCAATACCGGAGGGTCAGTATGACTCAGACAACATGCAGAGCACAGTCGTTCCTTTCCGTAATGGCATCATGCTGTCTGTAGCGGCAGGCATGGCCGAGAGCCGTGGACTGAAACACGTGATGATGGCCAATCACGGCGGCGACCACACCATATATCCTGATTGTCGCCCTGAATTTGTCCGGGCCATGAGCGATGCCATATGTGCGGGAACATTTCCTGGAATCACACTGCTGTCTCCATATGTAGATATGACCAAAGGAGAAATAGCAGCGCGAGGGAAAGAGCTCGGAGTAGATTATGCACTCACCTACTCTTGTTATAAAGGAGGCGAAAAACATTGCGGCACATGCGGCACATGTGTAGAGAGAAAAGAAGCAATGGCCTTTGCCGGTATCGAAGACCCTACTCATTACGAGCATTGACTATGTATTACGTAAGAAAGAGACTTGAAATATCGGCAGCGCATAAATTATCGCTGTCTTATGCGAGCAAATGTTCCGGCATGCATGGCCACAACTGGATTCTTATCGTGGAATGCAAAGCTGAGACACTGAATGCTGACGGCATGGTCACTGATTTTTCTCATATCAAGCATCAGGTGGAACAGATGCTTGACCACTCTGTGCTGAATGAAGTATTGCCGTTCAACCCTACGGCTGAAAACATAGCCCGGTGGGTGGTGGACAATGTTCCCAACTGCTTCAGATGTGAAGTGCAGGAAAGTCAGGGTAATTCAGCAATCTATGAGAAAGATTAATGAAATTTTCTATTCTCTGCAAGGAGAAGGAGCACATACTGGTGTGCCATGTGTCTTTGTGCGCTTCAGCGGCTGCAACCTGAAATGCACTTTCTGTGACACGGCACATTCTGATGGCGTGGAAATGAGTGATGCTGACATTGTAACCTATATCAATACCTTCCCATGCGAATGGATTGTATTGACAGGAGGAGAACCGAGTCTGCATATCGACTCAGCATTCATTCACACTCTCCATGTAGGAACCGGGAAAAAAATAGCTATAGAAACTAACGGCACACATCCGGTTCCGGAAGAGATTGATTGGATAACCCTTTCGCCCAAAGGAGGCATGACGGAGCTGAATACATCAGCTGAAGCGGCTACACTACGCATCCATAGAGCTGATGAGATTAAGGTCGTAGACATCGGGCAGGATCTGGAAGCATATTTCCACCTGCCCCAGGCGGGGAGTAACACCCTCATGTATCTGCAGCCGTGCTGGACTCCTGACAGTGAGAAAGCGCTATTGGCTGAAAAGCGTACTGTCAAGCGTGTGCTTGAGGATCCCCGCTGGACTCTGTCTTTGCAGATTCATCGCAAGCTTGGAATACAATAATGAAGCGTTTAATTTCTGGAATAATAGTATGTATCCTCCTGTCCGGAATATTTGTATCGCCGGAGGGGAACGCTGTGCCCAAGTCTCTAAAGCAGGCAGAAAAACTGTCAGGAAATTTTGAGAAACTTGAGGAAGCCCGTACTAAAGTTTCAGAAGCGCTGCAAGACACCACTCTATCATCAGATCCTCACGCTCTTTATATAGCCGGAAAAATTGAAGAAGGTGCTTTCCGTCATTATCATAAATTATTAGGTATTAATCAAAATGATCCTAAAGTAGACAGGACTTTAATGGCTGACGCGCTTCTTGCTGCAGTGGATTATTATGAACGGGCTCTTGCCGTAGATACCATAACCGATAAAAAAGGGAAACGCACCATTCGATACAGTGTCAAGATCGCAGAATGGCTGAATTCCATAACGCCCTCTCTATATAATGCTGGTGTGGCATACATGAATAAACGCATGTTTTATCCTCAGGCATACTCCGCTTTTAAAGCATATGCGCTTGCACCCACCAAATATTATTTCCATGACAATGAATCCGTAATGAGTGATTCAGTGCAAGCCAATGCATGGTTTTATGCCGGAGTGATGGCATATAATGCCAAAGAGTATGCCCCTGCTGCAGAAAGCTTCATGATCGCACGACGCCTCGGTTATCCCAGAAAAGAAGTTTTTCTGAATGAAATGAGTTCGCTTGGGTTTATGGCAAAATCAACGACATCCCGACAAGACTCTTTATCACGGCAAATCACAGTTTTGGCCGGAGAGGGACATCGACGTTTTGGCTTGAGCGAGCCATTGTTCTTAAAAAAATATATAGCCGGCCTTGTTATGGAAAATCAGCTTGACAGCGCCTTG
The DNA here is from genome assembly GCA_910579305.1 of uncultured Muribaculaceae bacterium. Taxonomy (GTDB): domain Bacteria; phylum Bacteroidota; class Bacteroidia; order Bacteroidales; family Muribaculaceae; genus Lepagella. The sequence goes on from CAJTTA010000038.1 coordinate 6,767, forward strand.
TCAGTAGTAAACTCTGCGATGGCTACTGATTCCATTCCTATGCTACATGCCATGAAAGGAGCGTTGCTCTATACATTAGGACGCAATTCTGAAGCCGCGGCAGAATATCTGGTGGCGGCCGCTGATAAATCTGCCGACTTCACGACGCTGAAAGAAGCTTCGAAGTCTGTGGCTGGAGAAGGCATAGCTCTGCTGACACAAGTGAAGGGTAATAAAAAATCGGCTCAAGACCGCAGGAAAGAAATAAGAGACACATTCCTTACTCCGGCTTTGAATTTTGCTAGAAGAGCAGCAGAGATATATCCTGATGATCCTGATGTCGCCAATACCATCGAGACTATAAGCTACTATATGCACTAAATAAAAAATTTACTGTGCAAAATGGGATATCCCTGACGGATTTGTCATGGCGTTCTACAGACGTGCGCTGTCTGAACTTTCATCCGTCAGGAACTTAACCGAATCAGAAAGTACCGGGATCACCTGACACTTCCGCATCATTCTTCATATGCTTTTGAGTATTATGGCATTGGCCTTGTCAACGACAGAATTGTCAAGCGATGCCAGATATATTTGCGTAGTGCTTTCTGAGTCGTGCCCCATCCCCTCACTTATCACGCTGACAGGAATACCCTTAGCCTTGGCTGCCGAAGCCCAGCTATGGCGGGCGCAGTATAAAGTTATGGGAATCCGCACACCTACCATCCCGGCTATAATCTTAAGGTTATAATTGATTCTGCCGGCCATATTACGATAAAATGCGTATTCGTTCACTCCCTTCTTTGTGATGATGGGCAATAGATATTCCGTGTCATTACCGGGATATTTACGCAACAGTTGCTGCATCTCTTCAGTCCATGCGATAGTCAACAACTTCCCGGTCTTACGCCGTCTATATGAAATGTATCCATACTTCAGATCGCTTTTCCTAAGAAATGCCATGTCAATAAAACTCATGCCTCGCATAAAGAAACTCAACATAAACATATCCCGGGCAAATTCCAGATTGGGGTAAGATGATAAATCCAATGCATTGATCTTCTTGATATATCGTAGAGGAAGAGCTCTTTTAATCGTCTTGTCGATTCCCGTATAAACGTGGCGGAAAGGAAAACGATCATCGACTACTCCATGCTCGACTGCGCGGTTATAGACGGCCCGCAATATCCTCATATAAAATGAGATCGTATTTGGGACATTGCCACATGAGCGCAAATAGGCCTCATATCCCTGCATTAAATCAGAAGACATGTAATCAAGCATAATATCCTCACCGTCAAGATAGCGCAAGAAGCTACGCATAGCCGCCGTATAGGTTTCTGCCGTGCGGATCTTGAAGTGATTCTTCATGCGCGTAATCTGTGCCTGCATATAATACACAAAGCTACCTTGCCTGGAAATTCGTTCAAAGTCCTCTATTATCTCGTCAGAACTATAATCAATACCAGAATATTCCCTCTTTCTTACTATGGCGCTCAGGCGGTACATGTCATAGCGAATTTTGCTTATGACAGAGCGCACATACTCCTCCCTTTCAGCATCTCCCATATGCAAGGCAGGCATGCTTTCGCGCATATTCCATTCCCTATTATACACTGTGTGAGGTGTCCAAAGCTGCCTCACCACTCTTTTGTGGATTACTTGATAATAGATTCTGCCTTCTTTGTCTGCTACTGATGACGGGCGAAATTTTACTTTGATTGATGCCATAATATCACAAGTTAGGATTCCTATATATGTATATACTTAGATGTGAATCTTAATGTAAGAAATAGTATTTGTATATCACGAATAAAAGGCTTATCTTTGCAGTGAAAAAAACAGGTGGATTCCACCTTCAAATGCTTTGTTTCCAAATATGCAAATCACTGACAGCGTTATTTATATGGGAGTGGATGACCACACCACTACCCTTTTCGAATCTCTGTGGCCGCTTCCGGCCGGAGTTAGTTATAATTCCTATCTTGTAAAAGGAGAAGCCACAGCTCTGATAGATACAGCCGAAATACACACCTTGCCGGAATTTCTCGCCCGGCTCAGGCAGCATGACGTAAATAAAATCGATTACCTTGTTGTCAATCATATGGAACCGGATCATTCCGGCCTTATTCCGGAATTAAAGCTACTATATCCAGACATGAAGATAGTGGGAAATGCCCTCACTGTCAATATGATCAACGGATACTACGGAATATCGGACAGCGAATCCTTCCTGATAGTGAAAGATGGCGACACCCTTAATCTTGGCAAAGGACGTGTGCTCTCTTTCCACACCGTGCCAATGGTGCACTGGCCTGAGACAATGGTGACATATCTGGCTTGCGAGCAACTGTTGTTCTCCGGAGATGCGTTCGGCACATTTGGAGCCATGAATGGCGCAGTATCCGACACAATGATAGGCGATGCAGATATTTACTTCCGTGAAATGCGTCGATATTACGCCTGCATTGTCGCAAAATATGCAACTCCAGTGCAGAACGCCCTTGCCAAACTTGGATCCTTACCTCTGAAGTATATATGTTCCACTCATGGCCCGGTGTGGTGTGAGCAAGTGCACCGCGTCATAGAAGAATATGACAGATTGAGCCGAAATGTCACAGAGCCTGGTGCAGTTATAGTCTACGGATCCATGTATGGTAACACTGCTCAAATGGCAGAAATCATAGCTTCCCGTCTATCAGAAAAAGGGGTCGACAAAATTAAAGTATACAATGCCGCGACTACTGATCTCAGCTTTATACTCGCCGACATCTGGAAGTATAATGGTTTGATAATCGGAGCTCCTACCTACAATGCGTCAATCTTCCCTCCTGTCAGGAATCTGCTGGAAGCATTGAAGTTACGAGGCCTCAAGCACCATGTGGCCGGAGCCTTCGGCAGCTTTACATGGGCCTCTGTAGCTTGCCGGCAGATCGCAGACGCCCTCACGGATATGGGCCTCGACCTTACGGGTGAGCCTGTTGAAATGAAAATGTCGTTGACACCTGAGACAGAGTCAAAGCTTCGTGCCATGGCTGATGCCATAGCAGCTAAAATAGTGAAGTCGGTATGATTTTAACATTATTGGCAGCGATGCCTACCGCAGCCGACATATTTGGATTCTTTATCGAGCATGCCTCCTATGCATTTGTATTCCTGTTCATGGTGATAGAAAGCTCCTTTATCCCATTTCCTTCGGAAGTAGTCGTGCCGCCTGCAGTATATCTTGCATGCGCCGATCTTGGGGGTGGAGAGGCAATGGAACCTTGGCTTGTAGTGATATGCGCAACAGCAGGGGCTCTCGTGGGCGCTTACATAAATTATTATATGGCGCTATGGGTAGGGCGTCCCATAGTATACAAATTTGCCGAATCTAAACTCGGACATGCATGCCTCATTGACCGGGCCAAAGTAGAAAAAGCAGAAATGTATTTTGACAAGCATGGAGCCATCTCTACTTTTATCGGACGCCTGATTCCAGCTATTCGTCAGTTGATAAGTATTCCCGCAGGAATCTCACGCATGAATCTGGGGGTATTCACTATATTCACGACACTTGGCGCGCTTGTATGGAACATTGTGCTCGCTTTGCTCGGGTGGTGGCTATCCACCACCGTGCCTCCTGAGAATTTGCTCACGGCTGTAGAAAAATACAACAGTTATCTCACCTGGGGCGGCCTCACTCTCGGAGTGGTATGCGTAATGATAATAATACGCAACATCTTAAAGAAGCGTCCGGCATCAGTTAACTGATATTCGATCAATTATACCCATAACTTAAAACTATTACTTCATGAAAGTATCACCCTCACTCCTTTCTGCAGATTTTGCATGTCTCCGTCCTGATATTGATATGATCAACAATTCCGAGGCCGATTATCTTCACCTCGATGTAATGGATGGTGTCTTTGTTCCTAACATTTCATTCGGCTTTCCGGTAATGCAGGCAGTCGCACGACAATGTTCGAGGCCTCTTGACGTGCATCTTATGATTGTCAATCCGGATAAATGGATCAACCAGGTGAGAGATCTTGGTGCGGAAATCATGAATGTACACCAGGAGGCCTGTCCGCAGCTCCATTCTGTCGTGCAGCGCATCCATGCAGCAGGAATGAAGGCCGGAGTGACCATTAATCCGGCTACTCCGGTCAATACTCTTGTTGATATTGTGGAGGACGTCGATTTGGTGCTGATCATGTCGGTAAACCCCGGATTTGGAGGTCAGAAGTTTATACCGCATGCAGTGGAAAAGGTGCGACAATTGCGCAATCTTATAGACTCAACCGGCTCAAAAGCTCTGATAGAGGTGGATGGCGGCGTCAATTTGTCTACCGGCGCAGAACTCGCAAAGGCCGGTGCAGACATATTGGTGGCAGGAAGCTTCGTGTTTGGAGCGGAAGATCCCGCTGCCACCATAAAGAAGCTTAAAGAATTAAAATGAATATACTTGAAATCCAAGGCTTAGTCAAGCGCTACGGCAATCATTTGGCTCTCGACGGAATAAATCTTCAGGTTCCGTCAGGATCAGTCTTCGGTCTTCTCGGGCCTAATGGCGCCGGAAAGACCACATTGCTGCGCATAATAAACTCTATTCTGGTAAGTGATTCCGGCTCAGTCACTATCGATGGGAATCCGGCGTCGCTTGATATTACCTCAAAGATTCTTGGATATATGCCTGAAGAGCGAGGCTTGTATCCCAAAATGCGGGTTGATGAACAAATCATGTATTTCGGCAAACTTAAAGGTGCCGAAATTGATGCTCTGCGCCATACCATGCAGGAATACATGGATATATTCAATATCGCAGAGCAAGACCGACATCGTAAGGTAGAGGAATTATCCAAGGGAAACCAGCAGAAGGTGCAGATTATAGCCACCCTGGTGCATGAGCCTAAACTAATTATTCTTGATGAGCCTTTTTCCGGATTTGACCCCATCAACGGGCAACTTCTGCAAAGCCTCATAGAAAGACTCCGAGAGAAAGGGAGCACTATAATCCTCTCCTCTCACAATATGTCGGCCATTGAAGAAATGTGCACTCATATAGCTCTCATAAACAAGGGACGCCTCTTGCTTTCGGGAGAGTTGGAAGAGATCAAAGAAAAGCACCGGAACGGATGTCTTATACTGTGTACGGCCAATCCGCTGAATCTACCGCTGGCCATGGATTCAGGCCTTATCGAAACTATCACACCATATACCGGCTATGTAAGAAGAAAAGCTCACGCCTATGCAATAATGCCCCGACAAGGTGTGAACAACAATGATATTCTGAATGCTGTATCGATTCAGGCATCAATAGTGGCATTTGAAGAATTACTCCCGTCTCTCTCTGAACTTTTCATCTCTTATACACGCTCGGCAACGCCTACTCACAATGCATAAACTCTGGACTATAATATCGGCGGAATATCGCCTTGAAGTCAGAAGCAAATCATTCTGGCTCACAACATTACTATTCCCTGTATTCATCATAGGTTTAGGTGGGCTTGTAGCATATCTGAGTGCTGAAAGCGATGCCATGAAAGCGGCTGGAGAAATGGCTCCTCACGCAAATGAAATGACCGGCATACAGGCTCTCGGCATGATGGGAGGTATGTTTCTTACCCTATTTGTAATCATGTATGGCAGCATGATTTTCAATAAGGTAAAGGCTGAAAAGACCAATCGCATAGTAGAGGTGCTTGTATCCTGTGTGTCGGGACGCTCTCTAATGTTTGCTAAAGTGATCAGCGTGGCATTCGTAGGTCTAACTCAGATATTTGTCTGGTCACTCTTCATCGTAGGAGGCGTTATCGCCTTATTATTGCTTGCGCCGGGTGATTTCGACATGGCCGCAATATGGGATATCCGCGTGCTTAAAGCGTTATTGTTCTCCCTGCTGTTCTTTGCAGGAGGCTTCTCCTTCTATGGAGCATTATTTGCAGTGGCAGGAGCCCTTACTGACCGTAATAATGAAAATCAGGGCTATCTGTCAATACTGATGATGCTTCTTATGGTAAGCTTCTATCTGGGAATGTTTGCTGTCGACAACACTGGAGCTTTGGCTACATTCTGCTTCTATCTTCCATTCACCAGTCCCACTGTAGCAACAGTGCAGACCATTTCCGCTGTGCCATGGTATTATGGCATGCTATCACTAATAATACTTTATGCCTCTGCGGCTGTAACCCTAATTTTTGCCGGTAAGGTATATACTTCTGCAATACTCTTAAACGGGAAAAAATTATCTCCTCGTGATATAATCGTTTTTCTTAAGGCCAAGTAAAAAGATACATGAAATTTACAGTTGAAGCCAACACGCCAGGTAGCGCCGCTCGAGCCGGAAAATTCATCACAGATCACGGCTCTGTTCTCACTCCTATCTTTATGCCCGTAGGCACAATAGGCAGTGTCAAGGGTGTGCACATGCGTGAATTGAGGGATGATATAAACGCTCAGATTATTTTGGGCAATACATATCATCTATATCTCAGACCTGGTCTCGATATCCTTGAGCGCGCCGGAGGGCTGCACAAATTCAATGGTTGGGAACGCCCGATATTGACAGACAGCGGAGGCTTTCAGGTATTCAGCCTGAGTGGCATCCGCAAGCTCACAGAAGAGGGCGCCCACTTCCGCAGCCACATTGATGGGTCTAAACATCTGTTTACGCCGGAAGGCGTAGTGGATATTGAGCGCACTATAGGAGCCGACATCATGATGGCTCTTGATGAGTGCACTCCGGGTACAGCTGATTATGCATATGCCCGCAAGAGTCTGGATCTTACCCTGAGATGGTTGCAGCGCGGATGGGATCGGTATAAATCTACAGAAGGCAAATACGGATATTATCAAAGCTACTTTCCTATAGTGCAGGGATGTGTGTATCCCGATCTGCGTCGCGAAGCTGCACAGAGAGTCGCCGAATATGAAGCCGACGGAAATGCAATCGGAGGTCTCGCCGTGGGTGAACCGGTAGAACAGATGTATGAGATGATAGAGGTGGTAAATGAGATTCTGCCTCAGGACAAGCCTCGCTATCTTATGGGCGTGGGGACACCAGCCAATTTGCTGGAAGGCATTGACCGGGGAGTAGACATGTTTGACTGCGTAATGCCTACACGCAACGGTCGCAACGGCATGATCTTTACACGCAATGGCATCATGAATATGCGTAATCTTAAATGGGCCAATGACTTCTCCCCACTGGATGAGGGTGGAGCTTCATGGGTGGATGAAGCATACTCACGAGCTTACGTACGTCATCTCTTTGTGAGCGGTGAACTGCTTGCCATGCAGATCGCCTCTATTCATAATCTGGCATTTTATCTGTGGCTTGTAGGAGAAGCGCGCAAACATATCTTGCAAGGCGACTTTGCCACATGGAAGCCTGCTATGCTTGAAAACGTTACACGACGACTATAAATTAAGACTTTAAGGAATTGAAGCTACCGGATCGAAATAGCAGCACATTGATTGCAAATGCAGTCAGGCCAAGGCAATATCTAAAGCATAAGTTGAGAAACATAAAGATAACGCCCTCAATACTTGACCAATATATTCTCAAGAAATTTCTGGGCACATATTTCTTTTCTATCGTTTTGATTCTTGCTATTGTCGTGATGTTTGATGTCAATGAGAAACTTGACGCCTTTCTCACGGCCCCGTTCAAGGAAACTATTTTCGATTATTTCTGTAGCTTCCTTCCATACTTTGCCAATCAGTTTTCACCTCTTTTTGTATTCATTTCAGTAATATTCTTCACCTCCAAGATGGCTGGCAACAGCGAGATTATCGCAATCCTGGCAGCCGGGGTGAGTTTCCGGCGCTTACTTGTGCCATATATGGTCGGAGCTGCAGTAATTGCGGCTCTCACTTTTGCGCTGAGCAATTATATAATTCCACCTACCAACGTTAAGCGTATCGCATACACCAATAAATACGTAAAAAACCGTAAAGTAGAGGAGGGATTAAATGTGCAGCTCATGGCAAGTCCCGGTGTAGTCGCATTTATGGCGCGTTATGATACAAAGACCAAGACCGGGTATCAGTTTTCACTCGATAAGTTCAAGGGCAAGACACTTGTAAGCCGCCTCACCGCACGTACAATAAAGTATGACACCCTTAATAACTGGAGAGTGGAAAACTATATGATACGCAACTTCAATGGCATGCGCGAGAGTGTATCCTATGGAAGCCGTCTTGATACAGTCATCGCGATTCAGCCCCGTGATTTTATCATATCCCGAAATGATCAGGAGACACTTACTACACCGGAACTCGCAACGTATATAGAAGAGCAAAAGCAGCGCGGAGTAGCCAATATCAAGCAGTTTGAGATAGAGAAAGAAAGGCGTTTTGCCATCACGGCTGCGGCGTTCATACTCACGCTTATCGGGATGAGCCTCTCGGCCAGGAAGGTAAAAGGCGGAATGGGAGTAAATATAGGTATCGGCCTTGTGTTGTCTTTTACCTATATACTTTTTTCCTCCGTAACAAGCTCATTTGCGGTAAGCGGAGTTACAAGTCCTGCGATAGCCATGTGGATTCCCAATATAGTTTATTTCATCATAGGCATATTCCTCTATTATAAAGCATCCAAGTATTAAAGATTTTCCATACGGCGATTATGACGCTTCATTATCTTTAAACCTGACAGACTCTAACACTCTGCACGATGACACTTCCTCTACAGCAGCCCGTAGCGATATTCCTTTTAGTACTGGTGATGATACTCATCGCGCCTGTGTTGCTGCGTCGTATCGGTGTCCCTCCCATTGTCGGCATGATACTTGCGGGAATAATTGTCGGCCCCAATGGATTCGGCCTTCTCAACCGTGATGCTTCCTTTGAAATATTCGGCCAGGTAGGTATTCTCTACCTCATGTTTCTTGCCGGAGTGGAAATAGACATGATGGGATTGAGGCGCAATTGGAAGCGAGGATTATGGTTTGGCATACTGAGTTTTACGATACCCATGGCCGGCGGCTTGCTCATGTGCCGATATGCATTAGACACATCATGGCTTACAGCTGCGCTTACTGCCTCCATGCTGTCATCTCACACTTTGATTTCCTATCCTATAGTCACACGCTTCGGCCTGTCCTCTTCAAGGGCGAGTGTGGTGGCCGTATGCGGCACCATAGTCTCCGTATTGCTGGCTCTCATTCTTTTGGCTGAAGTAGTGGCAGTGAGCGCAGAGGGTTCTCTTGCTGCTTCTACACTTCTGACGCTTGCCGGATGGATGGCCATATACGCAATAGCTGTATGGTGGGGCTTTGGCCAGCTTACCCGTTGGTTTTTCCGCACATTTTCTGATCGAGTCACACAATTCATCTTTATACTTGCGGAGGTGCTGCTGGCTTCGCTGCTGGCACAGCTCATAGGGCTTGAGGCGATACTTGGCGCTTTCTATGCCGGACTGGTGCTCAACCGGTTTATCCCCGCGCGTTCAGGACTTATGTCTCGGCTTGAATTCGTGGGCAATGCAATATTTATTCCCTACTTTCTTATCGGAGTAGGAATGCTGATGAATTTACAGGTCATTCTCAACGGTTGGGGTGTAGCTATCGCTGCCGCGGCAATGTGTGGGACAGCACTTGCAGGCAAATGGCTGGCTACCTTTACAGCCGCCAGACTCATGAATATGAACCGGCATGAGCGTTTGCTTATGTTCGGCCTTACCTCTGGAAAGGCCGCGGCGACAATAGCAGCTACAATGATTGGTTTTCGATACGGTCTGCTCAGTGTGGACATGATGAATGGCGCTGTCATCATGATTCTTATATGCTGCGGCATAGCGTCAGTCTGCACTGAGCAGGCCGCCAAGGTAATGCGTATGGGCATCGCCCGCGAGAATCTTGCCCGTGATGGCAGCGGAGGGAAAACCGTGTGGGCACGCCAGCTCGTAGCCGTCTCCAATCCTGTGACCGCCGAAGGAATAATGCGACTTGCGCTCTATATGCGCCATCCATCCAATAAGAATACTATTACAGGACTGTTTATCAAGACCAGCGATGACAGCACTATAGCCTCCATGGGTCATGCTGCGTTAAAGGCTATTGCCAATGTGGCATTGTCGGTAGATGTCAAGGTCGATGAGGTGGAGCGCTATGACATGAGTGTAGTGGCAGGCCTGACCAATGCTGTCAAAGAGCATAACTGTACCGAGATCATACTCGGATTACATCGCAAAAGCAATATTGTCGATACTTTCTTTGGCTCAATGCTTGAGCAGCTCTTGCGTTCCACTAATAAGATGGTGATGATGAGTCGCATTTTCGCACCCGTCAACACTCTTTCCCGTATCGTTGTGATAGTCCCGGCCCAGGCTGAATATGAAACAGGGTTTTCCTTATGGCTTACACGCATTTGCATGCTTTCGCAACAAATAGGCAGTCGTATCCTGTTTATGGCGTATGCTGACACTATCCGGTATATCCAAGGCGCTGTAACAGCCATGGGCCTTGAGTTGCGACTAAAATATCTGCCTCTCACTGCTTGGGATGATCTTATCACAGCATCTGCTGATATAACTGATGATGATCTTCTCACTGTAATATGTGCGCGTAAGACTTCTGTCTCCTACAATTCGGATCTGGAGGCATTGCCTTCTTTTCTATCAAGATATTTCTCTCGGCATAATCTGCTCATAGTATATCCGGAACAATTTGGCCCCGAGGCAGAACTGCCAACCCCCATTGATCCGCTCCATGCTTCCATAGCTTCCAGTCCGGGAGGATGGCACTGGAGGAATATTTTCCGACATTAAGAGAGTGTATGGTTTTACACCGCATTCAACACATTCTGCTCCTTCGAATGGATTCTTGATTTCATTCCGGCGGCACTTTCGGGGCGCTTTCAGCCCGGCATAATCGATTTTGCATAGCCCTCTATGCTCCCAGTCACTCACAATCGTTCTCCGTGATAAAATCATTGAAATTCAAACACTCTATTAAACTTTCAGCTCCATGATGTGTTTCTTTATAAACTAATATATGATTCTACCATGAACTTTGTAAAATATATCTTTCTGCTTATCTCAATTATTGCCGGTTGTATAACCTCATATGCCTCCACCTCTTTCAATAATGAAACTCTCAATTATGTAGTGCAGTATAAATGGGGCATCGTGGAGAAGAATGCCGCGACAGCCACACTGAGATTAGTCAACAAGCCTAATGACTATGATATTTTCCTGACAGCAAAAACTCTTCCTTGGGCCGACAAGATCTTTATGGTGCGTGATACTCTGATCTCAAAAATTTCCAAATCAGACTTCAAGCCAATATCATACACTAAAATTACACACGAGAATAACAAATACCGAAAGGATCTCCTTACTTATACTTACTCCGGGCGTCACGCATATGGGCGCTGTGTGCGCATCAAGCAAAATCCGGGTGCGCCGGTAAAGAAGAATGTAATATCGTGCTCGGCTACCGGCCCTACATATGATATGGTAAGCATTTTCTATTACATCAGGGCGCTGGATTTTTCTCAACTCGGCAATAACAAGATAGTGAAAGCCAATGTATTTTCAGGGTCCGGAGCAGAAGTTATAAAAATAAAATGTATTGGTCGTGAGAATGTAAAAATACCATCAGGGAAGACATATCCCTGTTATCACTTGCAATTTACCTTTACAATGCATGGGCGCAGTGACTCATCCAAGCCTATTGACGCATGGATTTCATCGGATGCGCAACACATTCCTGTAAAGCTGGTAGGGACGCTCCCCATAGGCCAGGTGAGATGTTTTCTAACCTCTGTTACCAAATAATTTTGTGTGCAATGAAAAAATGTGCTAATTTTGCACATGCTTACTTCAAAAGAATATTCAGATTATATAAACGGAGCGATAAAATCTCTCAACCTGCCGGGCGGTAAACTGGCTGGTCTCTATTCTCCTATATCATATGCATTGGCTACAGGAGGTAAACGGTTGCGGCCAATGCTTACTCTAATGACATGTGAGGCATTCGGGCATCCTGTAGAAGAAGCGTTGCCCATGGCGCTTGGTATTGAGATATTTCATAATTTTACTCTTCTGCATGATGATGTAATGGATAACTCCGATATACGTCGCGGGCGTCCTTCTGTGATGGCCAAGTATGGGGTGAATACTGCAATACTTAGTGGTGACACAATGCTCTCTCTTGCCACAGGACTCATGCTGAAGGCTCCGGCCGCTACGATGCCGGCAGTTATGGAATGTTTTAATTCCACAGCCATTGAAGTATATGAAGGCCAGCAACTTGACATTGACTTTGAAAATCGTAATGACGTGTCATTGTCAGAATATCTTGAGATGATCAGACTCAAGACGTCAGTATTGCTTGGCTGTGCTGCTAAAATCGGAGCAATTATAGCCGGAGCATCCGATAATGATGCTGATCTGCTGTATCGCTATGCAGAGTGCCTCGGCCTGGCATTCCAGATTCAGGATGACATGCTTGATGTATATGGCAATCCTGAGTTCGGAAAACCTATCGGAGGTGATATTCTTAACGATAAAAAAACGTTTCTTATGCTCTCGGCCATGAGCTCGCCTAAAGCGGCAGAGATGAGGGCTGCAATGGCGCAGAGCGATAAATCTTCCAAAATAAAGGCTGTGACTGAAGTATACGATGCACTTAATATGCGCCAGCTATGCTCTGAGGCTGTAGAGAGATATTCCTTAGAAGCTATATCTGCAATCGAAAAGGCAAATATTCCGGAAGAAAATAAGGTTTGCTTTCGGAAGCTTGCGTATTCGCTTTCCGAACGACAAGTATGATAGATACACATACCCATATATATATGACTGAAGATTTTCCAGATGGAGAATCGGATATAGCCATCAGTCGTGCTTTGGAAAACGGCGTGAGCCGTATGCTGTTTCCCGGTGTTGATGCAAGCTCACTGCCTCTCATTCGTGCGCTACATGAGAAATTTCCTCACTGCACGGCATATGCAATAGGGCTGCACCCCAGTGAAGTAAAAGCTGATTGGCAACAGGCACTAAAGGAGATATTTCTCGATATCAACAGCCCGGGCATAGTGGCCATAGGTGAAATAGGAATGGATTTTCATGAAGACACAACATATGCACAAGAACAAGCCGATGCTTTTGCCGCGCAGGTGGAGATGGCATATACACATTCCCTGCCGCTGATAATTCATCAGCGTGAAGCATTGGAGAAAACGCTCTCAATACTGTCTGAAGCCAAAGATAGGAATATGTTGCCTCCAGGCATGGTTTTTCACTGCTTCACAGGCACGCCGGATGATGTGAGACGTATACGAGAGACGGTGCCGGAAGCATATTTTGGAATAGGTGGCGTCGTAACATTCAAAAACGCACCTCTTCTCAGAGAGTCATTGTCTGAAATAGGCATCAATCGTATTCTGCTTGAAACCGATGCCCCCTGGCTTGCTCCCGTGCCGATGCGTGGCCGACGTAATGAAAGCGCATATCTGCCACATATAGCGCAAGTTATAGCAGATACTCTCAAGATACCTCTACAGGATGTCTCTTCCATTACCGACATCAATGCACGCACATTATTTCCATTGCTTCCATGATAAAACGGCGATTACTCCATATACAATGATTCGGTAAAATTTGAGGTTGTTCAGCCTTGGCTAAGCCGCTAACTGAGCCAACCGATGATTTATTTTCTGAATTATTTTGAGATGCGGAGATTTTCCGCAAGTCGAAATAATTGTTGAGGCGAGATAAGATTCAAACATAAGCCGTTTGAACTGCGCTACCGAAAGATCCGGATAATCCTTCCTTATGACCTCTTTGCAGACATTGAGGGCTGTGAAGGAAAGATTGAACGCAAAGTCAAGCCGCTCCCTGTCGCGGGTCTGCTGTGACTGAAGTCCGGTAAACTGCTTGGCATCGCGTATACCGAACTCAATCTGAAAGCGGGTGCGGTAGAAACCGATGATCTTTTCAGGCCTCATGTCGGTGTCGGTAGAGAAGTAAAGAAGAGACTCTCCGTTTTCAACCGGACAGACCACGATACGGATGTCGCGTTTCAATGCCCTCGAATG
>CAJTTA010000039.1 GCA_910579305.1 uncultured Muribaculaceae bacterium
GGAATCAGTCCTAATTTTTTGAGACCTCAAAAAGTTTTATCGGACAGCAATAATATTTTATAGGGCAAGAGGCATGGGCGGGTATCAGCGATGAATCTGTATCTGCCGGAGCACATCACAGCACGCGGAGCGAATTTCCTGCAGGATTTCTTCGGTGTGTCGTTTTTTTATACTAACTTTGCTTGAACAAAAAATATAAGGAAAGAATTATATCATAGAGAACGCAAATAACCCATAAAATTATTATGAAGACTATCGCTATCGACATTAAGCATGCCCTTTGTTTTGCCGGCCAGGAGCGCTACGACGCAATCGAGCCGGAAGCAGTGAAAGGTATTGACAATCTTAATAACAACACCGGCGCCGGCAACGATTTCCACGGCTGGGTCAACCTCCCCTCCGAAATCTCGCAGGCTCATATCGACGACATAAACGCCACTGCGGCTTCCCTTGCCGGAAAGTGCGACTACGTGGTGTGCATCGGCATCGGCGGTTCCTATCTCGGCGCTAAAGCCGTGATAGAGGCCCTTTCCGATTCATTTGCGGCCTATGCCCCCAAGGGCGGGCATCCGCGTGTGCTCTTCGCCGGCCAGAATATAGGCGAGGACTACCTTGCCGAGCTGCAGAGCCTGCTCAAGGGCCAGCGCTTCGGCATAATAGTCATCTCCAAGAGCGGCACCACTACGGAGCCGGCCATAGCATTCCGTCTGCTCAAGGAGCAGCTTGAGAATCAGGTGGGCAAGGAAGCAGCCCGTGAGCTCATCGTGGCAATAACCGATGCGTCACGCGGCGCGCTCCGCACGCTGGCCGACACCGAGGGCTACAAGACTTTCATAATCCCCGACAATGTGGGTGGCCGTTTCTCGGTGCTCACCCCCGTAGGGCTGCTTCCCATAGCAGTGGCCGGGTTCGACATCGCCCGCCTCGTGGCCGGTGCCCGCGCAATGCAGGACTCCACTCTCCACGCAGGACCCTCCAACCCTGCCGAGACCTACGCCATAATGCGCAACTCCCTCTATCGCAGCGGCAAGAAGATAGAGATACTTGTCAACTTCAACCCCAAGCTCCACTACTTCGCCGAGTGGTGGAAGCAGCTCTACGGAGAGAGCGAGGGCAAGGAGGGCAAGGGCATCTTCCCCGCCTCGGTAGATCTCACCACCGACCTCCACTCCATGGGCCAGTGGATGCAGCAGGGAGAGCGCACGATCTTTGAGACGGTCATCTCTGTGGAAAATAGCAACTGCGAGCTTCGCATACCCGGCGACAAGGATAATCTCGACGGACTCAATTATCTCGCCGGACGCCGCGTGGATGAGGTGAACAAGATGGCCGAGCTCGGCACCCGCATAGCCCACGTGGAGGGCGAGGTGCCCGTGATCAAGCTCACCATTCCCCAGCTTGATGAGCACACGCTCGGTGAGCTTATCTACTTCTTTGAGAAGGCATGCGGTATCTCAGGCTACATCCTGGGTGTCAACCCCTTCGATCAGCCCGGCGTGGAGGCTTACAAGAAGAACATGTTTGCTCTCCTTGAGAAGCCCGGCCACGAAGAGGCCACGAAGGCCATCCAGGCTAAGATTTAGGATTAGAATTTTGTTTTCATACCTTTGTAACCGGAAGGAGCTGAGTCGCGATGACACGGCTTCTTCCATTTTTTAATGAACAATCTTATTGCCGCAATTGTTAATAATTTAGAAAATCATCAATACAGTGAAGACTATGAAAAAATTTGTACTTGCTATTGCGGCTGTGATTGCCCTCGCCGTTTCGGCTTCTGCGCAGAAGGCCGAACTCCAATTGAGTTATGGTGGCTTCACGCAGATGGATGCCACAGACATGCACGATGACTGGAGCGGTGTGAACAATGCCTGGGGCGCTGTGACCGCGGGCCTTAATTTCCGCGTGGCTCCCAAATTCTGGCTCGGTCCCTCTTACTCTTTCTCCTCATGCACTACCAAGGGTGGCCACGATGCCAGCCACATAGCATATCATGTGATCATGCTCAACGCCCGATATGAATACTGGCGCAACAGCATCGTCAAGCTCTATGGCCATGTGGGTCTTGGCGCCGACATAAGCTACTTGCAGCCCAGGCATGGCGATAACTACTCCAAGGGCTACTTCGCATTCCAGATCTCTCCGCTCGGCGCGCAGATAGATCTCAGCCGCAATGTCTCTATCTTCGGTGAGATAGGCTTCGGCGCGCAGGGTCTCGCCCAGATGGGCTTCCGTTTCGGCCTCTGACGCAAATATGTTCATGTAAGAAAACACGCCTATTCATGTAAATAGAGTGTTTTAGTTTTACTTATGCCTCCGCCGGCCCTGATTAGGGGCGGGTGGAGGCTATATGTGTGCGGCAGATCGAGCCGTTTGTGATTGAACGTCTCGCAAATTATGCCCCGAGTTTTTTAAATGGAGGCAGGTAGAAGTCATTATTAGTCCGGTATGTGATAGATTTTTTTACAAATTAAATTTTATTAACAAAGTAGGGGGGTAATTGGAGAATTTTAACTAATTTTGCGGCCAAAGCATTTTCTTATTGATACTATTAGCTTAATATCATATAAAAACTCATTACAGATGCGCAATCTTAAATTTATCATTATTTGTTTGCTTGCCTGTATCTCCGTGATGCCGGACGCCGCTGCAAAGAAGTACAAATGGAGCTATGGTTCTCATGCACTGGAAGTGTACACCACCGGCCAGGGAGCCGGGCGCACACAGCTTGTGAAGGCCTGGGCTGTGGCAAAAAATGCCGACAAAGCCATAGAGCAGGCCAAAATGGATGCCGTGACTGCGGCTCTTTTCACCGGAATACCTTTTGATGCACGCACTCACGGCATGGGAGTGTCAAATCTTCAGCCTCTTGTGAAGGAGGAGCAATACCGTGAGTATCAGACCCTCTTCGACGATTTCTTCAAGAAGGGCGACTTCATGCAATTCGTGCGCGACGTGAATTCGGCCTATCCTTCGGGCGAGAACAATGTCTCGGTCTCCGGAGGACGCAGAGTTGGGGTGAACCTCGTGGTGGACTATCCCGGTCTGCGCCACTGGCTCGAACAGAACGGAATCACAAAGGGTCTCGGCGGTCATTTCCGTAATTGATGGGCGAAATTACGGTCTGCTTAACAACATTTATCACACATACATATTTATGAATATCAAGAAATTACTGCTTTCACTGCTTCTCCTCGTGGCCACAGGCATATCCCTTTGTGCCGCCGATGCCAAGAAACCGAAGATCATGGTGTTTCCCGCCGATGACTGGTGCATGCGCAAGGGCTACACCATCGACGGCAAGATGCCGGATTATGAAAAAGCCCTGCAGGATCCCGACATGGACGGAGCCGTGGCTGTGATGGGCGACATAATGGCCGAAATGGGCTACGAGATGTTTTCGCTCAAGCAGGAGCTCAAGCAGATCCACACGGAAGGGGCCTACGATATGGCCGTGACCTCCAAGGCCGACGGCATGGTGCAGGAGAGCGACCGCGACCTCGTGACCCGCACTGTGGCCGCCGACTTCATCGTGGAGCTCTCGCTCGACAACAAGCCATTCGGAGCCAGACGCACCATAGAATTTAAGGCTCAGACCATCGATGCCGCTTCCCGCAAGATCCTTCACGGTGACATAGGTTCATCCTCGGCCTCAAGCGCTCCGGTGCCGGTGCTCGTAAAGGAGGCTGTGGGCGGATTCATCGACAATTTCTGCCACAAGATCGACCTCGCCTTCACCAATATAGAGCAGAACGGCCGCGAAGGCTCCATAGTCTTCAAGATTGCCGACGACTGCCCCCTCTGCTTTGAGGATGAGGTGAGTGTGGACGGAGAGAGAGGCGAGCTTGCCGAGTATATTACCTATTGGCTCGAGGAGCATGCCATAGACGGCAACTGCTCGCTCAATCAGAAGAGCCGCGAGACTCTCCGCTACGACCAGGTGCGCTTCCCTCTCTTCGCAGCAGTGGCTGCCGGGGGATTCGGCTCCAAGAAGGGCAAGGTGAAATCACAGACCATGGAGAGCTTCGTGTCTCCCATAGCCCGCGATCTGGCCCGCTTCAATGTGAGTGTCACCACAGTGCCCATAGGCCAGGGTTCTGTATATATCGTGCTTGGCGGCCGCTGATGCGAGCCGGTTATATATCTGCACATCTTTTCAATAAGCTTCCCTATTGCCCCAAGGGGAAGCCGCTAAATCAACATTTGTCATCATGAAGAAAATATCATTATTGCTGCTTGCCGCCCTTTGCCATATAGCTCTGCTGGCGCAGTCGGCCCTCCCGTCGCAGGTAGTGCTCACTCCCTATGTGGTGAATGACGCATCCACACCCGGTGCCGACAAGGTGCTTCTTGACAAGCTCAACCGCATTGTCACTAAATATGGAGTGAGTTCCGACAGCGGACTCGGCTCACCGTTCATCATCACCGGCCATGCCATAGAGCTCAACCGCGAGACCACCGCTACCGTGCCGCCGCACATGGCCGTGGATCTCACGCTCACGCTCTACATAGGCAATGGCGAGGAGGGCATCCTCTTCTCCACATGCAGCATGAATCTGCGCGGCGTGGGCAATAACCTCGACAAGGCGTATGCCGCCGCCTTCAAGAGGCTGGACGTGAACGATCCCGAACTCTCGGCCGCCATCGAGGAGGGGCGCTCGCGCATAGCCAGGTATTATGCGGAGGCCGGCCCGGGCCTGATACGCAAGGCCGAGGCCTTCGCCGCGGTTGGGAATTATGCCGATGCCTACGGAGTGTTGCTGCGCATCCCGCCCGTGTGTCCGCAGTATGAGCAGGCACAGGATATGGTGCTCTCCCTGGTATATAAGGAAGCAGAGTCATATAATGGCGACATACTTGCCGAGGCGCGTGCCGCATGGAGCGCGAGTCCCGATGAGGCCGGTGCGGCAGAGGCCGCGAGAATCCTGGCCGGTATGCAGAATGTAAGCGCCAAGATGCGCGCGGCCGCCGACGCTCTCATGAAAGAGATGTCAGGCCGGATGCAGAAGGTGGATGACGCCGAGCGTGCCGCCCGGAAGAAGAGAGAGGAAAATGCTCATGCCGAGCGCATGGCGGCGATAAATGACGCTACGAAAGTGGCCGTGGCCCGGGCGCAGAACAGGCCTGCGTATCACATCCACTGGTGGTGAGAGGCAACTACTGATTAACCTATTATAACCAGAATTTATGAACAGATTTCTGAAAGTGGCCTTCTGCTGTCTGCTCGCGTCACTCGCGGTGCTGCCGGCTCAGGCTGCAAAGCCTTTCTATGACTCAAAGAGCTGGATAGTGAATGTGGCCGGCGATCCATCGTTTCTTATATCCAACGGCTTCGAATCGAAAGTGAATCCGGTGGCGTTGCAAGTGCCACATCTTAATCAAAAACCCACCGCGGCGTTGTGCCGGGAGATTGCCGCCGATCTTACGCAACGCGGAATAGGCAAGAAGATGATCGATGCCTTGACGGGCAACGGCAAGAATGATGCCGTGCTGCGCCGCCTGGCTTTGGCCAACGCCCAGCGTCAGGATGTGGAGCTCGGCACATCCACCATGCGTTTTGAGAGCGGCGATGCTCTCGACAATCTTCTGGCTGACGACTACCTGCCTATCCTTATGCACAATTACATCGTGCTCACATACACGCAGACCAAGACCGATAGTAAAGGCAAAGTCTCCTACAAGGATTATTACGCCATCTTCCATGTTGATATAAATGCCGAAGAGGCGTTTGATATAGTGAGCAGCATATCCGACCCTTCTCGCTACAGCCGCCTTAAGTATCCGGTGTCGGTATGCGCTTTCGGCGAGGCCTCCACGCCTGAGAAGACCGAGAAGAAGATAGCGAAGAGTGTGCCCGGCCTTGCGGTGCGCGGCGTGCTGCTCAAGCGCAATCCCGCCCGCATAAGCATAGGCAAGAACGCCGGCCTGAAGAAAGGCGACCTTGTGAGTATATATTCCCAGCGTGTGGACAAGAATGGCAACTACTACTCCAAGCGCATAAGCCGCGCCCGTGTGTGCGGTGTGTGGGACAATGAGGCTCAGGTCAACTTCGAGGCCAACACTGCCGGCAATCGTAAGAACGGCGATGTGGTGGTGCGCACCCCTGACAGCAAATCCCGCGTAGGACTGATGGCCACATACACTCCTCACGTATGGGGCGGACAGATCCTTCTGGACACCAAGAGCGGCTTCGCGCGTTCAGGCATAGTGCATCACTTCCTTATGGATTTCGCCTTCTCGATGACCGACAAGCCCGGCACAAAATTCATACGCCTGGATGATCTTTCACACGAATACAAGGCTCCGATGTTCTTCAATTTCGGCATGGGCTACGGCCTGAGCAAGACCTTTGTGGGCTTCTTCGATGTCATGCCCTTCTTCCTGGTGCAATACGAACTGGCACCCATGATAGATTTCGACAGCCTGAAGGACAGTCTCGGCGAAAATCCTTCCGACGACGGAGGCAAAATGCCGCTGGGCTCTGCTGTAAGAATCCCTCTCGGACTGCGCTTCAGCTTCAACATGGGCTATCCCGTGAGACTCGCCCTTGAGGCAGGCTATGCATTTAATTTCGGTATAGGCGACGACTACAAGATCGTGAAGCAGGCATGTGATTATCTCGGCGCCAAGCGCAACGGAGCGTTTATAAATCTCGGTCTAACTTTCTAATCCCCACGCAAGATGAAACATATAATGACGCGCGCCTGCGCATGGATTCTCGCAGCTCTTCTCGTGGCCTCTCTGCTGCAGAGCTGCAAGAGCGACGAAGAAGACTTCATTCAGGACTTCCCCTCGGAGTGCACTTTGAAGCTTGGCGAGTCATGTCTTATTGTAGATATTGCTGAAGATGCGCTTGTAGTGCCCGCTGTAATGGCAAATTTTAAATGGCAATCAGATGATGAAAATGTAGCGATAGTGCAGAATGCCTCTATTCATGGCGTCGGAATCGGTGAGACTGAAATACGCATATATAATTCCGATGCTTCAGTGATGTTGGCCGTTGTGCAGGTCAAGGTGCTTCCCACAGCTTCCGTTACCATGAAAGCCGGTGAGACAAGATTGATTACAGATATATTATCCGAGGAGATAGTAGATGCTCTCGGGCGTAATATAGTATCTTCATCATCTGACATCAAGGTGGCTGACACGTACCATAAATATTGGGATAACTCTCTGGTGATATCCGCAGAATCTCCCGGTAAGGCCTACATCAAATTTGTGTCCTACTATAATGTAAACTTGAAATATGTTGTGGAAGTCATCGTAGAGAAGTCTACCGATGAAGTGTATTTTCCGATGCCTTGTCTTGAGTTCGGCGCATTGCTTAAGAATGTGAAAGAGCAAATGTCGGATTATCATCTTGAGTACGAAGGTGATGAGAGACTCGGGTCGTATAGCTACAGAGCTCTAAGATACAAGCCGTTTGGAGCATCATCCTCGGTGACCTATTATTTCGAGAAAAGACCCAATTTCGGCAACCAGGCCATTTACGCTCTTCAGACGGTTGTGATCGACACGGGTAGGGAAAGTGAGGATGCGTTTCGCTATATGATGAGTAATTACAATCACAACATCAGATATCCGTGGCCTGCAAGTATGTATTTCAATCTTCCCGACAGTAGATGGAAAATCACGTCAGTGGACAATGAATGGAATAAAATCAGGTTTTTGTATGGATATTAAATTATGGAACTCTAACCTTTCATAATAATATAATTCAAAAAGAGAGATGCGCCGTGCGGCACGTCTCTCTCTCTTCTTTTTTGGGGGGTAGATAAGGTCAGATGGATAAGCGGCGCAGGGTGGAGAGGAGTTCGTGATTGATGGGCTTCTCGTTCTTGATGGCCTTGGTGAAGGGCACATACACGATTTCATCGTTCTTTATGCC
Organism: uncultured Muribaculaceae bacterium; assembly: GCA_910579305.1. GTDB lineage: Bacteria > Bacteroidota > Bacteroidia > Bacteroidales > Muribaculaceae > Lepagella. The sequence goes on from CAJTTA010000039.1 coordinate 7,886, forward strand.
TATCATCACATTGCGCTGGTCATCGAGAAGAGCGTCCACGGCCGCGGCGCCCATGCGGGAGGCTATGATGCGGTCGAAAGCCGTGGGGCTGCCGCCGCGCTGCAGATGGCCCAGGATGGTCACACGCACGTCATAGTCGGGGAATTCATTCTTCACACGCTCGGCCAGGCCCATTGCACCGCCGGTGATGGGGCTTTCGGCCACGAGCACTATCGATGAATTCTTGCTCTTGCGGAAGCCGCTCTCTATGAGGTCGGCCAGTTGGTCGGCCTTGGTGCTTATCTCAGGGATGATGGCGGCCTCGGCTCCCGAGGCAATGGCGCCGTTGAGGGCGAGGAAGCCGGCATCGCGACCCATCACTTCGATAAAGAAAAGGCGTTCGTGGCTGGTGGCCGTGTCGCGGATCTTGTCCACACACTCCATTATAGTGTTGAGAGCAGTGTCATAGCCTATGGTGCTGTCGGTGCCGTAGAGATCATTGTCGATGGTGCCGGGCAGACCCACGATGGGGAAGGAGTATTCATTGCCGAAGATGCGGGCACCGGTGAGCGAGCCGTCGCCGCCTATCACAACGAGGGCGTCTATCTCATGACGCTTAAGCACGTCGTAGGCGGCCTGGCGCCCCTCGGCTGTCTGGAATTCCTTGCAGCGCGCGGTCTTGAGGATAGTGCCCCCGCGCTGTATGATGTTGCTCACGTTCTGAGTGGAGAATTCCTCGATTTCATCGGTGATAAGACCGCGGTAGCCGCGATATATGCCATATACTTTGAAGCCGGCGAAGATGGAGGCTCGCGTCACGGCGCGTATGGCTGCATTCATGCCGGGAGCGTCGCCACCCGAGGTGAGGATGCCCACTGATCTGATTTTCGACATATGATTTCTTTTTTTGAGTTATAACAATATTTGCGCTTGGAGAGGCAAAGGTACAAAATCATTCTTATAATCCCAACAAATTCGCGGAAGTTTTGTTAACTTTGCAGGAGAAATAAAGACCTTTTCATATGCTTACAAATTACGATAACGTTGTGTTTGACCTCGGTGGCGTCGTGTTCGGCATCGACCGCGACCGCTGTGTGGCCAATCTTGAGGCGCTCGGCCTTGCGGATGCTGCCTCGATGCTCGATCTCTACAAGCAGAGCGGATCCTTTCTCGCTCTTGAGGAGGGCCGCATCTCCGCTGCCGAATACTTCGATGAACTCAGGGCGAAATGCACTGATGCCGATGTGTCGGACAAGCGCATAAATGAGGCTCTCGACAGCTTTATCACCACTCTGCCGGTGAGCCGCCTGAAAGCGCTGAGGGAAATTAGGAGCATGGGAAAGAAAGTGTTTGCCCTGAGCAATACCAACCCTGTGCTGTATCCCACCGTGATCACGCGTCTGTTCAGAGGAGAGGGGCTGGAGATCGATGACTATTTCGATGGCCAGATATTATCCTTCCGCGAGCATGTGTGCAAGCCGGACGCCGCTATCTATCGGCGTCTGCTCACCCGATACGGACTTGACCCGTCTCGCACCATTTTTGTCGATGATTCCGCTGCAAACTGCGCTGCCGCCGAGGCAGAGGGTATAGCTGCGGTGCTCCTTCCGGCCGGTGCCGAATTCATGGACATGCTTAGCCTGACAGACTGATTATGCGTGAGGGTCGCTTCGCCACAATAGGGACATTCGACGGCGTGCATCTCGGCCATCGACTGCTGCTCGACACGCTCACTGCCATGGCTGACGACGCAGGTCTGCGTCCCGCAGCTTTCATCCTTGAGAAGCATCCGCTGGCACTTGTGGCGCCTCAACGCATGCCACCTCAGCTATCCTCCTTTCATGAGAAGGCGAGGATGGTGTCGGAGCTGGGAGTGGAGGTGATTCCATTGAGCTTCAATGAGAGCACACGCTGGTTGACATCAGCGGGATTTATGGATAAAATTGCCGATGAATTCGGCGTCAGGGCTCTCCTGATAGGTCATGACAACAAGATAGGCTGCGACAGGGACTCGGGCTTTGCCGACTACTTACGCCATGGACGCGACACCGGCATGAGGGTGGAAGAGGCTCCGGCCCTGCCCGGAGTGAGCTCCTCGGCCGTGAGGAAAGCGCTTCTTGGGGGCGACGTGAGGAGGGGGGGCGCAATGCTGGGCCATCCTTATTCCCTTGCGGGCACTGTGGTGCACGGAGAGCACCTTGGAACCCGGCTCGGATTCCCTACAGCCAATATGCGCCCGGAGTCGCCCGAACTCCTTGTGCCGGCGGGAGGGGTATATGCCACTATGGCAAGGATAGAGGGATATGAGACCCTGATCCCCTCAGTGACCAACATAGGGGTGCGTCCCACAGTGGCATCCGGAGTGCCGGCAGTGAGCATAGAGACTTATATACCCGGCTTCTCGGCCGATATATATGGCCGCTCGATTTCGCTCGATTTCATCGACAGAATCAGGGATGAGCAGCGATTCCCGTCGCTCGATGCACTCGTGCAGAGGATGCGGCTCGACACGCAGCTGGCCCTGGATTTATTGAGACATTAAAAATAGATTGACAGATATTATGGAAATAATAGATTTTGCTAAGCGCCCATCGCTCGTGAGCCGATATATGCTTGAATTGCGCGACGTGGAGATACAGCGCGATCCTCTCCGCTTCCGTCATAATCTCGAGCGTATAGGCCAGATTATGGCTTATGAGATTTCGAAGTGTCTGGACTACGAGCAGGTGGATGTGACCACTCCGCTCGGCGTGGCTCCTTCGCTCACACCGGCCGACAAGATCGTGATTGGCACGATTCTGCGCGCCGGCCTGCCGCTTCATCAGGGTTTCCTCAGCTATTTTGACCATGCCGAGAATGCCTTTGTGAGCGCTTACCGTAAGTATAGGGATCAGGATCATGAGAAGTTTGACGTGCTCATAGAGTATCTTGCCTCTCCGAGTGTGGAGGGGAAGGTGCTTATGCTTGTAGACCCTATGCTCGCCACCGGCTCCTCGATGGAACTCGGCTACAGGGCTCTGCTCACCCGAGGAAATCCCAAGCATATACATGTGGCCGCAGTGATAGCCTCGCAGGCGGCCGTGGATTATGTGCGGGATACGTTCCCTGCCGACAAGACCACGATATGGGTCGGGGCCATAGATCCGGATCTTAACGCACAATCCTACATAGTGCCCGGTCTCGGCGATGCCGGCGATCTCGCCTTCGGAGAGAAGGAATGAGCCGGACGGCATTGTGCCGATGCAAAAAATCCGAAACTGCCTTGCGGCGGCTTCGGATTTTTTTATTGTGTGCTGTCTTTTGATTACTTGAGAGTGCCTGCCTCGGCCTCCTTGATCATCTTCTCGGAAGCGTAGATGTAGATCTCCACGCGACGGTTCTGCGCGCGGTCGGCGGCAGTGGCGTTGTCGTTGAGATAGTCCTGCATGGGAAGACCCTTCGCCTGCATGCGGGAAGCTGCCACACCCTGATTGGCGAGGAACTGTTCTACTGCGTTGGCGCGATTGGTGCTCACCTTCTCGTTGGCGGCCATAGAGCCGGTGTTGTCGGTATATCCGAAGATGCGCACGTCGGTGAGATTATTGGCCTTGAGAGAGGCGGCGAAGTCGCGGAGCTCCTGCTGGGCGGTGGCGTTGATAGCCCACTTGCCGGTCTGGAAGAGTATGCCGCCGGGGAAAGTCACCTTGATGGCCTTGAGTCCGTTGGCGTCGGTGGTCTCCTGTATCTGAGCGTTGGCCAGCTCACGCTCGAGCTCTGCCTTCTGCTTGTCCATCTTGTTGCCTATGAGCGCGCCTGCGCCTGCACCTACGGCTGCGCCTACGCCTGCTCCGATGGCCGCGCCCTTGCCGCCGCCTATGAGCGCGCCTATGCCTGCGCCGAGAGCGCCGCCGCCACCGCCGCCTATGAGGGCGCCCTTGCCGGTGTTGTTCATATTACAGCTTGATACGAAAAGGCTCGCCGCCAGGGCCACAGCCATGGAAATCTTCATGAATTTCATAATTCTGGAGTATTTAAGTTATTGTAAATAATATTTTTAGTGCACGTAAGTGAGTGCAAAAGTAAGTATAAATTTTAACATTTCAAAATTCGGGAAAGTTTTTCACATTCTTATTTTTTAATATAGAGGCTGTGGATATTGATAATTTTTGTAATTTTGCATTCGTATAAATAATAAATTTCACAAAATGGCTATAACCCTCACCAACACCGATTTTGAGTTTCCGCTCCAGCGCAGTGTCTATCATGGCAAAGTGCGTGATGTCTACAATATTGCCGACCGTTACCTGGCTATGGTGGCTACTGACCGCATCTCAGCCTTCGATGTGATTCTTCCCAAGGGGATACCGTTCAAGGGCCAGGTGCTCAATCAGATTGCCGCCCAGTTCCTCGACGCCACAGCCGACATCGTGCCCAACTGGAAGGTGGCCGTGCCTGATCCCATGGTGACTATAGGTCTTCTCTGCGAGCCCTTTAAGGTAGAGATGATAGTGCGTGGATATCTTGCCGGCAGCGCCTGGCGCGACTATGCGGCCGGAGCACGCGAGATATGCGGAGTGAAGTTGCCTGAGGGACTTCGCGAGAATGAGAAACTGCCTTCACCTATAATCACTCCCACAACTAAGGCCGATGAGGGACACGATGAGAATATCTCCCGAGATGAAATCATCTCCCGCGGCATTGTCTCCAAGGAGGACTATGAACAGATGGAGCGCTATGCCCTCGCCATCTTTGAGCGCGGCACAGAGATGGCCGCTCGCCGCGGGCTGATTCTTGTCGACACCAAATATGAATTCGGCAAGCATGACGGCCGCGTGATCCTCATTGATGAGATACACACCCCCGATTCATCCCGCTATTTCTATGCCGAAGGCTATGAGGAGCGCCTGGCCAAGGGCGAGCCTCAGCGCCAGCTTAGCAAGGAGTTTGTGCGCCAGTGGCTCATAGACCATGACTTCATGGGGAAACAGGGGCAGGAAGTGCCCTTCATGAGCGATGAATACTGCGATGAGGTGAGTGACCGCTACATAGAGCTGTATGAGCACATCACCGGCGAAAAATTCGTGAAAGCCGGGGAAAGTGATCCCGCCGCTCGCATCTGCGCCAATGTCACAGCCTGGATAGAGGCCAATAAATGAGCGGGGCCGAGGATATAAAGCCCTATGACCTGCATGAAGAGAAGGGGGCGCAGGTGGAGCAGATGTTTGACTCCATCGCGCCCGCCTACGACTTCATGAACAATGCCATGACCTTCGGTCTGCACCGCTATTGGCGCAACCGCGCGTTGGCAATGCTGGCCGGGGAGTTGCGAGGCAAGAGGAGGCTGCGCATGCTTGACGTGGCCTGCGGCACGGGCGATGTCACGTTTCATCTGCGGAGACTCTTCGGAGATCAGACTCAGATAGAGGGCATAGACCTCTCTTCGGGCATGCTTGCCATAGCACGCAAGCGGCTTGCCTCGATGCCGGAGGCCGACAGGCGTGCGATAACGTTTGTAGAGGGAGACTGTCTGGCACTTCCTTACGAATCATCATCCTATGACGCAGTGACCGTGGCGTACGGGGTGCGCAACTTTGCCGACCTTCGAGCCGGATATGCCGAGATGCGGCGGGTGCTCAAGCCCGGAGGCATATTGTGCGTCATAGAGCTGTGTGAGCCTCGCGGAGCGTTCATGCGCGCCGGCTATCGCTTTTACTCGCGCCGCATTATTCCGCTTGTAGGAAGGGCAGTGAGCGGCGACAAGAGCGCCTATACCTATCTGCCTCAGAGCATCGCTGCCTGTCCGCAGCGCGAGTCGATGACGGCACTTATGGAAGAAGCCGGACTTTGTCAGGCCGGCTATGTCACCTTGTTTCCCGGCGCCATAGCCATATATATGGCCCGAAAATAGCCAAAAGTAGGTATCAGGGCCGAGTAAGGATATAGGAATTCACGCTTTATGGCGTGGATTTTTTTAGTTTTTTTTGGTGATATTGTGAAATTAAGCTAATTTTGTGGCAATTTAGAGTATGTCTGAGCTTAAATTTTCTCTTCTTGAAGAGTAGCTTCAAGAAGGGATTACTCAATACCATTGTGAAAGACTCGGCATCCATATCAGCATATTAATAACAAAAATCATATCTTATTTCCCTAAAACAACAGTACGCTATGTGGTTAACAAGCTCATCTGTAGGACGTAAGTTTGTCATGGCCCTCACGGGTGCGGCACTTGTCCTATTTGTCACATTTCACTGTCTGATGAACAGTGTGGCCATTCTATGGCCTTCGGCCTACAATGCTGTCTGCGAATTCCTGGGCGCCAACTGGTATGCCCTCGTCGCCTCAGCCGGCTTAGGCCTTCTCGTGGTCATTCACATCATCTATGCCCTGTGGCTCACCATGCAGAACCGCGCGGCCCGCGGCCACGTGCGCTATGCGCTCAGCTCTCGTCCCGCCTCTGTAGAGTGGTCATCCAAGAACATGCTCGTGCTCGGCATCGTGGTGCTGTGCTTCCTGGGCGTCCACCTCATCCAGTTCTGGGCTAAGATGCAGCTTGCCGAGATCCTGGGCTGCGAGGGTGAATATCCCGCCGCCGCAGGCACACTCTTCATCGGCGAGGCCTTCAGCTGCTGGCTCACTCCGGTGATCTATGCCATAGGCTTCATCGCTTTGTGGTTCCACCTCAATCATGGATTCTGGAGCATGTTCCAGAGTGTGGGTTGGGATAACACTACATGGATTCCGCGCCTCCAGTGCATAGGTAAGTTGTGGGTGGGTATCGTGATGGTGCTCTTCTTCATCCAGATAGGCGTGTTCACTTATCGTGCCAACACCGATTATTATCAGACCGATCCCGTGCTCGTGCAGCAGTATGAGGAAATGCGTGGCGGAGAGAAGGCTTCTCCCTGTGCTCCCTGCTCCGGCGCCGAGTGTGTGCTTCCCGAGGCTTGCCCCGGCAATTCAGTTAACAATTAATTCCTTTCACAGCCGATATGGAAACTAAAGTAGAAAATGTAAAGGTAATGAATCCGGCGGACAGCAAAATCCCCGAGGGTCCTGTCGCTGAGAAATGGACCAATTATAAGGCTCACCAGAAGCTGGTGAACCCCGCCAACAAGCGTCGTCTCGACATCATCGTTGTGGGCACCGGTCTTGCCGGAGCATCTGCAGCCTCGACTCTGGCTGAGATGGGCTTCAACGTGCTCAACTTCTGCATCCAGGATAGCCCCCGCCGCGCGCACTCCATCGCCGCACAGGGTGGTATCAACGCAGCCAAGAACTATCAGAATGACGGCGACAGCGTATATCGTCTCTTTTACGACACCGTGAAGGGTGGTGACTACCGTGCCCGCGAGGCCAACGTGTATCGCCTCGCCGAGGTGTCAAACAATATCATAGACCAGTGTGTGGCCCAGGGCGTGCCTTTCGCCCGTGAGTACGGCGGTCTGCTTGCCAACCGCTCTTTCGGCGGCGCGCAGGTTTCCCGCACATTCTATGCCAAGGGTCAGACCGGCCAGCAGCTTCTGCTCGGCGCATACTCCAGCCTCAACCGCCAGATCGAGCTCGGCAAGGTGAAGAGCTTCAACCGCTATGAGATGCACGACGTGGTGCTCATCAAGGATAAGGACGGAGTGGAGCGTGCCCGCGGCATCATCGCCAAGAACCTCGTGACCGGCAAGATGGAGCGTTTCGCCGCTCATGCAGTGGTGATCGCCACCGGCGGCTATGGCAATGCCTACTTCCTTTCGACCAATGCAATGGCCTGCAACGTCTCCGCTGCAATGGCCTGCTATCGCAAGGGCGCGTATTTCGCCAATCCCGCTTACGTGCAGATTCACCCCACTTGTATCCCCGTGCACGGCGACAAGCAGAGTAAGCTCACGCTCATGAGTGAGTCTCTGCGTAACGACGGCCGCATATGGGTGCCCAAGGATATCGAGGATGCCAAGAAGCTGCAGAAGGGTCTCATAAAGGGTTCCGACATACCCGAGGAGAAGCGCGACTATTATCTGGAGCGCCGCTACCCGGCCTTCGGCAACCTCGTGCCCCGCGACGTGGCTTCACGTGCGGCCAAGGAGCGTTGCGACCATGGCTATGGCGTGAACAACACCGGCCTGGCCGTGTTCCTCGACTTCTCCGAGGCCATCAACCGTCTCGGCATCGATGTAGTGCGCCAGCGTTATGGCAACCTCTTTGACATGTATGAGGAGATCACCGACGTGAACCCCGGCGAGCTCGCCAATGTGGTGGACGGTGTGAACTACTATAACCCCATGATGATCTTCCCCGCCATCCACTACACTATGGGCGGCATATGGGTTGACTATGAGCTTCAGACCACTGTCAAGGGTCTCTTCGCCATCGGCGAGTGCAACTTCTCTGACCATGGTGCCAACCGTCTCGGCGCTTCTGCACTCATGCAGGGCCTGGCCGACGGCTATTTCGTGCTCCCCTATACTATACAGAACTATCTCAGCGACCAGATCACCGTGCCCCGCTTCAGCACCGACACTCCTGAATTCGATGAAGCGGAGAAGCGTTGCCAGGATAAGATGAACCGCCTCATGTCCATCAAGGGCAGCCGCTCTGTCGACTCCATCCATAAGGAACTCGGCCACATCATGTGGGAGTATGTGGGCATGGGCCGCACCAAGGAAGGCCTTGAGACTGCTCTGGAGAAACTCGCCGAGCTCCGCAAGGTGTTTGACAAAGACCTCTACATCCCCGGCGACCAGAAGGGCATGAACATCGAGCTTGACAAGGCTTTCCGTCTCAATGACTTCATCACCATGGGTCAGCTCATGGCCTACGATGCCATCAACCGCAACGAGAGCTGCGGCGGCCACTTCCGTGAGGAATACCAGACGGAAGAGGGCGAGGCCAAGCGTGATGACGAGAACTATTTCTACGTCTCCTGCTGGGATTATCAGGGTTCCGATGAGAAGGCTCCCGAGCTTATCAAGGAACCTCTCCACTACGAGGCTATCAAGGTGCAGACACGTAACTATAAGTCATAAACCACTTCATAGGGCGGGCCGGCTCACGGCCATGCGGCACTTGCCGGGCCGCCCGGGCTTTAATTAATGATTATCTAAAAATGGAAAATAGCAATAACACTATGAAAGTCAATCTCCGTGTGTGGCGTCAGTCAGGCCCCAAGGAGAAAGGTGGTTTCGTGACTTACAAGGATGTGGAAACCACTCCCGACACTTCTTTCCTCGAGACTCTCGACATCCTCAACGAGCGTCTTATAAATGAGGATCATCAGGAACCCATAGCATTCGACCATGATTGCCGCGAGGGCATATGCGGCATGTGCTCGCTTTATATCAACGGTCATCCTCACGGCCCTGCCGTAGGCGCCACTACCTGCCAGCTCTACATGCGTCGTTTCGAAGATGGCGAGACTATCACCGTAGAGCCTTGGCGCTCTGCCGCATTCCCTGTGATCAAGGACTTGATCGTAGACCGCAATGCATTCGACAAGATCCAGCAGGCAGGCGGCTACGTGTCATTCAATTGCGGCGGCGCTCAGGATGCCAACAATCTGCCTATCTCCAAGGAGGCTGCCGATGAAGCCATGGACTCCGCCACCTGCATAGGCTGCGGCGCATGTGTGGCTGCATGTAAGAATGGCTCCGCAATGCTGTTTGTCTCCGCCAAGGTGAGCCAGTTTGCACTCCTGCCCCAGGGTAAGGTGGAGGCCGACCGCCGCGTGCGCGCAATGGTGGCCCGCATGGATGAGCTCGGTTTCGGCAACTGCACCAACACCGGCGCCTGCTCCGCAGAGTGTCCCAAGCAGGTGAAGCTCTATAACATAGGCCGCATGAACCGTCAGTTCATAGCCGCCAAGTGCAAGGAATGATAGCTTCCCGGGGATAGCTTCTCCGGCAGACTTGATAGATAACACATGCGGAGTGCCTGACAAAGATACGGCGCTCCGCATGTTTCATTTTTTTCTCAGAAACAGTCATAAGGATTCTATGATATCATTACGTAATCTATTTCGCATCACGCCTCTGTTGATTATTCTGCTGCTTGCTTCGGGCTGCCGGAAGAATCAGTTTTCTCTCACCGGGCAGATTGAAGGAGGAGCCGGCAGTACTCTCTATATGTCCTGGCGGGCCGCTTCGGGCACCCGCGACTTCATGGCATCGCAGGCAGTGCCTCTCACAGCATCGCAGTTCAAGGTGGAGGGGCCGGTGAAGAAACCCTCCGTGATATGGGTGTTTTCATCGGGCAGGAAGCTGCTCAGGGCCATATATGTAGAGCGCGGAGATGAGCTCAGGGCCGAAGGAAATATGCAGCAGCCGTTGTTGTGGCAGATAAGCGGCAATGAGGTGATGGAGGAAGTGAGTGAATGGGCTGTGGCGAATGAGAAGGCTCTCGGCGGGGGCGCACCCGTGGATGTGAACGCGGCTGTGCGCGCATTCGCTCGCGAGCATTCCGGGTCGAGGAGCACGCTGTTTCTGCTTTTCACGCTTTACGACCGTGCTCTTGACGCCAAGGGATTCTTCCGCATGCTTGCTGAGTGCAAGGATAAGGAGATGATGGCCGAGATGAAAGAGGCGTGTCTGGAGCCGGTAGATGCCGCATCAGTGTCATTGCCGGCCGACATGCAGCGGCGCATAAGGGAGGTGCTTGAGCCTGACAGTGTCTCTGTCGCGCCCGACACTACCCGCCAGAAGTCTAAACAGTCCTAATTTAAGCATATGCTCAGCAAAATACTCAGCGCGGCGGTGCATGGCATAGAGGCCTTTCCCGTCACTATAGAGACGGTGGTGAGCCGAGGCTCCTCATTTGTCATAGTGGGTTTGCCCGACAAGGCCATTCAGGAGAGTCAGACCCGCATAGAGAATGCCATAGTGCACGGTGGGATGAAATTTCCTCACAGGCGCATTGTGATCAATCTCGCGCCGGCCGATGTGCGGAAAGAGGGAGCGGCGTTTGATCTCCCTATGGCTCTCGGCATTCTCATCGCTTCGGAAGATGTGACATGCCCGAGTCCTGAGGAGTATATGATAAGTGGGGAATTGAGTCTTGACGGCTCGGTGCTTCCGGTGAAGGGGATTCTGCCCATGGCCATAAAGGCCAGACAGGCTGGAGTGAGGCGCATGATAGTGCCTGCGGCCAATGCCTCGGAAGCCGCGGTGGTCAATGACATAGAAGTGTTTGGCGTGGAGAACATAGGGCAGGCCGTGTCGGTGCTCAAAGGGGAAGCATGTGTGTCGCCCACGGTGGTGGATACCCGTGGGGAATTCATGAAGCGGGCAGAGAGGTTTGATTTCGACTTCTCCGATGTAAGAGGGCAGGAGGCAGTGAAGCGGGCATTTGAGGTGGCCTGTGCCGGCGGCCACAATATTCTTCTTGTGGGGCCTCCCGGCTCCGGCAAGAGCATGATGGCCAAGAGGCTGCCGTCGATCATGCCTCCACTCACGCTGCATGAGGCGCTGGAGACTACCAAGATACATTCGGTGGCGGGGCGTCTCGGCCGTGGTGCCATGCTCATGACAGAGCGTCCCTTCCGTTCGCCTCACCACACAGTGAGCCCGGTGGCTCTGGTGGGTGGTGGCGCCAGTCCGCAGCCCGGCGAGATAAGCCTTGCGCATAACGGAGTGCTGTTTCTCGATGAGTTTCCGGAATTTCCGCGCCAGGTCATAGAAGTGCTCCGCCAGCCCATAGAAGACCGCCACGTCACCATCTCCAGAGCGCGCTACAATGTGGATTATCCTGCCGCCTTCATGCTTGTGGCCAGTATGAATCCCTGTCCATGCGGATATTACGGACACCCTACGCGCCAGTGCACGTGCGCACCGGGGCAGGTGTCGCGTTACCTGAACCGCATATCGGGGCCAATGCTCGACCGCATCGACATACAGTGCGAGATACAGCCCGTGCCCTTTGAGAAGCTTTCCTCTCTGGAGGAGGGGGAGAGCAGTGCCGACATACGCACCCGTGTGGTGCGGGCCCGGGAGGTGCAGGCCGAGCGCTTCACGGGAGAGACCGGAGTCTATTGCAACGCGCAGATGGGTTCGCGCCTGTTGCGCAGACACTGTGCACTCGACCCTGCCTCTCTGCGGCAGCTGCAGGCAGCCATGGAACGCTACGACATGTCGGCGCGTGCCTACGACCGCATTCTGCGCGTGGCCCGCACCATAGCCGATCTTGACTATGCCTCCTGCATGAGTGCGGGCGAGGCAGCATCACGCCCTGTCGAGGCCCGGCATATAGCCGAAGCCATAGGCTATCGCAACCTTGACCGCGCCGGTTACGGTTCCGCCTATTGATGCCGTCATTTTCTCTCCCACTTGCCTAAGCTGGCGAGAGGTGAGGGCGCTAAGAGAGCGTTTGAATTTAAACCGTATTAACAATTAAAGAGAATGGGAGTAA
>CAJTTA010000040.1 GCA_910579305.1 uncultured Muribaculaceae bacterium
TTTTACTCCCATTCTCTTTAATTGTTAATACGGTTTAAATTCAAACGCTCTCTAAAACTATGGCTAAGGAAAAAACTGTTTTTTTCTGTTCCCAGTGCGGTCATGAGGCTGCCAAATGGATGGGGCGCTGCCCGGGCTGCGGACAATGGAACACGATGGTCGAGGAACGTGTCAGGGCCTCTGCCGGCAAGGGGAAAGCTCTCTCTTCGCTTGTCATGCCCGACAACCGCCCCGTGCCTCTGAGTGAGATAGAGGTATCGGACGAACCTCGTATCCTCATGCCCAGCAGCGAGTTCAACAGAGTGTTGGGAGGAGGCCTTGTCGTAGGATCTCTCACTCTCATAGGGGGCGAGCCGGGTGTGGGAAAAAGCACACTCATTCTTCAGAATCTGCTCAGCGTACGCTCACGCCGCATCCTCTACGTGAGCGGCGAAGAGAGCGCCACGCAACTCAAGCTGCGAGCCGAACGCCTCGGAAAAGTAGCAGACAACACCCTGATACTCTGCGAGACAAGTCTTGAACGTATATTCTCTCACATAGAGAAGGAGAAGCCCGGGCTCATTGTGATCGATTCCATCCAGACAATGGCGAGCGAGGCGCTCGAAAGCGCCGCCGGAAGCGTGAGCCAGGTAAGGGAATGTGCGGCGGCTCTGCTGCGTTATGCCAAAAGCAGCGGAGTGCCGGTGCTGCTTGTGGGCCACATAAATAAGGAAGGCTCGCTGGCAGGCCCTAAAGTCCTGGAGCATATAGTAGACACGGTATTGCAGTTTGAAGGAGACCGCCAAGGGCTTTTCCGCATCCTTCGCGCCGTGAAAAACCGATTCGGAAGCACAAGCGAGATCGGAGTCTACGAGATGATCCACTCCGGGCTTCGCGAAGTGAAAAATCCTGCCGAGATGCTGCTCCCGCCTCCGGGCGGAGAGCCACTGAGCGGAGTGGCCATAGGCGTGAGTGTGGAAGGCGCACGCCCGTTCCTCATCGAGACCCAGGCCCTTGTGAGCACCGCAGCCTACGGCACGCCACAACGTTCCGTCACAGGCTTCGACCAGCGACGCCTCAACATGCTCCTTGCTGTGCTTGAAAAGCGTGTAGGCTTCAAGCTTGCCGCCAAAGACGTTTTCCTTAATATCGCAGGCGGGCTCAAAGTGAGCGATCCGGCCCTCGACCTCGCAATAGTGGTGGCTGTGCTCTCATCTAATTTCGATATAATTATCCCATCGGATGTAGCCCTTGCGGGAGAAGTGGGGTTGAGCGGGGAGATACGTCCCGTGACACGAGCCGAGATGCGTGTGGCAGAAGCCGAAAAGCTCGGCTTCTCGCGCATCTTCATCCCTGCGGGCAATCTTAAAGCCTCAGCCCGCACTCCAAGCATAGAAGTCATCGAGGTGCGCACTGTGGAAGAAGTATTCCGCAACCTCCTGGGAGGAGAATAAGATTATGCGAGAATTTGGCAATAAACTCATTTTTGCTTATTTTTGCGAAAAATACACTATACGGTCACATCAATCATGATTTATCTCTTCAGAATATATCAGTGGCTCATAGCCGCACCGATTCTTCTTGTACTGACACTGCTCACCTGCATAGCCACCTTCCTGGGCACATGGCTCTTCGGACAAAGCTGGGGAGGATATTATCCGCCCATGATATGGTCGCGCTGCGTGTGCTTGCTCTGGGGCATAAGAGTGCGTGTGAACGGACGCGAGAACATTTCTTCCGACCAAAGCTACGTATTTGTGGCCAATCACCAGGGAGCATTCGACATATGGAGCATATACGGCTATCTGGGGCATCGATTCAAATGGTTAATGAAGAAAGAGCTGCGCAAAGTATTCTTCGTAGGAGCCGCCTGCAATGCAGCCGGCCACGTCTTTGTGGATGACAGCAGCATACAAGGTGTGAAGCAGACCATAGCCGACGCCGAGCAGCGCCTCAAGAGAGGAATGAGCGTGGTGATCTTCCCTGAAGGATCAAGGTCATTCGACGGATGCATGCTGCCCTTCAAGCGTGGAGCATTCATGCTCGCAGCCGAGTTCGGCCTGCCCATAGTACCCATCACCATCGACGGCAGTTTCCGGGCCATGCCACGCACCACCTACAATGTGACCCCCACATTGATCACCCTCACCATTCACAAGCCTATATTCCCGGGCGAAGGAGGCTTCAATACGAGAAAGCTACTCGCCGAATGCCACGACATTATCCACAGTGCGCTTCCACCGCAATACCGGTAATAGAAAACTTCTTATCCCGGCCTTGATTAATTGCCGAATAATGATTAACTTTGCGAGAATTTCCAAGATTACCGACAGATGAAATACATAGGAGCACATGTGAGTGCCGAGGGTGGCGTGCAGCACACCCCGGCGCGCGCCCGCGAAATCGGGGCACGCGCCTTTGCATTGTTTACCCGCAACGCTTCCCGCTGGAAGAGCAAGCCCATAAGCGATAAGGCAGCCTCTGAGTTCAAAACGGCATGCGCCGACTGCGGCTATACCCCCGAGTATATCCTGCCTCACGACTCTTTTCTTATCAACCTCGGCGCGCCAGATGCCGAGAAGCTGCGCATGAGCCGAGAAGCATTCCTCGATGAACTGCAGCGATGCGAGCAGCTGGGCCTGACTATGCTTAATTTTCATCCGGGCTCTCACCTGGGCATTCTTGATCCGGAAGCCTGCCTGGAACGCATCGCCGAGTCGATCAACATGGCTCTTGAAGCTACCCGCGGTGTGACAGCTGTAATTGAAAACACTGCCGGCCAGGGATCAAATCTGGGATTTTCCTTCTCCCAGATTGGCACTATAATACGCAACGTGGATGACAAGAGCCGCGTAGGCGTATGCGTCGACACATGCCACACTCTGGCAGCCGGCTATGACCTTGTATCGGCCGACGGATACGAACAGACCTGGAGCGAATTCGACTCCGAGATAGGCCTGCAATACCTGCGTGCCATGCACCTCAATGACTCTAAGAAAGGTTGTGGGAGCCGAGTGGACCGCCATGCTCCCTTAGGCTCCGGATGCCTTGGCTATGATTTCTTCTCACGACTCATGAAGGATGCACGCTTCGACTCCATCCCGCTCATACTTGAGACACCCGACCCTGCTCTCTGGCCCGAAGAAATAGCATGGCTATACTCCCAATGCGAGTGACAGGCTCCCCGCCTCATCGGAAATTATATTTAACTAAATAAATACTTAAAAGCTAACATGAAAACTAAACCGGATTTAAGCTTCTGGAAGCTGTGGAATCTGTCATTCGGATTCTTCGGCGTGCAGATAGCCTACGCCCTGCAGAGCGCCAACGTGAGCCGCATTTTCGCCACGATAGGCGCCGATCCGCATGACCTCTCCTATTTCTGGATACTCCCCCCTCTCATGGGCCTGCTCGTGCAGCCTGTGGTGGGAAGTCTATCCGACAAGACTTGGAACCGCTTCGGCCGACGTCTGCCCTATCTCATAGCCGGAGCGTTGGTAGCAGTGCTTGTAATGTGTCTGCTTCCCAATGCCGGCTCCTTCGGCCTCGGCATCTCAAGCGCAATAATTGTCGGCCTCATCGCTCTTATGCTTCTCGACACATCAATCAACATGGCCATGCAGCCATTCAAGATGCTTGTGGGAGACATGGTCAATGAGAAACAGAAAGGACTCGCCTACTCCATTCAGAGCTTCCTGTGCAACGCTGGCTCAGTCGTAGGCTTCGTATTTCCTTTTCTGCTTGCATGGATAGGAATCAAGACTACAGCTCCCTCCGGCATAGTGCCCGACTCCGTGATATGGTCATTCTATCTCGGTGCCGCAATCCTTCTCATATGTGTCATATATTCTCTGATTAAGATCAAGGAATGGCCGCCAAAGGTATATGCAGAGTATAACGGTGGAGAGCCTGCATCGCCCGACGGTAAAAAGGCAAAGGCCAATATCTTCCGTCTGCTCAAAGACGCACCATCCACTTTCTGGACAGTAAGCCTCGTGCAATTCTTCTGCTGGTTTGCATTCCTATTCATGTGGACTTACACCACCGGCACTGTAGCCACCAATGCATTCGACACCCCTGTCGCCAATAAAATCGACGCCATAACCGACGGCTCCTCCACTCTTGCCGGCAAATACATCCTTATAGGCGACACGGTCACCATAGTGGAAGCCGGCCAGCCTATGGTGCGCGGCATCATGCATGACGGCACACTGCTTGAGGCCTCCACAATCCTTTCAGCCTCAGGCGACACCCTGGTAAAAGACCGCAAAATACATTACACAGCCCAAGGCCCGGCCACTGCAATAGGAGCCAAAATCGGCAACCGTGGCGAGACTATAACAATCGATGGCAACCCCGTGACTCTCTCTTCAGAGGCAACTATAGCCGACTACCTCGCCACACTCTCTGGCCCCGTCTCATTCTCGGCCGGAGCCAGTGTAAACCGTGACCACAACACAGGCCGCATAGAAGTCATGGAGAGAGAGGAGATCAGCCTGCCCGATGCCTCTGCCGCCTCCTATGTCACTCACAAAGACATTGACACATCATCGGCTCAGTATAACGCAGCCGGCGACTGGGTGGGCATTCTCTTCGCAGTGCAGGCTATGGGCTCTGTGCTATGGGCAATCATGCTCCCCCGCTTCCGCAGCCGCCGCTTCTCCTACGCTCTGTCGCTTCTGCTCGGAGCCGCAGGCTTCATCCTCGCAGGCCTTGTCACTGACAAATACCTGCTCTTCATTCCCTTCCTGCTCATAGGCTGCGCATGGGCAGCCATGCTCGCATGGCCATTCACCATCCTCACCAACTCGCTCAAGGGAGGCAACATAGGCACCTATCTCGGTCTCTTCAATGGCTCGATCACCATCCCGCAGATAGTGGCAGCAATAACCGGCGGATGGATTCTCTCGGCATTCAGCACTCCGGGCGAAATCGCACCGCAGTATATAATGATGATAATAGCCGGCGTATCTCTGGCCATAGGAGCCCTATGCTTAGGCATCGTAAAAGAGGGCGACGGCAAAGCCCGGGTAAAAGAAGCTGTGGCCGAATCAGAAGACTGATCACGCCACACAGAAACAGATAACGACAACTCCGTAATTTTTGGTTTTTGTTTCATTTTGTTTGATGATCCGCCCCTGCGAAGCGATTTCGCGGGGACGGTTTTCTATTTTTAGGCATCACACGAGAGAGTATTAAGCGACACACAGGAAAGTCAGTCCTCAAAAATTTGGTGGAATCGAAGAAAAATTGTAATTTTGCAGCGGATTTTTGAGGCACCTCCTGAAAAGCCTGCCGGAAAGATGCACCGGCAAGTGATATGAGAACTGAGATGGCGGCCCCAATGTCCACACTCTTTAATAATAAACAAGAAGACAACATTCTCAACAGCCATGTCAAAAATTTGTCAGATCACAGGCAAGCAGCCCATGACGGGAAACAATGTATCCCACTCTAAGCGCCGCACCAAACGCAACTTCAATGTCAATCTCTTCACCAAGAAGTTCTACTGGGTGGAAGAAGACCTTTGGATTCTGCTCAACGTATCTGCCCGCGGCCTGCGCACCATCAACAAGAAAGGCCTCGACGCAGCCCTCAAGGACGCCGAAAAGAAAGGCATCCTCGACTTCAAAGACATCAAGGTATTATCAATGTAATCTAAGCTCCACTCTCTAAGCATATGGCAAAAAAAGCTAAAGGTAACCGAGTGCAGGTGATACTCGAGTGCACTGAACACAAGGAAAGCGGCATGCCCGGAACTTCCCGCTACATCACCACCAAGAACCGTAAGAACACCACTGAGCGTCTGGAGCTGAAGAAATACAACCCGATTCTCAAGAGATACACTATCCACAAAGAAATCAAATAATACCGTCTCTGACCTATGGCTAAGAAAACAGTAGCATCCCTTCAGAAAGGCGAAGGACGCACTTACAGCAAGATTATCAAGATGGAAAAGTCGCCCAAGACCGGCGCATACATCTTCAAGGAGGAAATGGTGCCCAACGACGCCGTTAAGGATGCCCTCAAGTAAGCACTCCGTTTCCATATAAAAACTACAGACAAATCCCGTCTAAACATTTCCATACGCCGGCTTCGAGACCAATCATAAGTCACGAAGCCGGCCTTAATATAGTGCTCCGCTGCTTTTCTCCGCGCTTTACACGCATTAAGGCTGACACAATAATCAACATATAGGCTGAAACATATAAGCTGGTAAATTTTGGTAACTTTACATCATGGCATGTGAGAGACTCAATACATATTATCCCCTGACCATCTCTATTTCAAAGCAACAGCTGGCATCCCTGCCGGCCGCAGTATATGATTCGGGGGCGATCATAATCGATTCGCCCGATGCCATCCCCGCCGCAATCGAGGAGCTAAAGAAAGCTCCGGTAATAGGATTTGATACAGAGACTCGCCCTTCATTCCGCAAGGGGGTGAGCCATAAAGTATCGTTGCTTCAGCTCGCCTCGCCTGAGCGATGCTTCCTCTTCCGGCTCAAGACTATAGGACTGTCTCCTGCGCTTGCTGCTCTGCTTGAAGATGAAAGTCGGCTGAAAGTGGGGGTCTCTTTGCGCGATGACTTCCACCAGCTCGCTCAACTCGGCCTCAAAGAACCCAGGGGATTCATTGACCTCCAGAAATACGTAAAAGAATTCGGTATTGCCGATAATTCTCTGTCTCGCATACACGCCATCCTCTTCGGGCAGCGCATAGCCAAAGGGCAACGCCTGACCAACTGGGAAGCTCAGGTGCTCACTGAAGCTCAGGTGAACTATGCTGCCTACGATGCTATCGCCTGCATCAGGATATACCGCCACCTGCAATCAGGCTTGTTCTTGCCGGAAACATCTGCCTACATGAAAAAACAAGAATAATATCCTCTACTCCATACCATGAAATCATCTGCACGCAAGCCCTATGTCATAACCGGCGCACTCTTCATATATTCCATAGTGATGGCTGTGATAAACCGCGATACTCTCACACAATATCACGATTACACACGCTATTTCGGCACTCTTGCCTTGCAGCTCGTGGTGCTTGTGCTACTATTCATCTTCTTGCGGCGGCGCGAAGCACTACGCCGTAGACGGGAGGAAGAGGAGGCTCGACTTGCTGAAAAGAATAAAAAGGACTGATCACTTTCGGGCAAGAAGATAGAGAGGCCTGAATGTGAGTGAATATCGCCCACGCTCATTGCGAGGATACTCCTCCACAAAACGCCTCACACCTGCCGCTCCGGCCTGAGCTCCCGAACCGGTGACGCCCGTAAGACGCAGATGTCTTAATGCCTCAATCGGGGTGCCGAATTCCACTGTCACGCGTTCCTCTTTAACTTCTGCTTCTGAATAATTCAGGAGCCAGCTGCGCATATCATCTGCCTCCGGATAGTACATAGGATCGGCGCGTAATCCATGCAATTCTTCAAGATTGCCGGGTGCGAACGTAGACATGGCCAATATTCCCCCATGCCTGAGGAGCCTATGGCAATTGGACAGGAAGCGTTGCGGATTGGAAAACCATTGTATGGCGCTTGCCGAAACAATTGCATCTACAGAGTTTTCTTCTGCTTCAGCGAGTCGCTCTATCTCGCGCTCTGCGTCTGCCCGGGTGTAAATCTCATGGCTCGCCACTCCATATTCAGGCATATCACACAGATCCATGAAGTGCGCCTGATCCGCTTTCACCAATTCGCTCCAGGCTTTGGTAAAAAGACCTGTGCCGCTTCCTATCTCTATCAGGCTCCTCATAACTGCATCTTTACCGGTGAGAGATGCCATGAGTGACGCCAGGCGATCAGCTATGAGGCGCTGAGCGTGGGCATGCTGCGTATAGGTGGAAAGACTGCGTGTAAACCTCTCCCCCACGCGTGCCACATCAATCACCGTGTGGTGCACTATGCTTGCAAGATCCACGTAATGCGGTCCCGGCAGGCTCCTCACTTCTGTCATGCCATGCCATGCCCTCTTCTGATTGTCAGGAGGGAAAATGCGGTCTTTCTCACTCACATAGGCCGCCCGCCAGGTCAATCTCCCTTGCACCGAGTCCCCACAGCCGGCTACGTCGAGCAGCTGCTTGGCCAAACGTGATACATCTCCTCCCGAAAGGCAAGGCTGCAACTCACAATAACGATCGGCTGAGCCACACATACGCATCCTGAATTTCTCAAGTGACCGGGATGTAAGGCCTTTGGCCGTGCCTAAAAAAATATCGCGCGGTATGCCGAGCGTGTCGTGACAAGGACTCTGCGTGCCGTTAACGGCATAGCAGGCCACAGGTTTCATCCAATCGGGAAGCATGCGTATGGCAAAATACACCCCCATCGACCAGGCGTAGAGATATACTGTGGAATATCCGCGCAAAACTTCAAAATCCGGCACCTCGCAGTCTTCTCCGCTCACTACAGCCACATCCCAGCCCGGCATCTCCACATGCTCGTACAATGCAGGAGTGGTGCTCCAGCCGGCAAAAATCAATATCAGGCGCTCTTCCTGCCTGTGTTGTGTGAAATCAATCTTCATTATTGTGGTGCTTCACTACTTCTCTCACCGCCGAGACGAGGCGGTCAATATCATCATTACCCATTGCCGCGCTAAGCGAGAAGCGAAGCCTCTCGGTGCCTTCCGCCACAGTAGGACGCCGTATGGGCATCACCATAAAGCCTCTCTCTCGCAATTGCGACGCATACTCCACCGCACGCCGGTTGCTCCCGGCCATGAGCGGGACAATATGAGAACATGACGGCCCTGTGTCAAGTCCCATCCCTCTCAGGGATTCCCTGAGCCTGACGGATATAGCAGCCAGATGCTCGCGCTCTCTTTTCATGCCCCGCATGCGGGAGAAGATGAAGGTACTGTAGGCTACATTGACAGGCGGAATCATTGTAGAGAATATAAAACTTCTGGCTGAGTTCAGCAGGAACTGACGCAATATGCCGTCGGCAGCGGCAAAAGCACCGCAGGAAGCAATAGCTTTGCCGCACGTGCCTATTATCAGATCCACTGCATTCATGACATCCATTTCTTCACAGAGGCCCAATCCTGTAGGGCCATTCGCGCCCAATGCATGCGCCTCATCCACATATAGGCGCACACACGGGTATTCCTTTTTTATCTCGACCAACTCGCGCAGAGGAGCTATGTCGCCGTCCATACTGTAGATACTTTCCACCACTACCCATATGCACTGATGATGCGGCGAACAGCGGTCAAGCAATCTACGCAGAGAAGTCATGTCATTATGTCGGAAGCGCTTGTATTCGGTTCCGCTGAGCCGAAGTCCGTCGATAATGCTGGCATGCACAAGCTTGTCACACACCATAAGGGCCTCTCCCGATGCAAGGGCTGAAATACAGCCTACGTTGGCATGATAACCTGAATTGAACAGTAATGCCTCTCGCGAATAGGCCTCGCCTATCATCTCTTCAAGAGCCGCATATTCATCCTGGCGGCATGCAAGTAGGCGCGAGGCACTTGAGGTAAAACCCGGATGCATGCCTAACGATGATACAAACTCTCGCTCAAGCTCGCCTGCGGCAGCTATGCCGAGATAATCGTTGGACGTAAAATCTGTCATGCCATGCGGCATTGAAGAGGGGATGGCGCGCAGACGCTCTTCCGAGCGCAGCGCCTCGATCACTGTGGCATATCTATCAGGCATATCCATCGGCAATGAGTGATACGAGAGTCGATGAAAGCTTGTTCACCTGCTCATCAGAGACTGCAAGGTATGGAGGCATTATATAGGCATTTCTTCCAAATGGACGTATCCACACCCCGCGATTCACACACTCCTTCTGGAATCGCGCGAGATCCACATCATGATCAAGTTCCACTACTCCTATGCCTCCGAGCACTCTTACGTCCACTACACATGGAAGCTGACGCGCCGGGGC
The DNA here is from genome assembly GCA_910579305.1 of uncultured Muribaculaceae bacterium. Lineage (GTDB taxonomy): Bacteria > Bacteroidota > Bacteroidia > Bacteroidales > Muribaculaceae > Lepagella. The sequence continues at coordinate 9,884 of CAJTTA010000040.1, forward strand.
AAGGCCCTCCTGCAACAGCCCGGCCACATGATCTACCTTGCCTTGCCAGTCTTGCGCCAGAAGCATCCGCGTGCTCTTCAAGGCTACCGCACAGGCAAGGGGATTACCCATGAATGTAGGGCCGTGCATCATCACGCCGGCCGCTCCTTCGGAAATCATCGATGCCACACGGCTGCTGGCGGCCACGGCTGCAAAAGTCATGTAGCCACCGGTTATGCTCTTTCCTATGGTCATGATGTCGGGTTCGACACCTGCATGCTCCCATGCAAACAGGCGCCCCGTGCGTCCGAACCCTGTGGCTATCTCATCGAATATAAGCAGCACGCCATGCTCATCGCAGGCCTTGCGTAGCTCTCTGAGATACTGCGGATTATAGAAGCGCATTCCGCCGGCGCCTTGCACTATAGGCTCAAGGATAACTCCGGCAAGCTCGCCGGCATGCTCCTTTATGAGCCTCCGCATAGGCTCGAAATCAGCATCATCCCACTCGCCTGCGAATGTAGATTCAGGAGCCGGTGCAAAATACCTCACCGGCAAAGCGCCACCGAAGACTCCATGCATACCCGTCACCGGGTCGCAGACACTCATGGCATTCCAAGTATCGCCATGATAGCCACTGCGTATAGTGGCAAAATTAGTGCGACGGGGATCATTCTGAGCCTGCACGGCCATCTTCATCGCCACCTCCACTGCCACACTTCCGCTGTCGGCATAAAATATGTGCTTCATGGAGGGGGGGAGTATCTGCAGCAACAGCTTGCCAAGTTCTATTGCAGGATCATGAGTGAGTCCGCCGAACATGACATGGCTCATATGGCCTATCTGCTCAACGGCAGCTGCATTCAGCTCAGGATGATTGTATCCGTGTATCACACACCACCAGGATGACATGCCGTCAATAAGCTCACGTCCGTCGGCAAGAGTGATGACACATCCACTCGCCCCGCTCACCTTATATGTAGGCAGCGGATTATGGGTGGAGGTATAAGGATGCCACAGGTGCTCACGATCAAACTCATCATGCACACATGCAGAGGATTCACAGGTATCTTGCATTTCTTACATTCTTTTTTTAATTATTGCAAAATTACAAAAATCCCCCGAATAAGCCATAAAAAAGAGGAGGATAACCTCTACGGTCGCCTCCTCTCTATGAGTTCTACATGTATAGAAATCTTAAGGTAAAAAAGATTGTTTTAGGTTATGCAAAGTTACGCCTAATTTCCCGCACCTGCAAATATTTTTCGCCTTAAAAGCCTATACATGTTATACAACATATGGCAGGGTCTTCAATGCCCGTCTCTTCACCCTCCCTTCAAAGATTCTCGGGCATCTCCAGCCATATGGCGCCGGGGTGGTGCCGGCTCAGATAGCGCCTCAGATAAGCACGTGTATCAGGACATATCACCTCATCGGTATCGAAATGAGGATTATATATGACCAAAGCTACTTTCACACCCCGCGCCTCAAGCGCCTCAAGAGTAAGCAAGGTGTGATTTATGCTGCCGAGCATACCTCCTGTCACCACAGCCGCTGGCAAATCATGACGTGCTATCCAGTCGGCCGTGAGCAGTCGGTCATTGAGGGGCACCAGGGCTCCGCCGGCACCTTCTATCAGCACATGGTCATATTCACATGCAAGTTTCCTTGATGATGCGGCCGGCACCTCCCAGTCGATCTCTATGCCGTCGATGCGCGCCGCGAGGTGAGGACTTGCAGGATAAGACAGTATTATAGGGGCGGTCGTGCCGTCCAGATCGCGTGGCTGCAGAGGAATGCCCATTATGCTGCGGTGTACTTCTATATCCTCGCTGCGACCGCAATTGCCTGTCTGAATAAACTTCTGCGTGATCACGTTGCTTCCGGCTCTTACCAGCTCACGCGCCAGCCAGCCAGTAGCCCAACTCTTGCCGACATCTGTGCCGGTGCCTGTCACAAACAGCACGGGAGGAATAAGGTCGGGCTTTATGCTTGTGTTGGTGTCCAATTCCGTAATGTATATTTTGTGGATTATACTTTAAGAGAGTGTATGGATTTCAATGATTTTATCACTCCCAAAGTGCCGCCGGGATGAAATCAAGAATCCGCTCAAAGAGGCTGAATGCTTAATCCGGTTTCAATTCAAGCACTCTCCAAGATATGAACATTAAAGACTCGCTCCGAAGAGCAAGTCTTTAATGTCATTTTATTATGAATATCGGCTTACCATGCAAACATGGGATACTGATTCATCATCTCGTTAACCTCGGCACGCACCTTTGCTATCTCTTCCGGCTTGTCGGCATGAGTGAGCACATGGTCAATCATATCTACTATTTTCACCATGAGATCCTCCTTGGCGCCACGGGTTGTGATGGCGGCAGTGCCAAAACGCAGTCCTGAGGTGAGGAAAGGAGAACGGGTGTCGTAGGGCACCATGTTCTTATTGGCTGTGATATCTGCCTCCACGAGTACGCGCTCCGCCATCTTTCCGCTCATTTCGGGGAACTTGGTGCGCAGATCCACCAGCATGCAGTGATTGTCGGTACCATCGGAAATGATCTTATAGCCTTTTGCTATGAGAGCCGATGCCAAGGCGGCAGCGTTTTTCTTGATCTGCAGGCAATACTCGCGCCACTCGGGCTGCAGACATTCGCCGAATGCCACGGCTTTCGCTGCAATCACATGCTCCAGGGGGCCTCCCTGCACGCCGGGGAATACAGCCGAGTCAAGCAACGCGCTCATTTTCTTGATCTCTCCCTTGGGTGTCTTCTTGCCCCAGGGGTTATCAAAGTCTTTGCCCATGAGAATCATGCCTCCGCGGGGGCCACGAAGAGTCTTGTGTGTTGTAGTGGTCACGATATGCGCATGCTTGACGGGATTCTCAAGCAGGCCGGCTGCAATGAGTCCTGCGGGATGAGCCATATCCACCATGAAGATAGCTCCGACTTCATCGGCCACCTTGCGGATACGGGCATAATCCCATTCACGAGAATATGCGCTTGCTCCTGCAATGATGAGTTTGGGCTTATGTTCGCGCGCCTTGGCCTCCAGCTCTTCATAGTTCACGCGGCCTGTCTCGGCCTCCACTGTGTAGCTCACCGGATTGAACATAAGGCCGGAGAAATTCACCGGACTGCCGTGGCTCAAATGACCGCCATGACTCAGATCCATGCCCAGGAATGTGTCTCCCGGCTGCAGGCAAGCCATAAACACTGCCATATTGGCCTGCGCTCCGCTATGAGGCTGAACATTGGCCCACTCGGCACCAAACAGTGCCTTGGCGCGCTCGATTGCGAGGTTCTCCACCTCATCCACTACCTGACAACCGCCGTAGTAGCGCTTGGCGGGATAGCCTTCTGCATATTTATTTGTGAGGCAGGAACCCATGGCCCGCATTACCTCATCACTTACAAAATTTTCTGACGCGATAAGCTCGATGCCGCGGCGCTGACGAAGATGCTCGCGGTCAATCATGTCGAAGATTTGATTGTCTCTTTGCATTGTGTAATTCAAGGTTATATTGATATGATAGTTTCTCAGGAGGGTGTCATGACTCCGTCATACTGCTGTAACGCCTCTCTGACCGATGCCGGATAAGAACGGAGCTTTCACATGCAAGATGCAAAAGAACGGATACATTACTATCGGAGTTCACGCGGTAAAATTACTAAAAAAATCCCGCCCCACGAAATTTCCATTCATAAATTTAACAAACCTCGGAAAGCTTATGAAGTTTATGCCTTAAGAGCTGACATAATAAGATACCGCCGCATAAGCTCCAAGCTATGCGGCGGTATATGTTATAATCCTGTCTCTGCTTGAAAGCAGATGCAGCAAGGATTTTATTTAGCCTCTACGATGGTCACGGCACGGTCAAACTGAGCGCCCTTCAAGCCATAGTCAGTGAGGTTGTTGGCATCAATGCGGGTCTCGATCTGGCTCTCGGGTACACCTGCACGTACGAGACAAGCCTTAACGCCGTCTACACGCTGATGACGAAGGCGAGTGTTGACTGCTTCGCTGCCGGTGTAATTGTCAGCCCAACCGGTGAGGATGTACTTCTTGTCGGGGTTGGCGATCATGGTCTTGGCCATTGACTGCACGAGAGTCACCTCACGCTTTGAGAGAGTCGATACATTGATGGGATAGTAGATGGTAGCCAGTGCCTCGGAGCATTCGCAGTCCTTGTTGGGACGGTTCAGGCAATCATCAAGCTGACGCTGGAGATCTTCGATCTTGCGGTTGGCATTGTCAAGGCGGGCTGTGAGCTCATCACCCTCAGCATCGGTGTACTTCCAGGTGGGGCACACGGCAGTCACCGGGCAGTTGAAGCTGGTGGGGCTGAAGTGATAAGTGATACCTACGTTGGCAGCCACAAGAGCGGTCATATCCTTGTTGTAAGCTTCTTCATCAAAACGGTCGTTGCTGGAATAGTCCATGACAGTTGCAGTCACGTCGATGAAGAGATCGATGTGGCGGTTGAGAGAGAAGTTGTTCTGAAGGCCTACGTTTGCAAAGAGAGTGCGGTTCTTGGCATTGTGCCAGTCATGATCGCCGGCCTTGTGGCTGAATGTCCAGTAGCCGCCGCCACCTGCATGGAGCACTGCATTGTAGACACGGTTGGGGTTATAACCACACCACCAGTTGGTGAGAGAGAGCATGAGGTCAATCTCCGGGCCGAGAGTCACGCCGCGCTCTCCATAGAGAGCCATATCGTGAGAACCCATACCTACGATGCCGCTGTGGGGATCGCGGAAGGAGCCATATTCAGAGGTAGCGCCGCGCATGATGTTGGCGCTGGCACCGAAACGGAAGCCCCATACAGGAGTGAACCACTTACCAGCAAAGATAGCTGCGTTAGCGCCGAAACGCTTTCTGAGAGTGATGTGACGGTCATGATTGGAGAAAAGCACATTGGTACCGCCCTGTGCTGTGATGAACCAGTTAGAGCGAGCGGGGCCAATAAGATAGCCCTGGCTGCAGTCTTCTACGTAGCTGACCTCCTGCGCGCCGGCGTTCATACCGCCGAACATGGAAGCACATACTAAACCAAGTAAAGCTACTTTCTTCATAATTTTTCAGTTATATGGGTTTATAAAAACAGTTGTACTGCTGACAGGCATAAGGGGAGCCTGGATTTCAAGTCGCAAAATTACAACTTTTTTTTCATATTTAACTCTTTTTCTCTAAAAAATGTTTTACGCAGCTCAAAATATTCTCTGTCGTATAACCGAATTCCTTATCAAGCACCTTGTAAGGAGCTGAGGCTCCGAAACGAGTAAGTCCATATATATGCCAGTCGCCTCTCATGAGGGGCTGAAGTGCGGCCGGGAGTCCGGCTGTAAGACCGAAGATGGGAACTCCTGCAGGGATCACACTTTCTCTCCATGCTTCATCCTGACTCATGAAGAGCGCCACTGAGGGCACTGATGCCACTGAAGCTTCCACTCCCTCTCGAGCCAGCTCTTCGGCCACACTCAGAAGCAGGCTCACTTCGCTGCCGCTGCCCACGAGCACTATCTGCGGCTTCTCGACAGCACGCACGAGGTAGCCTCCACGCTGTGCCCCGCGAGCCTGTTCCTTGCGGTCGGCGCCCGGAAGATCAGGCACATCCTGGCGGGAAAGAATCAGAGCGGTGGGAGTATATTTGTTCTCTATGGCCATACGCCAGCATTCCACAGTCTCGGCAGAGTCGGCAGGACGCAACACGAGCATTGACGGACGCCCTGAGAAATTGCTCATCTGCTCCAGCAGGCGTATCTGGGCCTCATGCTCTATCGGCTGATGCGTGGGGCCGTCCTCTCCTACTCTGAAAGCGTCGTGAGTGAAGACATACTTCACGGGGAGCTCCATTAGCGCCGCCATACGCATGGCAGGCTTCATATAGTCGGAGAAAACGAAGAAGGTGCCGCAGGCTGCCATCATGCCTCCATGCAGCAGAATGCCATTCATGAGCGAGGCCATGGTAAGCTCGGCCACTCCGGCATGCAGGAAACCTCCGCCGGGATTGCAGGCTGTGATCGCCCCTGTCTTCTTAAGGAAGGCATCCGTCTTGTCGGAATTGGCAAGGTCGGCGCTCGACACTATCATGTTGCCGCACTTCTCGGCAAGATACGACAGCACGGCAGCCGAAGAGGTGCGTGTGGCTACCCCGGGCTTATATTCAATCTTATTCCAGTCAATGTCAGGAAGACGCTGCGCGATATAATCGGCAAGCAAGCGGGCCTGATCGGGGTTGGCCTTGACCCACTCCTTCTCTTGCGCCCTGCGCCCTGCGGCATAGGCAAGAAGCTCTTCTCTGCGGCCGGCATAAAGCGCGCGCACATCATCCCATATCTGCCAGGGTGATTCCGGGTCTCCGCCAAGAAGCTTTATCGTGGAGGCCACATCCACGCCGGCTTTGCTGAGAGGCTGGCCGTGGGTGCTCACCCATCCCTCGCAGCTCGCTCCGGCAGCATCCACACACTTGCGTGCCATGATTGTGCGGCCAATGATGAGCGTGGGGCGTTTCTTCTCGCGTATGGCCACATCGAGAGCGCCGGCTATAGCCTCAGGATCGGAGCCGTCGATATCCAGCACATTCCAGCCCCATGCACGGTATTTGGCTGCAGTATCCTCACTGGTCACCTCATCCACGCGGGTGGATAGCTGCACATCGTTGGCATCATAATACATGATGAGATTGGCAAGGCCAAGATAACCGGCTATGCGACCGGCTCCCTGGGAAATCTCTTCCTGGATACCTCCGTCAGATATATAGGCATATGTCTTGTGCTCTACTACCGATCCGAACTTGGCAGCCAGAAATCTCTCGGCTATGGCACAGCCTACGGCCATCACATGGCCCTGGCCAAGAGGCCCGGATCCATTCTCTATGCCTCGCTCCGGGCAGAGCTCCGGATGACCGGGAGTGACGCTGCCCCACTGGCGGAACTGCTGAAGCTCCTCCATGGTGAACTTGCCGGCCATAGCCAACACTCCGTAAAGCATGGGCGACATATGACCGGGATCCAGGAAGAAGCGATCGCGCGCTATCCACTCCGGGTGCTCCGGATCATAGTTGAGATACTTGGAAAAAAGCACATTGACAAAGTCGGCGCCACCCATGGCTCCGCCGGGATGGCCACTCTTAGCTTTCTCCACCATAGAGGCAATAAGCACGCGCATGTTATCCGCGGCTCTGTTCATCAGGATTGAATCCATTGATTATAAGTGTGTTATGTCTTAATGATAAAAGATTTATCTGTGATTCCGAGCCTATCTTGCGGCAAGACAAGGCCCATTATCGCCACAAAGATAGCAATAATGGGCCGTAATCGCAATATAAATTTAAGACTTTTTTATTTTTTAATCATCGGCGCATCACTGGTTGATACCGAAATCGCCGTCGGCTGTATCCACAGGAATATCCTTATTCACATTTCTGTAGCCGGCCACTGCATAATACAGCAGATATGCGAGCATTGCCACTATGAGCCAATAAGAAGTCATATATCCTGCCGCGCCCGCAATGGCATTCTGTATCATGGGCATGATTCCGCCTCCCACTACCATCATCATAAAGATGCCTGAGGCCTTGGCCGTATACTTGCCCAGCCCCTCTACCGCAAGGTTGAAAATGCCACCCCACATCACTGAAGTGCACAGACCGCAAAGCACAAGCAACAGAGCCTTGGCCGGCACCATTGCCCAGGTAATACCGTCGGCTATCGAGTAAGCCGGCATGCTCACACGCCATTGCGATGGCAGGAGAATGGCCGACACCACCAGGATGATGGCGACTATCGACACAACAAGGAGCTGTGAACGCGACGAGACCTTGCCCGAGATCGCACTCGACACCAGCCTGCCCACAAGCATGAGAAGCCAGTAGACCGCCGCTACCCCTCCGGCTACAGCTGTGGCATTCTCGGTTATGCCCGAAGCAGCCGAGTCTGAGAGATAAAAGATAAGCATGCCCGGGATGCCCACCTCAAGACCCACATAAAAGAATATGCCTGTCACACCGAGCACTGTATGACGGAAGCTCCACGGGGAGTGCATGTCGCGTCTCGCGTCTCTGCCTCCCGCCTTTTGCATGTGAGGCTCCGGAATGCTCACAAAACTGATTATGACAAATGCCAGAACAAAGACGCCCATGGCTATGAAGAGCAAGGGAGCCACATCACTCATGGAAGTGGCTGATGACACCTGGCCTATGAGCATGCCTACAAAAAACGGAGTAAGTGTGCCTGAGAGTGAATTGAGCGACCCGCCTGCCTGCACCAGCTGATTGCCCTTGTTGCCGCCTCCGCCGAGTAAATTCAGCATGGGGTTGACCACTGTGTTGAGCATGCACACGCAGAAGCCGCTTATGAATGCGCCAAGCAGATAGATTATAAAATTGAGCATCACCGGCTCGCCGCTCACACTGAATACGGGAACTCCGCTACCGGCCACACTCGACATATACTGCACGCCTACGCCTATGAAGCCCAGCGCGAGAGCCCATAGTGCGGTCTTCTTATATCCTATGCGTGTGAGTAGGTTTCCAGCAGGAATCCCCATGAAGAGATACGCGGCAAAGTTCATGAGATTGCCCATCATGCCGGCCCAGTCATAGTGATTCTTCCACACGGTGCCTATGGGTGCGGCAAGATTGGTCACAAAGGAAATCATCGCAAAGAGGAAGAACATTGTGATGATCGCCACGAGGCGCACATTGGTATGCGGATGCGCTGCCGCTACAGTTTTATTGCTCATCGTAGAAGCTGTTAAAAAAAATATCGGTTTGTAGTGATTCTGAATATCAATACTGCCTCGGGCCGAAAATGCGAGTCCCCACCCTCACCAGAGTGCTGCCCTTATCCACTGCCACTTTCCAGTCGCCGCTCATGCCCATGCTTACACAATTGAAACCTCTGAGGTCCGGACAAAGTTCACGGATCTCATCGTATGTGGCACGAATTCTTCTGAAGTCCTCCTTTACGCGCTCCACATCATCGGTATTCGAAGCCATGCCCATCACTCCACATATATGAGTGGCCTTCAGGGACTCGAATCCGCGGCGGCCGAAATAGTCGAGCAATTCCCCGGGAGAGAATCCGAATTTAGTCTCTTCCATGGCTACATGCACCTGCATGAGCACTCTGGTGAGCACTCCTGCACGTACGCTCTCACGGTCTATGCATTCAAGCAGATGCTCCGAATCCACGCTCTCTATCATGGCTGTGCGCCCCATGAGCTGACGCACCTTATTGGTCTGCAGGTGTCCTATGAAATGCCATTTCACATCATCGGGCATAGCCGGAATCTTTGCCAGCATCTCTTGCACGCGACTCTCGCCAAAGAGACGCTGACCGGCTCCATAAGCCTCCTTGAGTGCCTCTATCGGATGAAACTTGCTCACGGCCACAAGCTCGGCACCGGTGCCTTCCAGCTCCTTATGGAGCGACTCAATCTCCCGGGCAATCATGATCACTCGGGCTTGGAAGGTGTCTCCGTGATGGGGAACACATCCATCAGCGGAGTCTCTGTTATAGAAGCAATCTCATAATCGGCTGCAGTGCCCTTCATGCCTTTGAGGAAATTCTCAAGAGCTCCGGCGAAATCTGAAGCCTGTACGAGTATGAGCGAAGCAGATTTTTTCTCCACGGCAGTCTTTTCATCAAGGGTGATAAACATCACCTTGACCAAATAAAAACGATCGCCTGACTCATCCCAGAATATCTCGGATATTTTTGTCTTCTTCACAGCTGAGATAGAGAATTCTCCACTCATATAAGGTGTAATCATCTCTATGATGCGCGACTCTGCCTCTGTAAACGAGAGGGCATCCACAAGATAAGCATCGTTAGCTTTCTTTACGGAGCCATTATCCTGAAGCTTATCAAACTTTACTTTACATTCAAACCAAAGGGCCATATGATATCAATATTTACTTTAAATTTAAGTGTAGCGCCGGAGAGATAGCCTTACATAGCCTCACTACTCTACAAAGTTAATCATAATAATCCATATGAGCAAATTAAGAACGTGCTGTCCAGGGCAACCGCATCGGAATCTACAAAAATTATAAAGATTTAGGCATTATTAAA